>JAIOPD010000015.1 GCA_021414115.1 Planctomycetia bacterium
GGCTTCAAGGACAACACTTTCTTCTTGGTGGGTCATCGCAGGCTCCTTCTTGGGTAGGTGACACTTCCAAGAAAACCTCGATGACCCGCCTTTTCAAATCGGCGGCCGGTAGGGGCCTGACCTCGTCTCGCTACGCTCGACTCGGTCAGGCCCCTACCGGTGATTTACAGAAGAGACGTTACACGAACTTGCCGAAAAGCCGATAACCATCGGTGTCAGAAAGGAACGTCGTCCGTGCGTGCCGCTGTCGCCCACATCACGACGTTCGCCACCATGCTGCATCTCGCAGTCGGTTGCTGCGGGCACCTTTCGCATTTTGAAGGCGGCTCGGCCTGCTGCTGCGGGGATCTCGCGCCCGAGGCGGCCGTCGCGTGCTGCACGGACCACGACCATGACCGAGAGTCGGAGCCAGCCTCACACCGTCTCGAGGCACCTGGTGCGAGCGGATGCCATGAAATGATTTCCGTACTGGCATCCGGCCACGACTGCGGTGGCTGCCACTGTGTCGCGACGATCGAGACTGTTCGTTTCGACCCACCGGCCCTGACGGTGAACTGCTTCCTCGCGTCGATCGAAACCAAGGCGATCGCGCTGCTGCAGGCCGCTCGCGGACCGTGCGATGCCTGGAAACCCCCGGTTCCCTCCGAGCTCCGCCCCCCGCTCTTCGAGCGGCTGGTCGTCTGACGCTCCGCGCGGCCTTTCTGGCCGTCGCCGCTTCCACGCCGTGAGGCTGCTCCGATTGTCGGAGAAGTCGGGTGGTGGTGGCCTCCCGTCGTGGCGGCTGCCCCGTCCCTCCCAGGATTCCCGTTTTCGCGAGACGATCCATGACCTCCTCGAATTCATCGAATCGCTTGCTCCGCATCACGATCATGCTGGTAGGCGCGGCCGTCGTGGCGACCATCGCGGCATTCGCCGCGAGCGGCCCCTGGCAGAAGCCCGTCCGCGCGTGGGCGATCCGCGGCCTCGGCGGAACCCCTGCCGGCGAGCAGGCTCCAGCCGGTCCCTCGGCCGACGACCACCAGCCTCCCGACGAGCACGTCCACGAAGCCGATGGACACGGCCATGCGGGGCACGCCGAGGAGAATTCCATCGAGCTTTCGGCGCAGGCTCGGCGCAGCATCGGGCTCGAAGAGGGTGGCGTGGGCCTCTCGACGTTTCAGCGCACGATCACCGTGCCGGGCATGGTGGTCGAGCGTCGAGGCCGCTCGCGATTCACGATCATCGCGCCGATGACCGGCTACCTCACCCGAATTCTCGTCACCGAAGGGGACGCGATCGCGCCGGACCAGCCGCTCTTCGAGATCCGCCTCACCCACGAGGAATTGGTGCAGGCCCAGGCGGATCTGCTCCGAACGACTGCGGAGGTCGACGTCGTTCGGCGGGAGATTGCCCGCCTCGAGGGCATCGGCCCCGCGGGCTTGATCCCGGTCAAGACGATCCTCGAGCGGAAGTATGAACTCGAAAAGCTGGAGGCCGTGCAACTCGCCCAACGACAGGCCCTCCTGCTCCACGGGCTCACCGAGCCGCAGGTGGAAAACATCACCAGCGCCCGCACGCTCCTCGGATCGATCACCGTGCGGGCCGCGGGGGCTGCCGCCCTCGATGGCCGCAGCGACAAGCTCCTGGTTCAGTCGCTGACGGTGGACCGCGGCCAGCATGTGACCGCGGGTGAAACACTCGCCGTGCTCGTGGACCATGCCACGCTGCTCGTCGAGGGGGATGCGTTCGAGCAGGATATTCCCGCGATCACCGACGCGGCGACGGCCGGCAAGCCGATCACCGCAGTGCTGGACGCGCCGGGCGGGCTGGGGCGGCAGGTGGAGGGCCTCCAAATCGCCTACGTGGCTGATCGCGTCGCACCGGAGTCTCGCACGCTGCGTTTCTACGTCACTCTCCCCAACGAGGCCGTCGCCGAGCCTCGCGCCGACGGCACGAACCGCCTCATGACATGGCGGTACAAGCCCGGGCAGCGGATGCAGCTTCAGGTGCCGGTAGAGGAGTGGACTGAGCGGATCGTGCTGCCGGCGCAGGCCGTCGCCCAGGACGGTGTGGAAAACTACGTCTTTCGCGCGAATGGCGACCACTTCGACCGTGAGCCCGTCCACGTCGAGCACCGCGATCCGCAGTGGGTCGTCATCGCCAACGACGGCACGCTCTTCCCAGGAGACCGGGTGGCGATGTCGGCCGCCCAGCAACTCCAGCTGGCGATCAAGAACAAGTCGGGCGGCGGAATCGATCCGCACGCCGGCCATAACCACTGAGCCCACGCCTCCCGGACCACCAGAGCACACGTTCCATGCTCGACGCCGTCATCAGAACCGCCCTGCGCTACCGCCTCGTCACGATCGTGCTCGCGCTCGTCCTGCTCGTCTACGGCGGCCTCACGCTCTGGCAACTGCCGATCGACGTTTTCCCCGACCTGAACCGGCCGCGGGTCACGGTGATGACCGAGGCCCCGGGGCTCGCCCCTGAGGAGGTGGAGACGCTCGTCACCTTTCCGCTGGAGAGCGTGCTGAACGGGGCCACGGGCGTGCAGGCCGTCCGCAGCGCCTCGGGCGTCGGCCTGTCTGTCATCCAGGTCGAGTTCGCCTGGGGCACCGACATCTACGTCGATCGGCAGATCGTCGCCGAGAAGGTCGCTGTGGCCCTCGACCGCATGCCCAAGGGGATCCGTCCACAGCTGGCCCCGATCTCGTCGATCATGGGGCAGGTGATGCACGTGGGCATGTGGAGCGAAGGGGGGGCGACGCCGCCGATGGAGGTGCGAACGCTCGCCGACTGGGTGGTGCGGCAGCGGCTGCTCACGATTCCAGGCGTCGCGCAGGTCGTGACGATGGGGGGCGGGCGGAAGCAGTTCCAGGTGCTCGTCGATCCGGAGTTGCTGCTCCGCTACGGCCTCTCGCTGCACGACGTCGAGGCCGCCGTGCAGGCGAGCAACTCCAATGCCACGGGCGGCTATCTGAACCAGGGCGGTAATGAACTGCTCGTCCGGTCGCTGGGCCGCATCCAGAGCATCAAAGACCTCGAGACGGTCGTCGTCAAATCGACGGAGGACCGGCCCGTGGTGCTCGCCCAGGTGGCCCGCGTGGCCGAAGGGCCGCAGGTCAAACGCGGCGACGCGGCGGTCAATGGAAAGCCGGCCGTCATCCTCGTGGTCTCCAAGCAGCCCGGAGCAGACACCCGGAAGCTCACCGACGACGTGACCGAGGCGCTCGCGGGCCTCCGGTCGTCGCTGCCTGCCGACGTCCGCCTCAACCCCGAGCTCTACCAGCAGAAGACGTTCATCGATCTCTCCATCCAGAACGTCATCGAGGCCCTTCGCGACGGCGGCATCCTCGTGGTCGTGGTGCTGTTCCTGTTCCTGCTCAACTTCCGGACCACGTTCATCACCCTCACGGCGATCCCGCTGTCGATCGTGATCACCGGCCTCGTCTTCAAGTGGCTCGGGATGTCGATCAACACGATGACCCTCGGCGGACTGGCCGTCGCCATCGGTGAGCTCGTGGACGACGCGATCGTCGATGTCGAGAACATCTTCCGCCGCCTCCGTGAGAACGCCCATGCGGCCGAGCCCAAGTCGGCCCTGCGCGTGGTCTACGAAGCCTCGAGCGAGGTGCGAAACTCCATCGTCTTCAGCACCATTCTCGTGGTGCTCGTGTTCGTGCCGCTGTTCGCCCTGGGCGGCATGGAAGGCAAGCTCTTCACGCCGCTGGGAACCGCCTACATCGTGTCGATCCTGGCGTCGCTGGCTGTCTCGCTCACGGTCACGCCGGTGCTCTCCTTCTGGCTCCTCCCCAACGCCCGCTTCATGGCGCACGCGACGGACAGCCTGCTCCTGCGCATCCTCAAGGCGATTGCCGGGCAGGCCATCCGGATTTCCGTCCGCCATCCCGTGCCGATTCTCGCCGCGGTTGCGGTCGCGGTGGCCGCGAGTGTGGGAACCGTCGCAGGACTCGGCCGCGACTTCCTGCCCCCCTTCAACGAGGGCTGCGTGCAGGTCAACGTACTCCTGCCTCCGGGCACGTCGTTGGAGACATCGAATGCGATCGCATCGATGGTGGACGAGAAGATCGGCAAGGTCCGCGGCGTCGCCAACTTCAGCCGGAGGACAGGCAGGGCGGAGCTCGACGAACACGCCGAGGGCGTCAACGCCTCCGAGATCATCGTCAGCTTCGATCCGACGGCCGGCCGCCACCGCGAGGAGGTGCTCGAAGAACTGCGCGAGGAGCTGACGCAGGTGCCCGGCGTCGTGATCGCGGTCGAACAGCCGCTGGCCCATCTCATCAGCCACATGCTCTCGGGCGTGAAGGCGCAGGTGGGGATCAAGCTCTACGGCGACGACCTTGGAGTGCTTCGCCGTACGGCCGAGCACATGAAGGGGGCGATGGCCGATGTCCGCGGCGTGAAGGACCTGATGGTCGAGCAGCAGGTGGAGATCCCGCAGCTTCAGATCCACCTGCGGCGTGACAAGCTCGTGCAATACGGTCTCACGGCCGACGCCGTCAACGAGTTCGTCGAGACCGCGATGAACGGCAAGGCCGTGTCGGAGATCGTCGATGGCGAGCGGAAGTTCGACCTGGTCGTCCGTCTCGACGAGCCCTACCGCGTGAACATCGACACGCTCCGGCGGCTCTCGATTAACCTGCCGGCGGGCGGCCGCGTGCCCCTCGAGACCGTGGCCGAGATCCGCCAAGGAAGCGGACCCAACACGATCAACCGGGAGAACGTGCGTCGCCGGATCATCATCCAGTGCAACACGGCGGGCCGCGACCTCGGCGGCGTCGTGACCGACATCGAGGCGCGGCTCGCGCCGATCCTGGCCGAACTGCCGACGGGATATTTCGTGGAGTATGGCGGCCAGTTCGAAAGCCAGCGGCAGGCCACGCGAATGATCGGGATCCTGAGCCTCGTGTCGCTCGCGGGCATGTTCCTCGCCCTCTACACGCTCTTCCGCTCGACGAATCTCGCCCTCCAGGTGCTCTCGGCCCTGCCGATGGCGGCGATCGGGTCGGTGGCGGCGCTCGTGCTCACGCGGCAGTCGCTCACGGTGGCGAGCATGGTGGGCTTCATCTCGCTCTCGGGAATCGCCTCCCGCAACGGCATCCTGCTCATCGCCCACTACCTGCATCTCGTACGAGAAGAAGGGGAACGGTTCACGCCGGAGATGCTGGAACGGGCGGGCAAGGAGCGGGTGGCGCCGATGCTAATGACGGCGCTGACGGCCGGGATCGCGCTGGTGCCGCTCGTGCTGGCGGCCGGCGAGCCGGGCAAGGAGATTCTCTATCCCGTCGCCACGGTGATCCTCGGTGGCCTGATCAGTTCCACGCTGCTCGACTTCTTCGTCCACCCGGCGCTGTTCTGGTGCTTCGGCCGCAGCCAGGCCGAGCGGGCGATGGCTGAGGCCGAGCACGACGAATTGGCAGCGAATCGATGCATGCCCCGATGAAGGTTTCTTTCCAAACGATGGTTTCCCCTGTGAAGAAGGAGAGCGTGATGCGTTTCATGAAGCGGTGCCAGGCGGTAGCGCTGATGTGCGGGCTGGCAGCGGTCGGGGCACGGTTGGAGGCGGCACCTGCGGCGGGGCATGCCCATGCTCATCCGACCGAGGGGCCGCACCACGGCGGGCTCATCGAGCTCGGCAAGGAGGACTACCACGCGGAACTCGTGCACGACGACGCGACCGACACCGTCACGATCCACATCCTCGACTCATCCGCGACGAAGCCCGTGCCGATCACGGCGAAGCAGCTCACGCTCAACATGCGAACCGCCGGCAAGCCCCAGCAGTTCACGCTGTCCGCGCAGCCGCAGAAGGGGGACGCTGCCGGCTCGGCATCGGCCTTCGCCACGACGAGCAAGGAAATCTGCCGGGCGATCGATGGCAGCGGTGCGTCGGGCCGCCTCAACGTCGAGATCGGCGGAAAGATCTACGTCGGCAAGGTCGGAGGCCACTCGCACAACCACAAGCACTGATCGGCCGAGGACAGACCGCGGAACGAGTCGGCCGGCGCGACACCAACTTCGGATGCGGTCTAGCGAATCTTCACGTCAGGCAGCGCGGTGTCGATGCCCTCGTCGAGAGGCATCGTGTCCTTGCCATCGGCCAGGCCATGGGTGGCGAGGAGGTCGGCCAGCCCGCGTTCGAGGTCAGCTCGGATCGCGGCGTGGGCCGGATCGTCGGCGAGGTTGTGCAATTCGTCGGGATCGGCCACGAGATCGTAGAGTTCCGGCGGGTGCCGGTCGGGAGAGCCGTCGCCGTGCGGGTAGCGGATGAACTTCCAGCAGTCGGTGCGGATGCCGCGAATGTTCGGCGTGTAGGGGAACGGCTTCTCGTAGTTGTATTCATAGAGCCAGGCAGTGCGCCAGGCGGGATCGCCGGTCGTCGTGAGTTTTACCCAGGAACGGCCGTCGCATGCAGCGAGCGGTTGGGCCGCGCAGGCCTCGAGGATGCTCGGTGCGACGTCCTCGGTGAGTACCTGCTCGTTCACCACGCGACTCCGCGGCAATCCCGGACCGCGGGCGATGAGCGGGATGCGGATGCTCGGCTCGTGCATCGTCCGCTTGTCGATCATGCCGTGCTCACCCTCCAAGAGGCCGTTGTCGCCCATGAACACGACGATCGTGTTTGCAAGTTGGTCGGTCGAGCGGAGAAAGTCGATGAGCCTCCCCACACTGTCATCGACCGAGAGCACCGTGCCCCAGTAGGCATGCACCATGTTCTCGAAGTCCTTCACCGCTTCCGGCCGCGAGTCGGGAAAGTTTTTTCGCCACTCGAAGAGCGGGCCGTGGATGCCGTGCCAGGTCGGGAGACGCTGGCGGATCCAGTCCGGCTTGCCGTCGAGCCGGGAGCCGCTGGGTGGATAGGCTACGCGGACATCGTCGAACGCATGGGCGTATTGAGGCTCCGGAAAATAGAACGAGTGCGGCGCCTTGTGGCCGATGCAGAGGGCCCAGGGCTGCTCGCCGGGCCGCTTCCGCAGCCAGTCGAGGGCATAGTCGGTGACGACGTGGGTGTAGTAGCCCGGGGGCGTTTCGTGGCCCGCACCATTGACGTTCCACTCCGTGTCGAAATATTTGCCCTGTCCCTTGTGCGAGACGAACCAATCGAAACCCGGACGCGGGTCGTCGTTGTCCTCGCCCATGTGCCACTTGCCGACGTACGCCGTGGCGTAGCCTTGCTCGCGGAGACGGCCCGGCCAGTGGGTGATCCCGGCCGGCAGCTCGGTGAAGTTGTTACGGACGCCGTGGGCATGGGCGTAGCGACCGCTGAGGATGCTTGCCCGACTCGGCGAACAGAGGGATGTCGTGCAGAAGGCGTTGGCAAACCGCACGCCCTCCGCGGCGAGGGCGTCGATCTGCGGCGTCTTCACGTGTTTCGAGCCATAGCAGCCGAGGGCGTCTGGCCGCAGGTCGTCGCAGAGGATGAAGAGCACGTTGGGTCGCGGCCCGGGCTCGACCGCGGTGGCCCGCGGGCCAGCGGCGAGAGCGGTTGCGATCCCGAGCAGGGCCAAGACGGTCCATCTCATGCGGAACAGTGTCCATCTGGGTGGTGGTGGGGAGGAAGTCATCAGGCGTCTTTGCGTCGGCGTGGCGATCCGTGAGCCTTGGCATCGGGTGTCTGGGACGCCCGCAGCGCGAGCGACGGGAGAGCGGGTGGCCGCCCGAAGCGGTGCCGAGGAGCGGCTTGGGATGGAGAGCGTTGACCCCGCCCGGGCTTTTGGGGATTCCAGTCGGGAACCGATGTCGATGGTAGCGTGCCGCGGAGCGAGGTGGAACCCGGAGTCCCCACGCTTCCGCTTGGGGCTTCCTGACGGAGAACACGGCTCAGCATGCTCATGCAGGATGGCGTGGGCTGCAGGTACACTGGCTGCCTTCCGCCGGGTCATTCGGAGCACCGTGCCATGCCGCAACTCGTTCCCTGCCCGCTGTTCATCGGCGGCGAATGGATCACCGTCTCCGGAGTGCCGACCACACCGGTCCACAACCCATCGGTCGGCGAGGTGATCGCCGAGACGCCGATGTGCGGCGGTGATGTCGTCGATCAGGCCGTGCAGGCGGCGGCAGAGGCGTTTCCCAAGTGGATGGAGACACCGCCGGTTGAACGGGCCCGGATCCTGTTTCGCCTCAAGGTGCTCCTCGAAGACCACTTCGACGAACTCGCGCGGAGCGTGACCACCGAGCACGGCAAGACGCTCGCCGAGGCGCGGGGGGACGTTCGCCGCGGCCTCGAGAACATCGAGTTTGCCTGCGGCGCGCCGAGCCTGCTCATGGGCGAGTCGGCCGAGAACATCGCCCGGGGCATCGACTGCGACTCGATCCGTCAGCCGCTCGGGGTCGTGGCCGGCATCACCCCCTTCAACTTTCCCGCGATGGTGCCGCTCTGGATGTGGCCGATCGCCGTCGCCTGCGGCAACACCTTCGTGCTCAAGCCGAGCGAGAAGGTGCCGCTGACGACCAACCGGATCGCCGAGCTGGCCCGGCAGGCCGGCCTGCCGCCGGGCGTGCTCAACGTGGTGCATGGCGGCCGCGAGGCGGTGACGGCGATCCTCGAGCATCCCACGGTCAAGGCGATCTCGTTCGTCGGCTCGACGCCGATCGCCCGCGAGATCCACCGGATCGGCACGCTGCACGGCAAGCGGGTGCAGGCCGCCGGCGGCGCCAAGAACTTCGTGCTCGTGATGCCCGACGCCGACGTCACGCACTCATCGACGGGCATTCTCGAAGCCGCCTTCGGCTGTGCCGGCGAGCGGTGCATGGCGGGCTCGACCGCCGTGGCGATCGGCAAGGCAGCCGAGACGGTGCTGCCGCAGCTCGTCGACATCGTCTCGAAGATCAGGGTGGGCCCCACCGACCGGGATCCCGAGGCGCAGATGGGGGCGGTGATCACCCGGCAGCATGCCGAACGGGTGTGCGAGCTGATCTCACAGGCCGCGGGCCAGGGGGCGAAGCCGCTCACCGATGGCCGCACGACGAAGGTGGCGGCGGCCCCCGGAGGATTCTTCGTGGGCCCCACCGTGCTCGACCACGTGCGGCCCGACATGATCACGATGCAGGAAGAAGTCTTCGGCCCGGTGCTCAACGTCGTGCGGATGGACGATCTCGACGCCGCGATCGAACTGGCCAACACGTCGGCCTACGGCAACGGCGCGGCCATCTTCACTCGCAGCGGCAAGGCGGCTCGCGAGTTTCGCCACCGCGTGCAGGCGGGCATGGTCGGGATCAACATCGGCGTGCCCGCACCGATGGCCTTCTTCCCGTTCAGCGGCTGGCATGCGTCGTTCTTCGGCGACCTCCACCTGCAGGGCCGCGAGAGCGTGGCCTTCTACACGCAACAGAAGGTGACGACGACCCGCTGGTTCAGTTACGGCGAGGGTTCGATCTGGGCCGATCGCTGATCCTTCGGGGGCACCCATGGCACTGCTCATCACGAATGCCGACATCGTCAATGCCGACACCCGGTATACGGCCGACATTCTCTGCGAAGGCGACACGATCACCCGGATCGACCGGGGCATCGCCCCGCCCCCCGACGCCGAGGTGATCGACGCGACGGGGAAGCATGTCTTCCCGGGCTTCATCGACCCCCACACCCACATCTACCTGCCCTTCATGGGCACGTTCTCGAAGGACGACTACGAGACGGGCACGAAGGCGGCCCTCGTCGGCGGCACGACCACGATCTTCGAGATGGTCTGCCCGGCCCGCGACATGCCCGCCGCGGAGGGCTTCGACCTGTGGACATCGCAGGCGGAAGGCAAGGCCTGCTGCGACTACTCGTTTCACATGGGCGTGACCCGGTTCGATGCCGACGCGGCCGCTCAGCTCCGCGAGATCGTCCGGCAGGGCGTCGGCAGCTTCAAGGTGTTTCTCGCCTACAAGGGAGCCTTCGGCGTGGATGACGCCGAACTCTGGCAGACGCTGACACTGGCCCGAGAGTTGGGCGTGGTCGTCACCGCGCACTGCGAAAATGAAACCCTCGTGGCCGCGCTGCAGAAGCAGCTGCTCGCAGCCGGCCGCACCGGCCCCGACGCCCATCACGACAGCCGCCCGCCCCGCGTCGAGGCCGAGGGCGTGCACCACCTGATGACCTTTGCGCAACTCACGGGCGCCCGCGTCTACATCGTGCACCTGTCGTGCCGCGAGGCGCTCGACGAGGCCGTCGCCGCGCGGCAGCGCGGCGTGGACGTCTCCGTGGAGACGCTCATCCAATACCTCGTCCTCGACAAGACCTGGGCCGAGAAGCCCGGCTTCGAGGGGGCGAAGTACGTGATGTCGCCGCCGCTCCGCGATGCCGCGAATCAGGCCGTGCTCTGGAACGGCCTGCGGAGCGGACTCGTGAACACGGTCGGCACCGATCATGCCCCGTTCGACTTCGTGACCCAGAAGCCGATGGGCAAAGACGACTTCACGAAGATCCCCAACGGCATCCCGTCGATCGAGGACCGCATCAACCTCCTCTGGACCCACGGCGTAAAGACGGGCCGGCTTTCCCTGCAGCAGTTCGTCGCCGTGGCGAGCACCAACGCGGCGAAGATCTTCGACCTCTTCCCCCGCAAGGGCGTGATCCAGCCGGGTGCCGACGCCGACCTCGTGATCTACGACCCGTCCTACCGCGGCACGCTCTCGGCCAAGACGCAGACGCAGAACGTCGACTACAACGCCTTCGAGGGCTTTCCGATCGAAGGCCGACCGGCCGTGGTCACGGTCCGCGGCGAGGTGGCAGTTCGCGACGGCCGCTTCTGCGGCACCGTCGGCCGCGGACGATTCCTCAAGCGAACGCCCTCTCCGGTGTGATGTCGCGCAGCGCTCTCCCATGAATCCTCCCTCGACCGCCCGTCGCGCCTCGGCTCCCGATCCTCGACTCTGGAACGCGGACCTCGCTCCGGTGCCGCGTGAGAAGCGGACCTGGACGTGGTGGCACGTGGCCTCGCTCTGGATCGGAATGGCGGTCTGCATCACGACCTACACGCTCGCCAGCAGCCTGATCCAGCAGGGCATGAACTGGTGGCAGGCGACACTGACGATCTTTCTGGGCAATGTCATCGTGCTCGTGCCGATGACGCTCAACGCGCATCCCGGCACCGCCTACGGGATTCCCTTCCCCGTGCTCCTGCGGGCTTCGTTCGGCACGCTCGGATCCAACATCCCCGCGCTCATGCGGGGGCTCGTGGCCTGCGGCTGGTTCGGCATCCAGACCTGGGTGGGCGGGGCGGCGATTCATGCGACCGCAGCCGCGATTCTCGGCTTCGATCCCGCGGCCCGACAGCCGCTGCCCGTGCTCGGGATCTCCGCGGGGGAGTTTCTCTGTTTCATGATCTTCTGGGCGGTCAACGTCTGGTTCATCGTGCGGGGCATGGAGTCGATCAAGTGGATGGAGGCGGCGAGCGCCCCCTTTCTGCTCCTCGTCGGGCTCGCGCTCGTCGCCTGGGCCTGGAAGGCGGCCCATGGATTCGGACCGATCTTTCTTCAGCCCGGCACACTCGCCACCCAGGCGGAGTTCTGGCCCGTGTTCGGCTCGGGGCTCACGGCGATGATCGGCTACTGGGCCACGCTCTCGCTCAACATCCCCGATTTCTCACGGTATGCCCGCTCGCAGCGGGATCAGCTCGTGGGCCAGGCCCTGGGTCTCCCCGCGACGATGACCTTCTATTCCTTCATCGGCATCCTGGTCACGAGCGCCACCGTCGTGATCTTCGGCGAGGCGATCTGGGATCCGGTGCAGGTGATCGCGCGGTTCGGCAATCCGTGGCTCTCCGCCTTCGCCCTGGTCACGCTCGCAGTGGCCACCCTCTCGACCAACATCGCGGCCAACGTCGTGTCGCCCGCCAACGACTTCGCAAACCTCGCGCCGCGGCATGTGAGCTTTCGCACCGGCGGCCTGATCACGGCGGCGATCGGCGTGCTGATGTGTCCCTGGAAGCTCTACCAGGATCCCTGCGGCTACATCTTCACCTGGCTGATCGGCTATAGCGCGCTGTTGGGCCCGATTGCCGGGATCATGATCGCCGATTACTTCGTCTGGCGGCGTCGGAGCCTCGTCGTCGACGACCTCTACAGGGCCGACGGCATCTACCGGTATTCCGGCGGCTTCAGCCTCGTGGCCTTTTCGTGCCTCGCGCTGGCCGTGCTGCCCAACCTGCCCGGATTCCTCGTCCGCATCGGGGCGGCCGCCGAATCGGCGTTTCCCGGATGGCTGGTGGCGAGTTACCACTACGCCTGGTTTACCGGCTTCGCACTGGGCTTCGTGCTCTATTGTCTACTGCGGCCGCTCTTTCCCAATCGCTAGAGCGCATCCGACTTTCGTCTATCGCCAGACGGGGACCCGAGTGGTGGGTCGGGGCTTCCCGTTCCCCGAGAGCCGGACGTTCGCTCCGTCCATCCTGGACTCCGCTCACTCGGATGCCGCCTGCGCTTCGCCATCCTGGCTGCGCTTGGCGGCAACGCCGGCTCTCGGGGCACGGGCAGCCCCTCGCGGGTGCTCGCTTGTGTTTGTCGCTCGGGAAGCCCGGAGCGCGAGCGACGGGTAAACGGGTCGCGAGGTGGGCCAGCGGCGGAGAGCTGGTTGAGGTTGAGGACTGAGCTCCCGTGCTCACGCTCGAGAGCGCATCCGACGTTGGTGTCTTGCAGACGCTCGTCGAGCGTTCGCCGACTCTCTACGCCTACCCGTTCTGGATTGCCAAAACAACGCTACGCATCGCGCTCATCTGCGTCGAGGCGGTGGCGGGCGAGGGTGGCCCACGGACTTTCCGGCGCGAGGGCGAGGAACCGCCGGAGGTGGTGCGCCGCCTCGTCGTCGAGCCCCGTCTCCTGCAACACGCCCGCCATGTGCCAGTGGGCGTCGGCGTAGGCCGGCTCCTGGCGGAGAACGCCTTCGAGGGCGGCCAGGGCGAGTTCGTGTTCACCGAGTTCCGCGAGCACGCAGCCGAGGCTCGAGCGGGCTTGCAGATGGTCGGGATCGAGCTCGATCACCGCGTAGTAGCGCTCACGTGCGGCCGTCAGATCGCCCGCCCGGTAGAGCAGCTCGGCCAGCATGAACATCACGCGGGCCGTCGGGCCCTGGGCCTGGAGCACGGCGCGGAGCGCCTCGGCGGCCTCGACAAACTCTCCCGCAGCCTCGAGGTCGTCGGCGAGATCGAGAATCTCGGCCACATCGCCGGGAGCGGGAGGATTCGTCAGCTCGTCGCTCTCCGGCAGTTGCTCGCGAACCGCCGAGCGTCGGGCCGGCAGCCCGACGACGGTCGGCATCTCCGGCGGTTCTGGCTGGGCCAGTGGCGCCGTGTAGAAGACGAACTGCAACTGGCCTCCCGCGGCGAGCAGCCGTGAGCCGTCGTCGAGGCTCAGCCGCCGGCCGTCGATCCGCACCCGGCCCAAGGCGGCGGCCGCCGCCCGGGCACCGCCCGGTGCGAGGTCGGCGAGCTTGGCGTCGATCTCACGCAGCGAGAGCCCTTGGTCGAGGAGTCGGGCCAGATGGCGGCCCACGACGAGCTGCTCGAAATCGAACCATTCGACCGAGCCCACACCCTTCACGACCTCGAGCAGTCCGCCGCGGACCCAGTGCCGGATGGCTGCCGGTGGCACGTCGAGCACCGCCGCCATCATCGCGGACGTATGGAGCCGGCGCACGCCCGGATGGTCCGCGGGATGCTCGTCGGCGAGCAAGGCCCGCGGGGAAGGCCGGCTGCGGCGCGACGGCAGCAGCCCGCGCTGAGGTGTCTGGTCGTCCTTGACCTCGTGTGACATGCATGAGCTTCCGGCGGCGATCGCAGGAATGTACTCCGCGCATGCACTGCTGCCAAACGCTGAGCGCAGTATGGGGAGAAGCTGCTCGGCAACGGTCACACCAAGCGAGCACCGCGGGCCGCAGCGGGCGAGCTCAGGTCGTGTGATCGGTAGGGATCGGCCGGAGAAAGCCGGTGCCCGACGTGCCGGAGGCCGGCACATCGCGAGGATCGTGAACCGGCGGAGCGGGCTCGACGGCGGGGCCCAGCGGGGCGATGGTCGGCGCATTCTCGGCGGGAACGGTTGCCGCCGGCCCGGGAGTGGGAGCAGAAGGGATGCTCTTGATGCGGCTCGGCGAGTCCGCATCGGTCGGGGTGGCCGGCTTCTCCGCACGATAGGCCTCGGGTTCGGTCTTCGAGGGGGCGGGGCGCTCAGGCATCTCGGCTGACTTCCAGCCGTCGGCGGCTGGAGCAGGGGTGCCGGCCGGCTTTTCGCTGAACGTCTTCATCGGACCGCCATCGGCCGGTGCCGAGGCGGGCGGCGTGGTGGGGCGAGCCGACGATGCGGCGGGTGCGGGAATCGTCTCGTAGCTCGCGGCCGCGGCAGGCATGGCCGGGGCAGCCGTGGCGGGAGCGTTCATCGCGGGAGCGGCGGGCACGGGGTTGCCACAGGGATCGAGTGGCACCTTCGTGACCACGGTCCGCGGCATGCGGACGGTGTAGGTGTAGGGGGTCTTCTTCTCGACCACCCGCGGCACCTGCATCGTCCGCTCCTCGGTGACGTACTTCATCACCTGCACCTGCACGGGCTCGACCTTTTCCTCGGTGACGTACTTGCACACCTGGAAGGCGACCTGCCGAACCTGCTCCTCTGGAACCATTTTCATGACCTGGACGGGCACCTTGTTGTCGACCCGCTCCACGACCTTCCGCACGGTCTGCACGGGCACCTGCCGCACGGCGGTCTCGGCCACCATCTTCATGCTCTGCACGGGCACCTGCTGCACCACCTGCTCGTCGATGTAGCGCACGGTCTGCACCGGCACCTTCTGGGTGACCACGCGATTGACCATCGTGGTCTCGGGCACCTGCACCGGCGTGTAGGTTGGCTGGTAGACGCGATTGACTTGATTGACCACCGCGCCGGGCGTCATCACCCAGGCGTAGCCGCCCCGCTGCCAGACGGCCAGACCGGTGAGGGGATCGACGACCCAGCCGCCCGGTGCGTAGGCGAGACCGGTCGAGCCCGGCGTGACGACTGGCGTGACGGTGTCGACGGCCTGACTGCCGACCGAGTAGGCGGTTCGCATCTGGGTGACTGGCTCGGAGACGGTGTAGGCCTGCTCACGCTCGCTCGTCTCGTAGACGGGCTTTCGCACCGTGGTCACCTGCTGCTGCATCACGGTCTCGTAGACCGGCTTCATCACGGTGTATTGCTCCTCGCGGGTGGCCGTTTCGACCACATCGCGGGTGACGTCGTAGCTGCGGTCCTCGACCACGGTCTCGTAAACCGGCTTCATGACCGTGAAGCGTTCCTCGCGGGTCTGCGTCTCCCAGACCGGCCGCTGCACTGTGTAACGACGCTCTTGCGTCTGAGTCTCCATGACCGGCTTCTGGACGGTGTAAGACTTCGTGTCGTAGACGGTTTCGGTGGACACCCGGTAGGCCGTTACCTGCTGCTCGTCATAGACGGTCTTGTAGTCGAGGCGGTACGTCTGCGTGGGGACCGCCACGGAGGCGGGCGCGGCACCGCAGCCGCACTCTGCGGTCGCGCTTTGCATGACGGGAGCCTGCGGGGCGAGCACGAGGCCCGCGCAAACAAGCGACTGCAGGCGGCGGAGAAAGGACGGTCGGGTACGGTTCGTGATCATGGGTTCTCTCCTGGAAAGACCCTTCGAGACTAATCCGGTCTACGCAGGCCACAAGCGGTGAGTTGAGAAAAACTTCCGGTTTTTTCCCGGAAAAAAGGCCTCCCGTCCCGCAGGAACGGTGCAACCCGTCCATCTTACGGCCCCGGGGAAGGGTCTTCGCACGATGCGGGTCAACCTGGCGAGTCGGCGCAGGCTGCGGACCTGGGCTACGCCAACGTCTCGAGGAGGCGGCGGCTGTGGGAATCAAGAGCGGCCACTCGCGGGATCCGGTATCTGGTCCCGAACGTGTCGGTGATGAACACGCTGCCGTCCGGCTGGCGGGCCACGTCGTCGGCGTGCGCAACGGTGAACCGATGCGGCCCGCGATCGGTGTGGACTGCCCATTCGGTCGGTTCCGTGTCGGACACCGTCTCGATCCGCTCGATCACCGGCAGAAACTCCCGTTGGGCGAGTTCGCGATCAAGCAGTGCCTTGAGCGCGGCGGGGAGCGCGGCCAGAGACTCCACCCACGCTAGTTCACCACCGTCGGCGGCGACGACGGCCACCGGCCCCGCTGACGCCGTCACCGGAAAGGCGCGAAGCACATCGACGTCCGCATGTCGCCGGCCCTCCGCGTCGATGAGATCGAGCCGTCCATGGGCATGCCGCTCCAGCCGCCAGCCTTCGGGCGAATCGCCGGTGATGGTCGCGAGGGGGTTGGCATGCGTGTTCATGAGGAACCGTGTTTCATGCGGAAGGGGCGGTCTCGCTGGCAGCGGCCGCCTCCTCGGCGGCTTTCATCTGGGACCGGTAGAGTCGGGCATACATGCCGTCGACGGCGAGCAGATCGTCGTGCGTGCCCATTTCCACGATGCGGCCGGCGTCGAGGACGACAAGCCGGTTGGCGCGGCGGAGCGTCGAGAGCCGATGGGCGATGGCGATCGTGGTCCGCCCCGTCACCAGCCGGTCGATCGCTGCCTGGATGATCGACTCGGTCTCGGCATCGACGCTCGAAGTGGCCTCGTCGAGGACGAGGATACGCGGGTCGACGAGCAGAGCGCGGGCAATCGAGAGCCGCTGCCGCTCACCGCCGGAGAGGCCGCCGCCGCGCTCGCCGACCCGCGAATCGTAGGCCAACGGCTGCGAGAGGATGAAGTCGTGGGCTCCGGCGGCCCGGGCCGCGGCGACGATCTTCTCGCGGGCTGCGGCAGGCCGCCCGTAGGCGATGTTGTCGGCGATGGTGCCGAAGAAGAGGAACGGCTCCTGAAGCACGCAGCCGAGATTTCGATGGTAGTCGGCGATATCGACGTCGCGGAGATCGACACCATCGACGCGGATCGAGCCGCTCGACGGGTCGTAGAACCGGCACACGAGATTGGCGAGTGTCGACTTGCCGGACCCGCTCGTGCCCACCAGACCGATCATTTCACCCGGTTCGATCACGAGGTCGATGCCGTGGAGCACCTCGCGGGCCCCGTAGCGGAAATGCACGCCCGAGACCTCGATCCGCCCTGCCACGCGGCCGAGCCTCACCGGCCGTGGGGCTTCGGCAACGGTCGGCTTGCAGTCGAGGATCTCGAAGATCCGCTGGGCACTCGCCGCCGCACGCTGGGTGGCCGGCACCATCCGGATCATCGATTCCACACGGCCGTAGAACCGGGCGATGTAGGCGAGAAAGGCGGTCAGTCCGCCGACGGTCACGCTGCCGGAGAAGACGAGCCACGCACCGCAGGCCCAGACAACGAGCAGGCCGATCTCGCTGAACAGGCTGACGAACGGGCCGCAGAACGACCAGACCACGTTGACGCGGTCGTTTGCCTCCAGCACTCGCTCGTTGGCGGTGACGAAGCGGTCGATCTCCCGCGACTCCTGGGCGAACGCCTTGACGACACGGATGCCGGGAATCGTGTCGGCCAGCACGCTCGTCATGTCGCTCCAGGCGACGGCGGCCCTGGCGAAGCCGCGGCGGAGCCGTTCGCGGACCGCATAAATCAGCCAGACCACGAAGGGAAAGGGCACGAGCGTCAGCAGGGCCAGCAGCGGGTTGAGCCAGATCAACACCGCCGCCGTGAGCGCCAGGAGCATCACGTTGGAGGCGAACTCGATCAGGTTCACCGACAGGAAAATGTTGATCTTGTCGGTGTCGCTGCCCACCCGGGACATCAAATCGCCCGTCCGCTTGCCCTGGAAGAAATCGAGCGAGAGCGACTGCATGTGGGCGTAGGTCCGCGTGCGCAGGCCCGCGGCGATGCGTTCGCTGACCCAGGCGAGCGTCCACGTTTGAATCCACGAGAGCAGCCACGCAGCGACGGCCGCGAGCAGGAGACCGCCGAGATACCACCAGACGAGGGAGAACGGCACGTCCTTGCCGTTCTGTCTGGGGATCAACACGTCGTCCACCAGCGGCATCGTGAGATAGGGGGGCACGAGCGCCGCCGCCGTGCTCGCCAGCGAGAGCATGGCTCCAAGGATCGCCATACCCGCATGGGGCCTGGCGAAGGAGATGAGTCGGAAGAGTGGCCGCCACGAGGCCAAGCCGCCCGTTGCCCCCGCATCGTCGGCCAGGCCGCGGGGCGCGGCGGCCGCCGGCTTCTCTTCGGTCTCCTCGACGTCGGCTGCCGCAGATGGCTGTCGGGCTTCTCGGAGGCCGTCGGGTTCGGTCAGCCCGTCGGGGCCACGCAGCCGCGAGTCGAAGGCGTCTTCAAGCGCGTGGATGGCAGGTGCCTTGGCGGGCGTGAACAGCCAGCGGGCCACGATCCGGTCGCCTTGCGAGAGCTCCACGCGGCCCACCGCCGAACGCAACTGCACGTCGAGTCGGGTGGCGGCATCGATCGTCCACGAGCGGGGGCCGCCCGCCGTGCGTTCGCCGCCTTCCGCGGAGGCCGGCTCGTCGGCGATCACCCGCTTGGTTGTCAGCACGATCCAGCCGTCGCTGAACCGCAACTCCCCGTCGAGGTCGAAGCGTCCGATCGCCAGCACGGTCTCATCCGGCGCGATGACGACGTCCCCGTGCCAGGGAAGCCCGGACCCGACCAGGGCAGCTGGTGAGCCGACGTCAGGGGATCCGGAGGAAGGGGAGGTCATAAATGAGCCAGATGCGTCGCAGTCTGCGGAACGGCGGTGAACCGAGGGAAAACCTTCAATTTTAGGCGTTTACGACTGGTTGCACGGGCTGGCCGCCCTCCAGCCACAGAAATTTGCGTGGCTTTCCGAACATGCCTAGATTACCGTCCGCTCCCGAAGCACAGTGCTGGAAACATCGCTTTGCCCGCTGGCCACGCGACCGCTCCCTGCAGTCTCGCCGCCGTACCCGCGTTTGTCTGCCGTTTCTGTAGAAATTTCCGACCCGCCTGCCGTCACTGGCCTTATTTTGCCACGCCCAACGGTCATCTTTTCCGCCATCCCAACCACCGGGATCCGCTCCGAGTCAGGGTTTTCGGCCATCACACTGGCCGCTGCCCGCTCAGCGGCCATTCGGCACACGACGTGCTTCTGCTCCGAGGCGTCGAAAAATCATTCGCAGTCGATGGCTGGAAGCGTAAACTCTGGCGATCGAACTGCGAAGACGGCCACGGGAAACCGGAGCCGGGCTTTTCGGCGATGCAGTGTCGGCCGGGCTTGTTCCGGAACGTGCTGCAGTTGGAATCATGGTGCCGCGAGGAACGGGTATCGCAAGCGAACGCGCGTCCGTGTGGCGTGCGGCGTTACCATCCGGCCTCGCGGTGTAGGAATCCTTTCGTCTCATGGCCACTTCGGCCGGTCGGTTGTCGGTGGGCTTCTGCTTCCCATTGTTCTCGAGCCTGTCCGCGAAGAATCGCTTCGCCGGAGGCATCTCTCCCGCGGCACCGGATTGCCAGCCGCCGCCCTGACGACCTCATTCGTCGGGTTCGTGCGGATGCCTGCCCAGGCAGGCAGGACTGTGCAGGCGACGCGCCGGCACAGTGCCGTTGTGAACCGTGCGACCTCCTTTCCAGAACCATCCGTCGGAGTGTCCGGCGGCTGGAGGAGGCGCACACGACCAGACCCGCGCATGCGTCTGCGACCGGTCTAAGAGAACTGTATTCCATCCATGGAGATTCTTTCGCTCAAGGTCCTTCGCGGTCCCAATCAATGGGCATCGTTCCCCTGCCTGGAAGCCTGGGTCGATCTCGGCCGGCTGGAGGATTTCCCCTCCCACACGCTCCCTGGCTTCAATGAGCGGATCATGTCGTGGCTGCCCACCATGATCGAGCACCGCTGCTCGATCGGGACCCGCGGTGGTTTTTTCGAGCGGCTTCGTACGGGCACGTGGATGGGCCACGTTCTCGAGCACGTCACGCTCGAACTCCAGACACTCGCCGGCACGCCGGTGGGGTATGGCCGCGCCCGCGAGGCCAAGACCCGCGGTGTCTACAAGGTCGTGATCGAATACAAGGAGGAGAAGTTCGCGATCGAGTGCTTTCACACGGCCCACCGGCTGCTGATGGCTGCGATCGACGGCACCATCTTCGACGTCACCTGCGAGCTGAAGCGGCTCCGCAAACTGCTCCTCGACGTGCAACTCGGTCCGAGCACGAGGTCGATCGTCGAGGCTGCGGCGGCACGGGGCATTCCACCGCAGCGGCTGACCGAGGGATCGCTCGTGCGGCTCGGACACGGGGCCAAGCAGCGGCGGATTCTTGCCGCGGAGACCGATCGAACAGGCGCGGTCGCCGAGACGATCGCGCAGGACAAGGAACTCACCCGGACGCTTCTGGCGGAGTCGGGCATCCCCGTCCCCGAGGGCCGGCCTGTCAGCGACGCGGCCGACGCGTGGGCCGTCGCCGAGGAGATCGGTGGCCCTGTCGTGATCAAGCCGCGGTATGGCAACCAAGGCCGTGGTGTGTCGGTGAACCTCGTCACCCGTGACGAGGTGGAAAAGGCCTGGGCTCTCGCCAGCGAGCAGGATGCAGCGGTCGTCGTCGAGCGGTTCGTGAGTGGTGCCGATTACCGCGTGCTGGTGGTGGGCTCTCGCATGGTTGCGGCGGCGCGCCGGCACCCGCCGCTCGTCGTCGGCGACGGCTGCTCGACGGTGAGGCATCTCGTCGACAAGGTCAACGAGGATCCGCGGCGGTGCGGCGACCATGCCACGTCGCTGAGCCCGATGGTGATCGACGAGGTCGCCGTCGCGGTCCTCGCCGAGCAGGGGCTCGCCGCGGAGGCGGTCCCGGCAGCGGGACGGGCCGTCTTGCTCCGGCGCAACGCGAACCTGAGCACCGGCGGTTCGGCGGAGGACGTGACCGACATCGTCCATCCGGAGGTGGCCGCCCGGGCCATCGAGGCTGCCCGGATCATCGGCCTCGACGTGGCGGGCATCGACATGGTGATGGAAGACATCACCATGTCGCTCGAATCCCAGCGGGGCGTCGTGATCGAGGTCAACGCGGCTCCGGGGCTGCGGATGCATCTGGAACCGACGGTCGGCACGCCCCGCAATGTCGGCGCCGCGATCGTCGACGCCCTTTTCGGCCCCGGCGACGACGGCCGCATTCCCACCGCCGCCGTCACCGGCACCAACGGCAAGACGACCGTCGTCCGTCTGATCGCGCACCTCGCCGCCACGGGTGGTGCCACCGTCGGCTCGACGTGCACTGAAGGCGTCTGGATCAACGGCCGACAGATCGACTCGGGCGACTGTAGCGGCCCGAAAAGCGCCCGCCGCGTGCTCGCGAATCCGGCGGTCACCACGGCCGTGCTCGAGACCGCACGTGGGGGCATTCTTCGCGAGGGCTGCGGTTTCGACTGCTGCGACGTCGCGGTCGTGACGAACATCGCTTCAGGCGATCACCTCGGTATCGCCGAGATCGACACTCCCGAGCAGATCGCCTGGGTGAAGGGAGCGATCGTCGCGGCCGTGCGGCCCAGCGGCGCCGCCGTACTCAATGCCGCGGATCCGCTGGTCGTGGGGATGAAGAAGTGGTGCAAGGGCCAGGTGGTCTACTTCGCCCTCGACCCCGCCAACCCCGTGCTCGTCGAGCACCTCGCACAGGGCGGCCTCGCGGCCACTGTCCGCGAGGGCTGGATCGTGCTCTGTGACGGTCCCCGTGAGACGCGACTGGCGCATCTCGACCGCGTGCCGCTCGTGCACCGCGGCCTGGTCGACTTCCAGGTGGAGAACGTGCTGGCCAGCGCCGCGGCGGCCTGGCGGCTCGGCGTGCCGCTGGAACTGGTTCGGCTCGGTCTCGAGAGTTTTTCGTCCGGCTCGTCCGGCTCGCCTGGTCGATTCAACCTCCTCGATCTCCAGGGCGCCGCGGTCGTGGTCGACTACGGCCACAACGTACCGTCGCTCGAGCGGATCTGCGGCTCGCTGGCGAAGTTTCCGCACCCGCGGCGGACGGCGGTCTACTCCGCGGCAGGCGACCGTCGCGACGAAGACCTCATCGCTCAGGGCCGGCTCCTCGCCGCGACCTTTGATCGGGTGGTGATCTACGAAGACGCCTACATCCGCGGCCGCGAGCCCGGCGAGATCACGAGAATCATCTCGCAGGGCATCCAGGCAGGGATGGCGGCAGAAAAACCGGTCGTGATCGAGGCCGGGGGCGATTGGGCGACGAGTGCCGCGCTCGTGCTCGACGCCGTCGGCGCGGGCGATCTCGTGCTGCTGCAGGCCGACTCGATCGAGCAGACGATGCCCTGGCTCACAGAACGCTACGGCAGCCGGCTCAAGGACTCCGTCTTCGACGAGTTCGCCGGGATGGCGGCGGGTGATGCTTCTGCGATCGCTCCCAAGCCGGGCGAGCCGCTGGAGCTGAAGGTCGGGCGTCTCGGCCGGGGTGTCAGTGCGACCCGCGACATCACGGCCGGCGAAACGGTGCTGAAGACCTGGGGACAGCAGTCCCCGCAACGGACGCGCTACACCGTCCAGGTCGATCGGCAGACCCACATCGTGCCGGACGGGGTGGCCGTGCTCGTGAACCACTCGTGCGAGCCGAACTGCGGCGTTGTCATCCGCTCCGGCGTCAAGGAGATCGAGATCCGCGCCCTGCGGCCGATCGCCGCGGGCGAGGAGATCACCGTCGACTACGAGACCTTCGAGGAAGAGGTCGTGCATCTCGGCGGGCCGTGCCGCTGCGGTGCGGCGACGTGCCGCGGCCGGGTGGCCGGCTACAAGCACCTGCCGGCCGACGTGAAGGCCCGGTACGGCGTCTTCATCGCCGAGTATTTGCGGATCCTCGAGTCGGAGACGTCTCTGCCCGTCGGCGTGTGATTCTGGGTTCGAACGCAGCCGGTCGACGCACGGCTCCGCGGCGGACAAGGGTTCGCGGGTTACTTCAGCCCTGGGCGGCGGTCGAGGGCGCCCCTCACACCGAGTTGCTCGGGGTGGCGGGCGATCTTGTCGGTGAAGACGCGGACATCGTCGACGATCGGCCGCAGTTCCTTCGTGAGACGGTTCACGTTGCCCGCGGCTTGGGCGAGATCGTTGTAGACCTGCGGGTCGCGGACGAGCTTGCCGAGAGTGCCCTGCGACTCGTTGAGCGCCTTGGTGAACATCGCGGCCTGCTGGAGGGTCTCGTCGAGCCGGCCGATGGTCTGATTGATCTGGGCCACCATCCCCTCGCCCCGTTCGCCAAGTGGCTTGGTGAGGCCCTCGAGGTTGCGGAGATTGCGATCGGCGGTGTCGACCGTCTCGCCGATACCCTGGACCGTGGTCCGCAGGTCGGTGATCACGTCGGGGAGGGAATTGAGCGTCTGTTTGAGATTGGCGCGGGCCTGCGGATCACCCATCACGTCGTTGATGTTGGCCATCGCGAGGCTGAAGGCATCGAGGGCCGCCTCGGTCTTCTGCACCATCTTGCTGAAGGTGTCGTCGTCGCCGAGCAGCAGCCGGTCGAGGTTGTCGGAGAGTTTCTTCACCGACTCGCTCGCCTCGGCCAGGGACTCGAGGGCCCCGCCGAGTTTTGGCTCGAGCGTGGCGAACATCTCGAAGGGGTCGCGGGAGACGGCGCCCGGCAACACCTCGTCCTTGCTCACCCGCTGCCGCGGCGGCTTGATCGATCCGGGCACGAGCTGGATTTCGGCATCGCCGAGCAGCGTGCTCGCGATCCGCGGCTGCTCGTCCTTGTAGATCGGCACGTACGAGTCGATGTCGGCCACGACGCTCACGCCCCCCCGCTCGTCGAGTTTCACATCGGCGACGCGACCGACGAGGATGCCATTTTTTCGGACCGGTGTTCCCTCCGCCACGCCTCGAGCGTCGGAGAAACTCATCTTGAGCGGATAGGTCGCCTGCACGAGCGAGGGCAGGTCGCCGAAGAGCACGATCAGGATGCCGGTGATGATGGCTGTCGCCAGCACTACCACTCCCACGCGGAACTGCATCACGCGTTCGTTCATGCGTCGGCCTCCCCTTCGAGCGTGTCGGCATCGGCATCGGCCGTGGCGGTCGATTCGGCCTGGATTTCATGGTCGCGGGCTTGTTCCTCGCGGAGCTCCATCAGCCGCGCCCCCGCCCGCCCCTCGACGAACTGACGAATTCGCGGGTCACGGGAGCGGTCGAGTTCCTCCACGGTACCGTCAAAAACGACCTGCGGCTCGTCGGGGCGAAGGCGGAAGACCGGGTAGAGCATGATCACGCGGTCGGCCACTTTGCGGGCGGTGTGCATGTCGTGCGTGACGACGACGCTGGTCACGTAGGGCCGGCCGCGCACCCGGATGATGAGCTCGTTGATCACGTCGCTCATGATCGGATCGAGGCCGGTGGTCGGCTCATCGTAGAGCACGAGCTGCGGATCAAGAGCGAGGGCCCGGGCGAGTCCGGCCCGCTTCCGCATGCCGCCCGAGAGCTGGACCGGCTTCTTGGGAAGCACGCTGCGGGGCAGCCCCACCTCGTCGAGAAGCGACTCGACGATCGTGCGGACCTCGGCGTCGGGGATCCGCGTGTGCTCGCGGAGGGGGAAGGCGATGTTGTCGAGGATCGTGAGGCTGTCGAAGAGGGCTGCGCCCTGGAAGACGAAGCCATACCGCGTCCGCAGGTGGGCGAGCGACCGGTCGTTCAGGCCGGCGAGCGACCGTCCCTCGAACTGCACGTCGCCCCGCGTGGGCCGGATCAGGCCGATCATCGACTTCAGGAGGACGGTCTTGCCGCAGCCGCTCTCTCCGAGGATCACGAGTGTTCGCCCTGGCTCAAGGTCGATCGAGATGTCGCGGAGTACTTCCTGGCTGCCGAAGCGGACGTGGAGCGAGTCGACCCGCAGGAGCGGGCCGGCGGGCTCGTCGGGGCGTCGGGGCTTGGCGGGTGCTGCGGCGGGCATGATGGCGTCAGAGAAGCTTGCGCGGGCCTTCGGGACGGAAGAAGTCGTGGACGTTGTTGAGCCAGATTCCCAGAAACAGGTCGAGGATGAGGATCAGGACGAACGAGTGGACGAAGGCGTTGGTCGCGGCCCGACCGACGCCCTCGGCGCCGGGCTCGCAGTGGAAACCGTGATGGCAACTCACCAGGGCGATCGCCGCGCCAAAGAACAGGGTCTTGAAGATGCCGAGGAGGAAGTCGAAGACATCGACGTATTCGCGGGAGTTGGCCCAGTAATGGTGGTAGTCGATCCCCAGGAGCACGTGTGAGTAGAAGTAGCCGCCGAGCACGCCCATGAAGTCGGCCATGACCGTGAGCGACGGGATGAGGATCAGGCAGCCGAGAAACCGCGGCACGACGAGGTAGTAGATGGGGTTGGCCCCCATGCTCTCCAGCGCGTCGATCTGCTCGGTGACCCGCATCGTGCCGAGTTCGGCCGCCATCGCGCTGCCGACGCGGCCCGCCAGCATCGTGGCCGCGAGCACGGGCCCGAGTTCCCGTACGAGCGACAGGTTGATGACCGATCCGAGACGGGTCTGCAGCCCGAGTGCCTTGAACTGGGCGTAGCTCTGCACTGCGAGCACCATGCCGATAAACAGGCCGGTGAGCGCCACCACGGGCAGCGACATGACGCCGATCTGATAGAAGTTGGGCAGGAGCACGTCTCGCCGCTGCCGGCGGGCGAAGATCCAGCCGATGGTCTGGATGGCGAAGACGGCCACGTCGCCGACGCCCGTGACCCAGTCCATGGCGAACTGCCCGAGGTTCGCCACCTGATTGGCGAACCAACCGGTGACGCCCGCAGGCGGGGAGGCGGAGGAACGTGCGGCCATGGGAGCGAGTCCAAGCAGGGTGTGCGCGATTGGGGGCGCATCAAACCCTGCAGGTCGTATCGGCCGTGCGGGTCGGGCAACATGAGCCGGCCGGAAGGAGTGCCGGGCGAACGGGCAGGCTGGGCATGTCGGGGCGGGCAGGTGAAGAACGAAGCTCGCCGAGCGTTCGCCGACCCCCATCGCCTTGTTCGGCGAGAGATCCTGGGCGTGCCCGTGCCTTCGCGCTTCGGTGCCGATTTCGCGGCTGGACGCGGTCAGCCTTCGGCGGTGCCCTCGGCAGGAGCCGAAGCGACCGGCTCGGCGGTCACCAGCCCCTTGAAGGTGAGTTGCTTCTTGCCGGCGACCTCGATGCAGTCCACCTGGATCGTGTCCTTGCCCTCGAACTCGCCCTTGAGCAGCTCCTCGCTGACCGGGTCCTCGATGAAGTTCTCGAGGGCCCGACGCAGCGGCCGGGCGCCGAAGTCGGTGTCGGAACCCTTCTTGATGAGGAACTTCTTGGACTCATCGGTGAGTTCGAGCTTGAGGCCCCGTTCCATGAGCCGCTCGCGGACCTTCGCCAACTCGATGTCGATGACCTGCTTGAGGTCTTCGACCGTGAGATGGTGAAACACGATCACGTCGTCGAGGCGGTTCAAGAACTCCGGCCGGAAGACCTTCTCGATTCGCTCGTTGACACGCCCCTTCATGCTGTCGTAACTGGCATCGCTATCGGGCGCCTGAAAGCCGAAGGCCGACTCGTTCTTGATCGCCTCCGCTCCGGCGTTGGTCGTCATGATGATGATCGTGTTGCGGAAGTCGACGTTGCGGCCGAACGAGTCGGTGAGCCGACCTTCCTCCATCACCTGGAGCAGCATGTTGAACACGTCGGGGTGGGCCTTCTCGATTTCGTCGAGCAGCACCACCGCGTAGGGGCGGCGACGGATCTTCTCCGTGAGTTGCCCTCCCTCCTCGAAGCCAACGTAGCCCGGCGGTGCGCCGATCAGGCGACTGACGTTGTGCTTCTCCATGTATTCGCTCATGTCGATCTGGATGAGCGCGTCGGCGTCACCGAACATGAACTGCGCGAGCGCCTTGGCGAGCAACGTCTTGCCGACGCCGGTCGGGCCGGCGAACACGAACGAGCCGATCGGCCGCTTCGGGTCCTTGAGCCCGGAGCGGCTGCGGCGGACCGCCTTCGAGACGCTCTTGATCGCCGGTTCCTGTCCGATGACCTTCTTGTGAAGCTCGTTCTCCATGCCCATCAGTCGGGCCTGATCCTCGGTGCTCATCCGCGTCAGCGGGATGCCCGTCATCTTCGAGACCACCTCGGCGACGACCTCCTCATCGACCACGCCGTCGGCCTCACGGCTCTTGTCCCGCCAGTCGCGGGTCATCGACTGCTTCTTTTTCTTGAGCTTGTCGGCCTGGTCGCGGAGCGCCGCCGCCTTCTCGAAGTCCTGGTTGGCGACCGCCTCTTCCTTCTCCTTGTTGAGTCGCTCGACTTCGTCGTCGATCTCCTTGAGATCTGGCGGCTTGGTCATCGCCTTGAGGCGGACGCGGGCGCCCGCCTCGTCGATCACGTCGATCGCCTTGTCCGGCAGGCAGCGGCCGGTGATGTAGCGGCTGGAGAGATCGACGGCCGCCTCGAGGGCGGCGTCGGTGATCGAGACGCGGTGATGCGATTCGTAGCGGTCGCGGAGGCCCTTCAGGATCTCCACCGCTTCGTCCTTCGTGGCCGGCTCGATCATGATGATCTGGAAGCGGCGGTCGAGGGCCGAATCTTTCTCGATGTACTTGCGGTATTCGTCGAGCGTGGTGGCGCCGATGCACTGGATCTCGCCGCGGGCCAGCGCCGGCTTGAGCACGTTGGAGGCGTCGATCGCCCCCTCCGCGCCACCGGCACCCACGAGCGTGTGGAGCTCATCGATGAAGAGGATGGTGTTTTTGGCGCGACGGACCTCGTTCATCACCGCCTTGATCCGCTCCTCGAACTGACCGCGATACTTCGTGCCGGCGACCATCATCGCCAGGTCGAGCACCACGATCCGCCGGTCGGCGAGCAGTTCGGGCACGTTGCCGTCGATCACCCGCTGGGCGAAGCCCTCGACGATGGCCGTCTTGCCCACGCCCGCCTCGCCGAGGAGCACCGGGTTGTTCTTGGTGCGGCGGCAGAGGATCTGAATGGCCCGCTCGATCTCCTTCTCGCGGCCGATCACGGGATCGAGCTTGCCCTGCCGGGCGAGCTCGGTGAGGTCGCGTCCGAAACTGTCGAGGGCGGGCGTCTTGCTCTTCCCCGCCTTGGGGTTCGACTCGCCGCCGCCGCCGCCGGCACCGGCCGGCTGCCGGCCGCCCATGCCGGCCCGCTCGCCCCCCTCGTTTTCCATGCCATGGCCGAGGAGGTTGAGCACCTCCTCGCGGACGTCCTCGAGCTTGAGGCCGAGGTTCATCAGCACCTGAGCGGCCACGCCCTCCTGCTCGCGGAGCAGACCCAGCAGGATGTGCTCGGTGCCGACGTAGTTGTGATTGAGGTTGCGGGCCTCCTCCATCGAATACTCGATGACCTTCTTCGCCCGGGGAGTCTGCGGGAGCTTGCCCATCGTGACCATGTCGGGGCCGCTCTGGACGAGCTTCTCGACCTCCATGCGGATCTTCCGCAGGTCGATGTCGAGGTTCTTGAGCACGTTCGCCGCGACCCCGCTGCCCTCCTTGATCAGGCCCAGGAGAACGTGTTCGGTGCCGATGTACTCGTGGTTGAACCGCTGAGCCTCTTGGTTGGCCAGCTGCATCACCTTGCGGGCACGATCCGTGAAGCGCTCGTACATGGGCGAGTGTCCTAAGTGCGAAATGCCGGGGCGAAATCCTGGGCCGAATCCTGCTCGGTCCTGTTCGTCGGGCCGGCGTGCCAATCCGGCAGTCGCCGCCCCTCATCTTGTGGAGCAGCAAACCTTACGCCAAACCCGTCGGAGGATTCTAGGAGCGACGGCCAGGAAAGTCTGTCTGCGGGTCGTTCGACCGGTGAAAACGCGGCTTTCCCCGGTTTCAGGCCGCCGCTGTGCGGCCGTGGGCGGCGGTGGACTCCTCGCGGAGCGGCAGAACGACTGAATCGTCGTCGGTGTCGTCGGGCCGCCCGGCCGCGAGCCGGTGGAGTTCCTTGGCAATCGCCCCACGCCATGCCGCACCGCAATCGCTGCGGGAGAGTTTCTCGAGGGCCTGCCGAGCTTCGGGCTTGCGGCCGACGCGGCGCAGGAGCGTGCCGAGGAGGAGTTGGGCTTCGCCGTCGGTCGGTGCGAGGTCGAGGAGTTCACGGAGCCGCGTTTCCGCACGGAGCCAGTCCCGCGCGAGATAAGCGTCTCGGGCTCTTGCAAAGAGGGCATCGGCCTCCGCGGCCCGGACCGCTGGAATCGCCGACGGGAAGGCGGATGCCGCAGAGACCGTCGATACCAGCCAGATCACGGCCGTCGCCGTCCAAAGCCCGAGGACGAACGGCAGTTCGACGAGCCCGGGCCAGATCCAGGTGGCGACCACCGCGATGTCGAGCGACACGGCGAACGCCAGCGCGAGCGCGAGCCCCATGAGGCTGCCCCGCAGCCAGAGCCAGGGAAGTCCTGGCCAGACGAGCGTGAGGTAGCGGAAGGGGGCCATGGCTCTCATCCGAGGCGCTTTCGGGGCGGGGGAGTGTAGGAATCGGGGTGGCTTTCTCCAAGGCGAGTGGCGAGCGTGCTACAACGGGGAAAACGAAGGAAAGGCGGCGGCTGTGCAACCCGGTGAATCAAACGGCACGAGCGGGTCCGGGTCTTCGGCCGGCATCTGGCGGGCCGTCGATGCCTCGGCCAATCGTGCGTCCGAGGCCCTGCGGGTGATCGAGGACGTCGTTCGCTTCAGTCTCGACGACGTCATGCTCACGGCACTCGCGAAGGACCTGCGACATGAACTGGCCGCGGTGCTCGCCCGGCCGGAACTGGCAGGCCGCAGCGCCGCCCGGGACGTGCCGGGCGACGTCGGCCAGGGCCTCGACGCCGCCGCGTCTCTGCCGCGAACCGGGATCGCCGACCTCGTGGCCGCCAACGCCGCCCGCGGCACGCAGGCACTGCGGAGCCTCGAGGAGTGCGTCGCCGTCGTGGCTCCGGGAACTCCGAGCGGTTTCGAGCGCATTCGCTACCGGCTCTACGATCTCGAGCGACGCGTGATGGCGATCGTGCGGGCCCGGGACAGGCTCGCGGGAGTCACGCTCTGCGTGCTCGTCGATGGCCGGGACGACGTCGCCGTCTTCGAGCGGCTCGTGGAAGGCCTCTTTGGGGCGGGTGTGCGGATGCTCCAGATCCGCGACAAGGATCTGCCGATCGCCTTCGTCACCGACCGCATGCAGCGGGCGGTGACCATCGCGCGCCGACACGACCCCGCGCGGCCGCCGCTGGTGGTCGTGAACGACCGGCCCGATGTCGCCGTGGCGGTCGGCGCCGACGGAGTCCATGTCGGGGCCGATGATTTGCCGGTGCCGCTCGTCCGTCGGGTGCTGGGGCCTGGCAGCGTCATCGGCAGCACGGCGCATTCGATCGCGGAGGCCCGCACAGCGGCCGCCGCCGGAGCCGACTACCTCGGGATCGGTCCCTGCTTCCCCTCGGCCACGAAGTCGTTCGCCGAGCACGCCCCGCCGGAGTTTCTGCGGACGGTCTGCCGTGAGCTCGCGATCCCGTCGTTTGCGATCGGCGGCGTTACGCTCGAGCGGCTCGAGACGCTCGCAGCGCTCGGCGTCAGACGCGTGGCCGTCGCCTCCGCCGTGACGCGGGCGGCCGACCCGCTCCGCGTCGCCCGGGCGCTGCTCGAGCGGCTGGAATCGCTGCATCAATCGTGAGACCGGGCAGGCCGGTCCGGCTCACTGTTCTTTGAGCAGCGTGACGATCGCCGCCGCGATGTCGGCCTCGTCGCTCGAGCGATAGCCGGTCCAGACGCGGCGCACGCGGGCATCCGGACCGATGAGATAGGTCGTGGGGAATGCCTCCAAGCCGTACGCCGAGGCGAAGAGCGACGCGGCGAGCGGATCGGAGAGTGCCCAGGCGGAGACGGCGAGCTGCCGAGCGGCGAGAAACTCCCGCGTCTCGCGGGCAAGATCATCGAGGGTTTCGTCGCCCCCCGAACCGCACGAGACGGCAACGAGCTGGAAGGCGGGCTCACCAGCGAGCCGGTCGGCGATGCGGACAAGTCCCGGCAGTTCCTGGCGGCAGGGCGGGCACCAGGTGCCCCAGAAGTTGAGCAACGTCACCTGGCCCGCGAGGGACGGCGCGGGCAGCGCGGGATCGCCGATCGCCACGACCGGCAGTGGCCCCATCCGCCGGCCGATCGCCGGGTGCGCGGGCCGGCCGTCACCGCAGCCGGCGACCAGGGCGGTTATCACGGCGGCGATCACGAGGTATGCGGGTCGCATTGAGACGGCACCGGATTGGCTCTCTGAGCGTGGCATGCTGTCCTTTTCGGGAAGCACCAAGCGCGAGCGCGGGGAATACGCCCTCCACCCCGACTCGTTCCGCGGTGGATTCATGGCTCGCTACCCGTCTACCCGTCGCTCGCGTTCCGGGCTTCCTTGGCTCCCGCCGCCAGCCGGCTTTCTTCCCGCGCCCAACCGGATGGACTTACTTGTCTCTGGCAAACAGGACACACACCGGCGCCGGCACATCGATCGACGTGCCGGTGAACCCCAGGGCTCCCGTCGCTGGGTCGATCGCGAACACGGTCACGGTGTTCGAATCCTGGCCGGCCGCGAGCAGGTAGCGGCCCGTGGGATCGATCGCGAAGCTGCGCGGTGTCTTGCCGCGGATGGGCTCCACGCCCTGAAACGTGAGCCGGCGGGTCGCGGCGTCGATCGTGTACCTGGCGATCGAGTGATGGCCGCGGTTCGACGCGTAGAGAAACTTTCCGCTCGGGTGAACGGCGATCTCGGCCGTCGAGAAACCGGTGCGATCGACCACATCGGCGGGAATCGTGGAGAGCGTCTCGACGGCGGCGAGCGTCCCGGACGCCGCATCGTAGGCGAAGCCCGTCACGGTGAGGTCGAGTTCGTTGACGCACCAGGCGTGGCGGCCGTCGGGGTGCAGGGCGAAGTGTCGCGGCCCTGCCCCCGCCTTCACCTTCGCGGTCGTATGCGGGGCGAGGGTGGCCCGGTCTCGGTCGAGGGCGTACACGAGCACCTCGTCGAGGCCGAGGTCGCACACGAACGCGAACCGTCCATCGGGCGAGACATCGACCGAATGGGCGTGGGGCTTCTCCTGCCGCTTCGGCTTGATGCCCGGCTCTCCCGCCCGCGAGAAGGTGTGTTGAATGAAGCCGGCGGGCGTGCCGGTGGCGACCGGCTCGAGGCTGCCGTCCTCGGCCACGCCCAGGCAGATCGTGCTGCCCCCGCCGTAGTTGGCCGCGAGCACGACCCGGCCCTCGCGATCGAAGCACACATGACATGCCCCGCTTCCGCCGGTGGAGCGATGATTTTTCGCAGTGAGCCTTCCGGTCGAGACATCGATCCCGAACGCGGTGACCGCGGCCCCGGGCAACCCCTCCACGTCGGCCACTTCCGCGACGGCGCAGAGCACGGGCAGTACGGGATGCGCCGCGAGAAACGAAGGGTTTTTCGCCGCTGCGGCGAGCGTCGGCGGCGCGAGCGTGCCCGCCTCGTCGTCGAATCGCGAGACGTAGATCCCCTCCGACTTGGATTGCGGATTGGTGTAGGTGCCGAACCAGACGAGCCGCTCGGCAGCCCGTGCGGTGGGCGCGAGCGAGACCATGCAGCCGCAGAGCATCATGGCGGTGACGCGGATGGACGCCATCTTGAAAAACCCTCATGCTGCCGGAATGAATCGATCACTTGGATCCGGAGCCGCTGATCCTACCCCATGACCGACGGCCGCACAGCAGCGAGGCCCGCCGCCGACCGCGAAGCCCGCAACACGTTCTGGTTGGAGTGCTACCAGGTCGTCGTCCGCGTCGGCTGGATCTTCAAAACCGAGACGATCATCATGCCGGCGGTGCTCGACGCCGTCGTCGATTCGGGGTTTCTGCGGGGCCTGCTGCCCGTGCTCAACCGCGGAGGGCAGAGCGTGCCCCCGCTGCTGTTTGCCGGTGCCCTCGCGCGGCGACCGGTGAAGAAGTGGACGCTCGTCCGGACGAGCCTCGCGATGGCGGCCTGCTTCGCGGTGTTGGCCGTTGTCTGGGGGCCGCTCCAGGCCGGCCGGCCGGACTTGTTGGCGGTGGTGTTTCTCGTCGTCTACGCCGCCTTCTCGTCGGCCAACGGTCTCAACCAGCTCGTGGCCGCCGCGTTGCAAGGGAAACTCATCTCGCCCGGACACCGCGGCAGGGCCATGGTGATGAGCGTCGCGATCGGCAGCGTGCTGGCCATCGTCGCAGCGGTATTGCTACTCGGACCCTGGCTCCGCGAGCCCGACGGCTTTCCCAAGATCTTCGGCGTCACCGCGGCGTTCTTCGCCCTGGCGGCCCTGGCGCCCCTGATGATCGACGAGCACCCCGACGAGCCGGCGCGGGCGACCGTGGACAGCGGCGGCACCGCAGGCTGGTTCGCCCGATCGGTCATCGCGGTGCGACACGGCGTGGCCCTCTGGCGGGTGACGATCGCCCGTGATCGGGCGCTCGTGCGGCTCTCGATGGTGGCGGCCTGCTTCTCGGCGGTGCTGATGCTGTTTCCGCACTACCAGGCGTTTGCCCGTGACCGGCTCGGCAGCGGTACGGGCAGCCTCTTGGCATGGGTCGTCACGCAAAACGCCGCGACCGGTCTCGCGAGCCTCGTGGCCGGTCCGGTCGCCGACCGCCGGGGCACACGGATCGTGCTCGTCTGGCTCGTCGCGCTCTCGTCGCTCACGCCCCTGGTGGTGACGGCGCTCTCGCTGGCGGCGCACGCCGTCGCCGTGGAGTGGTTCTGGATCGTCTACGTTCCGCTCGGACTCAATCCGATTTCGCTCAAACTCTTCACGAACTACGCGCTCGAACTGGCACCACGGGCCGCCGATCACCCCCGATACGTGAGCATCGTGGGGGCGGCGCTGGCGGCGCCGTTCGTGCTCTCGCCCCTGGTGGGCCTGGCGGTCGACGTGTTCGGGTTTCGGCACGTCTTCGTGACGGGCGCGGCCGTGATCGCCGCCGGGGCCTTTCTCGCCCTCGGCCTGCCGGAACCTCGGCATTCACCCGGCTGAGCGTTTCCGACTATCATGCGGCCAGCGGGAACAGGTCCGGGTGCCGTCACCAGTGCCGGACTTCACCATATCACCCCTCAGGAGTGCGTCATGAAGAATCATCGTCTCGCCGGCATGTCCGCGTTGCTCGTCGCCGTCATCTGCTCGACCGTCGCCATGTCGGCCGCGGTCAAGGAACCGAAGGACGCCAAGTGTCCGGTGTCGGGGCACGAATGTGATCCGGCGGCATCAGCCGACGTGGCGGGAGGCAAGGTCTACTTCTGCTGCGAGAAGTGTGTGGCCGCGTTCACGGGCGACCCGGCCAAGTTCACTCCCAAGGCACACCAACAGATGGTGAGCACCGGTCAGCTCGTGCAGAAGGGCTGCCCGTTCAGTGGCGGCCCCGTGAAGCCGGGCACACAACTCGCGATCGGCGATGCCGAGGTTGGCTTCTGCTGCCCCAACTGCAAGGCCAAGGTCGAGAAGGCCTCGCCGGACGACCAGGTCGCGATGGTCTTCGGGAAGGTCGACAAGGGCTTCTCGGCACCGACGAAAAAGTAGGCTCTTCGAGGGATCGGCGACCCCCTTCGCCTACCCGCCCTGGTTTGCCAAAACGACGCTCCAGAGCCTCCGGATGCGCTCTAGGGTGCGTGGCGGAGAACTGAAATACTCCGCACGGGCCCTGGTGCCCGTGCGGAGTATTTCATGCGCGTCTTCCTCTCGGCCGGCGAGCCCTCGGGCGATCACCATGCGGCGCTGCTCGTGCGCGCGATTCGGGCGCGACGGCCCGACGCGGTGTGTGTCGGGCTGGGCGGGCCCCACATGCAGGCGGAGGGCTGCAGGCTCGTCGCCGACATGACGACGCTCGCGGTCATGTGGTTTCTGCGGTCGTTGGTCAACATCCACCGTTTCGTCGACCTGGCCCGTCGGGCGGAGCGGAACTTCCTCGACGCCCGGCCCGACGTCTGCGTGCTCGTCGACTTCCCGGGCTTCCACTGGTGGCTGGCGTGGCGGGCGAAACGGCATGGGATTCCCGTCGTCTTCTATTGCCCGCCGCAGATCTGGGCGTGGGCGAGTTGGCGGATCAAGAAGATGCGCCGGCTGGTCGACCACGTGCTTTCCGCGCTGCCCTTCGAGCACGACTGGTTCACGGCCCGGGGGATGCAAAGCACGCTCGTCGGCCACCCCTTCTTCGACGAACTGAACCCGGCCGAACCGCGCGGTGCCGAGGATTCCACGCACCCGCTCGTCCTGCTCCTGCCGGGATCTCGTGGCCAGGAGATCGAGAGCAATCTGGGCACGCTCGTGAAGGCGGCGGCGGCGATCCAGGCGGAGGTCCCGGGGGCTCGCTTCGCCATCGGGGCGCTCCACGACCGACACGCACGGCGCATCAGCGAGATCATTGAGGCCGGTACCATGGGCCGCGGCCTCGGCATCGAGATCCACGCCGGCCGAACGCGGAGCCTGATCGGCAGGGCGACGGCTGCGATCGCCTGCTCCGGGTCGGTATCGCTCGAGCTGCTCGCCGCGCGGGTGCCGACCGTGATCGTCTACCGGCTCACAGGCTGGGCGTACGTCGTGCAGAGCTGGCTCCGCCAGGCCCGGTATTTCACGCTGGTGAATCTGCTCGCGGCGCGAGAACCGATCGGCCCGGCGCAGGGCGTGTGGCTGCCGCCATTGACGGTGCCGCCTGCCGACCCCGAAGCCGCCTATCCTGAATACCTCGCCGTGCAGGATCCCGCCGATCGGATGGCGGGGCATGTCGTCGAGTGGCTCGTTGACGCAGAGGCGCGGCAACGGGTCGTCGAACGGCTGGAGGCAATCGCATCCGTCGTGGCCCGCCCCGGATCGGCCGACCGCGCCGCAGACGCCGTGCTCGCGATGGCCGTGCGCGGCTGCGGCGCGGCTCCGGCGGAAGTCGCCGATCGCCGCGCAGCCTGATCCGTCGTCGCTCGTGTACAATTGCCGCACGATGCTCGCCGAACCGCAGTCAACCTCCGCCGATCTCGAGTTCGATCTTGCCGGCATCCGCGTCCGCGTGTCGGCCTGGTTTTGGTTGGCCGCGGCCCTCCTGGGCTGGAACGTCTGCCAGGCCTTTTCCGGGGGCGATCAGCGGATGCTGCTGCAGATGCTCGTGATCTGGATCGGCGTCGTCCTGCTGTCGATCCTCGTGCACGAAATGGGCCACGCCCTCGCCTACCGCGGCTTCGGCCAGTCGGCCCACGTGGTGCTCTACCACTTCGGCGGTCTGGCGGTTCCGGATTCGTGGGGCCGGCGGCATCTGCGGCCGTTCGAACGGCTGCTCGTCTCGGCCGCCGGGCCGTTGGCTCAACTGTTCCTCGCCGGGCTGGTCATCATCGGCCTCAAGGCCACGGGTTACGCAGTGCCCTTTCCGATCCCCGGGATCGCGGTCTTCGAGAACTCCGCCGGCCGCGGCTTCTCGTCGCCCCTCGTCTACGCCCTCTTCGACTTCCTGCTCTACGTCAACATCTTCTGGCCGCTTTTGAACCTCATCCCGGTGCCACCGCTCGACGGCGGCCAGATCGTCCGCGAGGGACTGCTGACGCTCGGCGTATCGGATGCCTATCGGATCGCCGGCATGATCGGCGTGGTGGCCGGCGGCGCCGTGGCCTGGTGGGGCTACACCCGCGGCCAGCCGTTTCTCGGGATCATGTTCGCGATGCTGGCCGCGTCTTGCTTCCAGGGCCTTTCGGCCGGTGACACGCCGTGGCGGCGTTGGAACTGACGGTGAATCCACAGCCGAGCCGCCCGCCGATCGTCGTGCTCGGGGCGAGCAATGTGTCGCGCGGCCTCGTGAGGCTGGCCGCGATTTCACGGGCTCGGACCGGCGGCGCGGCCGATCTGTTCGTCGCGGCCGGCCACGGCCGCTCGTACGGCGTCAACAGCCGAGTCGCCCTGCGCCGGCTGCCGTCGATCCTCGGCTGCGGCCTCTGGCGGGGGCTCGACCGCGAGCGGGCGGCGACGGGCGAGTCCACGGCGCCGCTCGCGGTCGTGACCGACATCGGCAACGACCTGCTCTACGGATTCGCGGTCGACCAGGTGGCGGCGTGGGTGCGGGAGAGTGTCCGCCGATTGGTGGATCACGGGGCCATGATCGCGATCACGCGGCTCCCGCTGGCGAGCATCGCCGGCGTGGGCCCGTTCCGCTACCGTGCGCTGCGGACGTGCTACGTGCCGGGATGCCGGCTCACGCTGGACGACATGAAGTCGACGGCAGAGCGACTGGACGACGCGGTCGTCGCGATCGCAGGTGACTTCGGGGCGACGCTCGTCGAGCAGCCGGGCGACTGGTATGGCCTCGATGCGATCCACGTCCGCCGCCGCCGGCTCGACGACTTCTGGCACCGCGTGTGTGGGGCCTGGGGTTTGCCGGAGGTGGCGGCGCCGGCGAGGCCGTCGTTTCGAGACTGGGCGCGGCTCGGCACGAAGTCGGCCGAGGTCCGGTCGGTGGCGCGGGTGATGCGGTTCACGCCGCAGCCCGTGGTGCAGCGGCCGGACCTGCGGCTGTGGTTGTATTGACGCGGGTCTTCTCGAGGGGGGCGGTCCGTGGGCGATTGCCAGCATCGAGATCCATCGAGTCTCCGCCGGCTGCGGGACGGCATGAGGTTCCTCGCGGGAGTATTTCGCTCGGCGCCTGATGAGGGGATGAACTCCGATGAGCGAAATCCTCAACGCTCGTCACGCTCACGCCGATCCCTCCGCCTCGTCCAGCGATGCTCGTCGAGGTCACAGCCGATCGGCGTGTTCCGGGTGCAGAACACGACGGATGCCGCCAGGGATTGCCCCTCCCGTGTCGCCGGGCTTGCTGGCCAGCGGAGCCATGGATGGCGGAGCGCAGGCAGCACGCAGAGAGCGGAGGCCAGGATGGCCGCAGTGAACGTCCGGCGACACGGGAGGGGTAATCCCTGGCCCGCGAGAGAATAATGTCGCCAGGGTCAGAGCACCGGCAGCGAGGGCATCGGGGGGCGGACGGCGGCGGTGGCGGCGAGATTGCCCACCAGCCGTTCGCAGATCGCCTCGAGGTAGGGTCGGCTCGCCGGATCGTCGTAGTTGGCGGCGGTCGTGCCCGCGTCGCCGTGTTCACGGATCGGAATCTGGAGCGGAACCTCGCCGAGGAACGGGATGTCGAGTTCCTGGGCGGTCCGCTTTGCGCCGCCGGTGCCGAAGATGTCGTATCGCTTCTGCGTGTCGGGACAGACGAAGAAGCTCATGTTCTCCACCATGCCGAGCACGGGGATATTGACCTTGCGAAACATCGCGATCGCCTTCGTGGCGTCGAGCAGGGCGACATCCTGGGGCGTGCAGACGACGACGGCGCCCGAGAGCGGCAGGGCCTGCGAGAGCGTCAGCGCGATGTCGCCCGTGCCCGGCGGCATGTCGATCACGAGATAGTCGAGCGGGCCCCAGAGCGTGTCGCGGAGCATCTGGGTGATCGCCCCGTGGAGCATCGGTCCCCGCCACACCACCGCTTCGCCAGGCGGCACGAGAAACCCCATCGACATCACGGGCAAAGGGTTCCCGCCGACGTCGAGGGTCATGGGGAGGATCTTGCCGCTCTCTACCTGGGGCCGGCCAGTGAGGCCCAGCAGGTGGGGCACGCTCGGGCCATAGACGTCGGCATCGAGCAGGCCGACGCGGCTGCCGGCCCGCGCCAGGCCGATCGCGATGCTCGCGGCGATCGTGCTCTTGCCCACGCCCCCCTTGCCAGAGCCGACCGCAATCACACTCTTGGCCTCCAGCCCGATCTGGCCGAGCTTCGTCGGCGGCCGGTCGTGCGGCACGACGGCGACGGAGACGGTGCCCACGTCGGGGAACTTTGCCCGGACGATTTCCTCGATCCGTGCCCGAGTGGTGTTCCAGCGGATGGCGGAGTGCGTGGTGAGGCCGACGGTGACGGCGATCGCCGCCGGATCAGCAGCGACCGACACGACCTGCCCCATGGCGGTGAGCGGTCGGCCTGTTTCCGGATCGGCGACATCGGCGAGGATCGCCTCGACGGCCGCGGGGGTGGGCGTGGTGCTCATCAGGGTGTGGTGGCGATCGATTCGGGGGTGAGGGAAACCTGTGCGGCGGGAGCGGCTGCCTGGGGAAGAATGCTTTCGCCGGCCCGCGAGGCGGCAGTGAACAGGCCGCGGGGCTGGATCGTGACCATACCCACGAGCGCGAGGCAGGCGAGCATCGCCAGCCCGCCCGTGAGGCCGCCGTCGGCCTGCACGCCCCGCTTCGTGGTCTTGAAGTACATCGCGGCGATGATCCGCAGGTAGTAGGCGGCCGCGATCGCCGCGTTGATCACGAGCACGACGGCCAGGCCCACGAACCAGCAGCGGCGGCTGCCCAGCGTGATCGGCGAGTTCCAATCGACCTCGAGCGTCGAGACGGCGAGCGTGAGTTTGCCCCAGAAGCCCGGCAGGGGCGGAATGCCGGCCAGGGAGAGCAGAAACACGGCCAGTGCGAAGGCGGCGACCGGGTTGGTGGACGAGAGGCCGTCGAGATCATCGACCGTGGTGATCTCCTCGCGGGGCGGCCGCGGTCCGCTGCCGCTGGTCCACTCGGGCCACCGATGGCCGAGGTAGGCGATGGCACCGAACAGGCCGATCGTCGCCAGCGCGTAGGTCGTGAGATAGAAGAGCGTGGCCGAGAGGCCCCCCGCGGCGAACAGCCACGACGACCGACCGTCAGCAGTCGCTCCCGGAGCCGACACGGCCGCGGCCACCGCGATCCCGACGAGCAGATAGCCCGCGTGGGCGATCGACGAGCAGGCCAGCAGCCGCCGCAGGTTCTTTTGCCAGAGGGCCATCACGTTGCCGACCGTCATCGTGACTGCGGCCAGTACCACGGCCAGCCGCCAGAAGAGCTCGGGCGAGGTGCCGGAGCCGACCAGGGCGATGAGTCGGGCGAGGATCACGATGCCGGCCACCTTCGGCAGCGTGGAAAGCAGGGCGGCATTGCCGGGGCTCGTGCCCTCGTAAACGTCGGGGGCATAGAAGTGCATGGGGACTGCGGCCAGCCGGAAGGCCGCACCGACGATCGCCATACCGATCGCCAACGGGAGGAGCACCTGCACCGTGCGGTTCGTGGCGGCCTCGGTCTGCAGCCGGGAAGCGATCGCCTGCAGGTCGGTCGAGCCGCCGATGCCGTAGAGGCAGACGAGGGCGTAGAGGAAGATGGCCGAGGCGACCAGCGAAAGAAAGAAATACTTGAGACTCGCCTCCTGGCCGCGGGCGTCGGTCCGCTTGAGGCCGAGCAAGATGTAGGTGGGAATCGAGACGAGCTCGAGACCCGCGAAGAGGAGGACCAGGTCGCCGGCCACGCCCACCAGCGAGAGGCCCGCGAGCAGCAGGAGAAACGTGCCCGCCTCCTCGCAGGTGCCGCCCCGATGGAGTCCCGGCCCGCGGCTCACGGCCGAGGCGAAGAGATCGCCCGACTGCACCAGGCAGAGCAGGAATCCCAGGGCGAGAACCGTCCAGCGGATGAATCCCGAAAACGCATCGACCGTCACGCCGGCCGAGAAGACGGGATCGGCGGCCTGGCCGCGGGTGACGGCCATCGCCGCCACGATGCCGGCGGCGGCGACGAGCCAGCCGAAGCGGAGGCCCGCGAACGCCCCGCCGAGATAGGCGACGAGGGCCGCCAGCACGAGCACGATCTCGGGGGCGAGCAGACTGAAGGTTTCGAGCGACGTGGCATTCATGGTGTCGGGGCCTGAGCGACTTGGGCGGCGGGATCGGTGAGCCGCATCCGGGCGGCGAAGGCGGGCCTGAGAAAGGTGGCGGGGGCGAGGCCGATCCAGATCGCGAACACCGCCAGTGGCAGCAGCGCCGCCAGTTCGTGCCAGCGGAGATCGCAGCGGTCGTGCGGGACGGCGTGGCCGCCGTGCGAACCGTGCGAGCCAGTTGTGGCATGCGACGCAGCTGCATCGTGCCCGTGGTCCCGCGGCGGCTCCCGGGAGCCGCCGAAGAAGACCCGCTCCACCGCCCAGAGCATGTACCACGCTCCAAGCACGACCCCGACTACCGCGAGCAGCGACATCGCGAGGTAGGCCGTCTGCCAGACGGGCGACACGCCAGACCATGCCCGCTGGAACGAGCCGGCGAGGATCATGAACTCGCCCACGAAGCCGTTGAGGCCCGGCAGGCCGATGCTCGAGAACGTGAACAGCATGAACATGACCGTGAGCCAGGGCGCCTTCGAGGCGATCCCGCCGAGGCTGGCGATGTTACGGGTGTGAAATCGCTCGTAGATCATGCCGACGAGCGCGAACAGGCCTGCCGACGAGATGCCGTGATTGATCAGCTGCAGATTCGCTCCCTCCGTCGCCACGGGCGTGAGGGCGAAGAGGCCCATCACGATGTAGCCCATGTGACTCACCGAGGAGTAGGCGATCAGCCGCTTGAGATCGGTCTGCACCAGCGCCACCAGGGCCCCGTAGATGATCCCCGTCACGCCGAGTCCGAAGAGCCATGGGGCCGCGACGGCCGTGGCCTCGGGCAGCATGGGCAGCGAAAACCGCAGGAAGCCATAGATGCCGAGCTTGAGCAGCACGCCGGCGAGGTCGACGCTGCCGCCGGTCGGCGCCTCGACATGGGCCAGCGGCAGCCAGGTGTGGAAGGGCACGATCGGCACCTTGACCGCGAAGCCGGCGAGCAGCGCCAGAAACACGATCATCTGCAGCCAGCCCCCCTCGGCCGACATCGGCATCGGGTTGATCTTCATGGCGTCGGTGAGCGTCTCGATGTCGAAGGTCACGGTGCCGGAGTGCGAGGCATTCCAGAGCACGATCGCCAGGAGGCCGAGAAACGTGAACACGCTGCCGGTGAGCGTGTAGATGAAAAACTTGGCGGCCGCCCGCCGGCGGTCGTCGTGGCCCCAGATGCCGATCAGGAAGAACAGCGGGACGAGCGTGAACTCGAAGCAGGTGTAGAACAGGATCACGTCACGGGCCGCGAACACGCCGAGCATCGCCGCTTCGAGCACCAAGAGGAGCACGTAGAAGCCGACCGGACGGTCCTTGACGGCGTCCCAGCTCACGAACACGGCCGTCACCGAGAGCAACGCCGCCAGGCCGAACATCCAGAGCGAGAGGCCATCGAGGCCGAGTGACAGCTTCACGTCGAAGATGCCCTCGGTAAGCCACGGCATCTCGACCAGCGCGAAGGGGAGGCCCGACACGGCGGCCGCGTCACCCAGAAAGCGGACGATCAGCCAGCCGGCGAGTCCGAGGGTCACCACCGCGGAGACGGCGGCGCTCTGCCGCACGGCCGAGACGCCGCGCGAGCCGAGGGCCCAGGCGACGACGGCGCCGACGAGCGGCGCCGCGATCGTGAGCAGGAGGTGGGAGGATGGACTGAAGCCGTTCATGCCAGCGAGAGGTCCCTTCTAACCCATGGCCCGCGCGACGAGCGCGAGGACGATCAGGAGCATGCCGATCACGCCGGCGAGTGCATAGCGTTGGACGAGACCCGACTGGAGATGCCGGACGACGGCGCCCAGGGCGAATGGCAGCCGGGCGACCAGATCGACCGTTCCATCGATGAGATACCGGTCGATGACCGCGGAGAGCGTGGCGACGAACTCCAGCGGCTTCACGATCAGGCCCGCGTAGATCTGGTCGAAGTAGAACCGGTTGGCGAACAGCGTCTCGAGGGGCCCGAGGAACCGCTCCATCTGCGGGCCGTCGCTCCGCTTGCCGAGATGGCCGAGGGCGGCGACCACGATCCCGGCCGCAGCGGCCAGCGAGCCCTGGATGGCGAGATCCCAGTGGAAGGCGGGGGGCGTGGCCGTCGAGGCGACCGACGGCGCCGTGAATGAAGGCGTTGCGGCGAGGAAGGTGGCCAACGCATGGCTGTTGAACAGCAGCCAGCCGCTCATCGCGGAGGCGACGGCGAGGATCACCAGCGGGATCGTCATCACGGGGGGCGATTCGTGGGCCGCGGAGCCCGCCGCACCATGAGAATGGCGCCCGGCCTCCTCGGGCACCCTCGTGGGGCCGGTGAACGTCATGAACACCGCTCGGAACGTGTAGAAGGCGGTGAGGCCAGCCGTCACGAGTGACATCCAGAAAAGCAGCCGCCAGGTGGAAGGATGGTTGAGCGAGTCGAGCTGCGAACCGCGGCCGCCGCCGGCGAGCTGGCCCGCGTCGGGAGTGACGCTCACGAGATGGAACGAGCCCGCGGTCAGAGCGTGGCCGCCGGCCGGAACGGCCTCGTGGTGCTCGCCATGGGCGTCGGGCCAGCCCCGCGAGTGGAGCGAGGCGAGGATCTCGTCCTTGCTGAAGAAGCCGGCGAACGGCGCCACGCCCGCGAGGGCGAGCGATCCGATCAGGAACGTGGCCGCGGTGATCGGCATGATCCGCCTCAAGCCCCCGAACCGGCGCATGTCGATCACGCCGCCCATCGAGTGCATCACCGAGCCTGCGCCGAGGAACAGAAGCGCCTTGAAGAAGGCATGAGTGACGAGGTGGAAGATCGCTGCGGTGAAGCCGAGCAGCGTGCCCGTGCCGAGGCTGGCGAACATGTAGCCCAGTTGGCTGATCGTGGAGTAGGCGAGCACCCGTTTGAGGTCGTTCTGCACCGTGCCGATGAGCGCAGCGACGAGCGCCGTCGTGGCGCCCACGATCGAGACCATCGTGAGGGCGCCCGGGCAGGCAACGAACAGGGGCGCGGAGCGGGCCACGAGATAGATGCCCGCCGTGACCATCGTCGCGGCGTGGATCAGGGCGCTGGCCGGCGTGGGGCCCTCCATCGCGTCGGGAAGCCAGACGTGCAGCGGCAGCTGGGCGCTCTTGCCGCAGGCGGCCAGGAGCAGGAGCAGGCAGATCGCGGTGCCGACCACGCCGCCGACGTAGCCCGAGGCGTCGGCCAGCCGCGTGACGCCCAGGATGCCGGGCATGGTCGTGCCGTCGGCCAGCACCGTGTCGTGGAAGTTGAGCGTGCCGTAGGTCATCCAGAGCAGGAAGGTCGCCACGGCCAGGCCGAAGTCGCCCACGCGATTGACGAGGAAGGCCTTCTTAGCCGCCTTCGCCGCCTCCGGCTTCGTGAACCAGAACCCGATGAGCAGATAGCTGCACGCCCCCACCGCCTCCCAGAAGACGTAGACGAGCAGGAAGTTGCTGGCCGCGACGAGCATGGTCATCGAAAAGACGAACATCGAGACCAGCACGAAGAACCGCGGATAGCCCGGGTCACCGTGCATGTAGCCGATCGAATAGACGGCCACGAGGAGGCCGACGCACGTGATGATCACCAGCAGCGTCGAGGTGAGCGGGTCGAGTCGCAGGGCGACCGGGATCGACAGATTCGTCGCGGTCGCGACACCGGCGGCCTGGGCGTCGGGGACGCTCGCCCACTCCCAGAGCGTGGTCACCATCTCGACGGGCCGGGCCGGCTGGTCATGCCCCGAACCGCCGACGCCGACCTCCCGGGCCATGCCGACGAGCAGCGTGATAGCGACGGCCGCCGAGGCGGCGATGCCGGCGATCGCGGGGAGGTGCGCCCGGGAGCCGAGCGTGCGGCCGAGGGCGACGGTGAGGATGGCGGCCACGAGCGGCAGGAGCGGCACGAGGACGAGCAGGGTGGAGGGAGCGATGTCTTGCATGGGGTGTGGTGCGGGGTCGGCCGCGAGCCGGCCGCGCGAAGGGATGGCCTAAACGTGCTCGCGCTCGAGCAGCGCGTCCTGGTCGACCGACGGCTCGACGCCTGCCGGGGTGAGTTTCGGAAACTTCAGCGGCAGCACGTCGACGGCGGGCAGTTCGTGATCGACCGTTCGCGGCAGGTTCGACTCGCGGAGCGACTGCCAGGCGGCCGAGTCGAGCCGGCCGGTACGGGCAAAGGCCTGCAGCACGAAGACGAGGGCCACCGCCGCCTCGCAGGCGGCGACCGTGAGCACGAAGATCACGAGCACGTGGCCGCCCCAGTCGCCGTGATGGCGGCTCCAGGCGACGAGGCTCACTGAGATGCCCTGCAGCATCAGTTCCGCGCAGAGGAACATCACGATCAGGTTGCGGCGGGCGAGGATGCCGACGAGGCCGAGCGAGAACAGGATCGCACCCACGACGAGGCCGTCGAGAACGAGGGGAGCGGGGGTCATGGGACGGCCCTCCGGGCTGGGGCGACGGTGCCATCGGCCGAGGCCGCGCGGGACACGATCGCGATCGAACCGATCAGCGCCACCAGCAGGAGCACGCCGGCCACCTCGACCGCGAGAAGATGACGTCCGAAGAGTTCGCCGCCGAGACGGGCGACGTGATTTTCGATGAGCAGATCGACGCCCGCCTCCGACGCCGCGGGGACGGGGTCGGCCGCGGCGTTGCCGGCGATTGCGGCCGTCTTCGACGGCATGCGGCAGCACAGCGGCGGCTCGGCGGTGAGCCGGCCGATCGAGAGCGAGAGGATGCCGAGCAGCACGGCCCCCGCCACTGCGGAGAGCAGCGGCTCGTTGGACACGCGGTCATAGGGGGCGAGCCCCGCGGGCGCCGCCAGCATGAGCACGAACAGAAACATCACGAGGATCGCGCCGGCGTAGACCACGATCGTGGCCACGCCCAGGAACTGGGCGCCGAGCACGAGCAGCACCCCCGCCACGCCCGCCAGCGCCATGGCGAACCAGATCGCGGAGTAGACCGGAGACCGCGTCACGACCGTGGCGGCGCCCGAGATCACCGCGACAAGCGACACGATCAGGAACACGGCCTCCTCGCCGAGGCCCCCGAGGCGGTGGCCGGTAGCGACGAAGCAGGCGAGCGCGGCGAGGCCAAGCAGGGTGCCGAGCCAGCGGCTCGTCCGCTCCGCGGCGCCGGACTGCCCGCGAGGCAGAAGCAGCCAGAGGCTGGCCGCGGTGGCGGTCACGCCGCCGGCGAGGAGCGTGCCCGGCGAGATCGTGGGCAGAACGGAGGCGATCACAGCGTGCCCCCCATCGCAGCCGACTTCATCGGCTCGGCGTCTTTCGTCATGTCGTAGACGCTCAGCAGCTTTTCCTTGTCGAAGATCATCTCCTCACGGCTCTTGCCGGTGAGGTCGAGCAGGCTCGTGAGCTCGATCGCATCAACGGGGCAGGCCTCTTCGCACATGCCGCAGAATATGCACCGCAGCTCATCGATCTGGAAACTCTCCGGATACTTCTCGCGATCGGGCCAGGGGCTCTCGGTGGCCACGATGTCGATGCAATGCGCCGGGCAGGCGGTGGCGCAGAGGAAGCAGGCCACGCACTTCACGCGGCCCTCGGGGTCGCGATTGAGCCGGTGGACACCGCGGTAGATCAGCGGGTTGCCCACCTTCGGTCGCTGTTCGGGATAGCTCACCGTGACCTTCGGGCTCACGAGATGCCGAGCGGTGGTCGTGAGCCCCTGGACGAAGAGCGGTAGGTAGAGTCGTTCCGTCAGGCCCAGCGGCCGTTCCTCGAGCCAGGTGATCGCCGGATCATTGGGCTTCATGTCAGACCTCCACCAGTTCGCGTTTCGAGCCGCCCAGCGCGTGCTTGGCGCCCAGCGCGTGCTCGGCGTCGAGCGGGCCATGCGTGCGGATCGGCGTGTTGTCGGTGCCCGAAGGGGTGAAGATGCCGGCGGCGATCCAGCCGACGAAGAACACGCCCCATGGAATCGCGATCGCCGCCGTTTTCGCCCAGCCCTCGCCGAGCGCGGCCACCAACTGCGGCCGGAACTCCTCGACGGCCGCCACGGTCACGAGGTTGGCGATCCCCAGGGGGAGCATCACCTTCCAGGCGAGGTTCATGAGCTGATCGAAGCGGAACCGCGGCCAACTCCAGCGGACCAGCATGAAGAACAGGATCACGCCCAGGATCTTGGCGGAGAGCACGGCGAAACGGATGAAGGCCACCAGCCAGGTCTCGACCGGCCCGGCACCCGTCACACCCCAGAGGTGCCAGCCGCCGAGGAACATGATCACGATCAGGAACGCCGCCGTGACCATGTGGAGAAACTCGGCCACGAGAAAGAGCAGGAGCTTGATGCCCGAATACTCGGTATGGTAGCCGCCCACGAGTTCCTGTTCGGCCTCCGGCAGGTCGAAGGGCAGCCGGGCCGCTTCCGCGAAACTCGCCACGAGAAACACGAGGAAGCCAAGCGGCTGGGCGAAGGCGTACCACACGCCCGTCGAGGCCTGGGCATCCATGATCGTGTCGAGCTTGAGGGATCCGGCCGCGAGCACGACGCCCAGGAGTCCGAGCCCGAGCGGGATCTCGTAGGCGACGAGCTGGGCGCTGCTTCGCAGCCCTCCGAGGAAGCCGTACTTGTTGTTGCTCGCCCAGCCCCCGAGCAGCACGCCGTAGACCGCGATGCTCGAAAGCGCAAACACCCAGAGCACGCCCACGTCGAGGCCGGGAGCCACGAGCAGCGGCTCCTCGCCGGTCAGGCCGAGCGCGGGGATCGCGGGGAGCGAACTGCCGAACGGGATCGCCGCGAAGATGGCCAGCGACGCGGCGAGGATCACCACCGGCGCCGCCGTGTAGAGCACCTTGTCGACGTGCCGCGGCGTGAAGTCTTCCTTGAGGATGATCTTCAGCCCGTCGGCGAGCGGCTGGCCGAGTCCGAAGAGCCGGATCTTGGTGAGCGGAATGCCGACGCGGTTGGGGCCCTTGCGGTCCTGCACCCAGGCGGCCATCCACCGCTCGACGAGCACGAGATACGCCGCCGCCGTCATCAGGCCGCCGACGAGCAGGCCGATCTTCACGAGGGCGACGATCGTGGGCAGCGAAGGGAGGAGTGCGTTCATGGGTGTGGGATTCGCAAGGGCGGTCAGGCGAGCTGATGGATGCGGAGATCGACGCCGGTGGCGGGCATCTCGCCGGCGAGGGCGGCGAGCGCCGCCGACGAACCGGCGATCTGCTGCCGAACGGAGACGGGATCATAGAGGCCGCGGCGACCGAGCATGTTCCAGAACAGCCGACCCTCAGGCCAGACACCCGCTGGCGGGCGGATCGCTTGGCTGAAGCTCTGCGCGTGATGGGCCACGTTGACCCACGTGCCGGCCCGCTCGGCGAAACCCGTGGCGGGCAGCCGCCACGAGGCGAGCCGCATCAGCGGCGAGTCGAAGAGATCCTGCACGACGAGCTGCACGAGACCGGCGAATGCTTCGGCCGTCGCCGTGTCGATCCACGGGCCCGGATAGCCGCCGGTGATCCAGGCGGCAGCCGCCTTGCCCGCGGCCACGTGTGCCACCAGATCGTTCCACGATCGGCCGCCGGCGCCGTAGAGCGCGAGCACCTCCTCGACGCCGCGGCGGTTGGGGCACTTCTCGGCACGGATCGTGAAACCGCCAGGGAACGACTCGTCGGTGCCGGTCACGGGCACGAAGCCCGGAGCGAGCCAGGCCTCGGGATCGATCGACCGGGCGACGGCGCAGAGCATCCACGCCTCTTCGACGGTGAGCATCGGGGAGACGGCCACGGCCAGCCGTCCGGCGGCCTTGAGGTCGTCGCGGAGCTTCGTCACCACGTCGGCCCATTCGATCGTCTCGACGGCGGGCGTGATCGACCCGTGGACGCGGTGGGCCGGGCCGGCGACCTTCCGCGACGCCTCGAGGATGCGGGACGAGTCGTGGAGGTGGTGCCACCCATACCGGCCGTCGTCACAGATCCACCACTTGTTGACGTGCGGGTTTTCTCGGGGCTTGAGCCGGTAAACGGCGTCCTGGTTGTGCTCGGTGGAGATCGAGCAGCCGGCGGAGCAGCCGCCGCAGACGTTGGCCTCCCGCTTCAGAAACCAGACCCGCTGCTGGTAGAGGAAGTCCTTGTCGCCGAGCGCGCCCACCGGGCAGAGGTCGACCACGTTGCCGGAAAGCTTGTTGTCGAGGGGATGGCCGGGGAAGACGTCGATCTCCTCCTTCGCGCCGCGGCTCGTCACCATCAGTTCGGCCGTGCCCGAGATCTCGCGGGTGAACCGCACGCACCGCGTGCACATGATGCAGCGGTCGACGAACAGCGTGACCGTGGGCCCGACGTCGCGTTTGCGGCTGGTGAACGGATGCAGGTCGGCCCGCCGCTCGGCCTGGCCGTGCTCGAAGTGGTAGTCCTGCAGCAGGCACTCGCCCGCCTTGTCGCAGATTGGGCAGTCGATCGGGTGGTTGATGAGCAGCGCCTCTTCGACGCGGGCCCGGCTCTCCTTCACGAGCGGGCTTTCCGTGACGATCACGGTGCCGTCCTTGACCGGCGTCTGGCAGCCGGGCACGAGCTTTGGCACCATCGAGATCTTGCCGGTGGCCGCGTCCCGCTGCCCCGTCTCGATCAGGCACATCCGGCAGCTGGCCACGACCGACAGGCCTGGATGCCAGCAGTAGTGCGGGATCTCCTTGCCGGCGCGGCGCGCGGCCTCGATGCAGTTGAGCCGTTCGTCGGCCCCGATCTCGATCTCTTGTCCATCGACGATGACGACCGGCATCAGTGGGCTCCGACGATCTGGAGGGCGGGAACGGGATCGGTGACCATCCAGCCGGATGGATTCGTCCGCTTGATGTAATCCTCGAACTCGCCGCGGAACTTCTTGATCGCATTCTTGATCGGCCAGGCGGCGCCGTCGGCGAGGCCGCAGATCGTGCTGCCGGGCATCATGCCCATCGTGTTGCCGATCTCCAGCAGGATGTCGAGGTCCCGGAGGCGGCCCTTGCCGGCCTTGATCCGCTCGAGCATCCGCAGCGACCAGCTCGTGCCCTCGCGGCAGGGGGTGCACTGGCCGCACGACTCGTGGGCGAAGAACCGGCAGGAGTTGTGGAGGAAGTCGACGATGCTCGTCTGGTCGTCGATCACGACCACGGCCGCGGTGCCGAGTCCGAGGCAGCCGACCTTGCCCGGGCCGGCGAAGTCGAGCGGCGTGTCGAGCTCGCTCTCCGTCATCAGGCCCATGGAGATGCCGCCGGGGATCACCGCCTTGGCCTTGCGGCCCTTCCAGACGCCGCCGCCGAAACGATCGATCAGCTCCCGGGCCGTGATCCCGAGCGGGGCCTCGTAGCAGCCCGGCTTCTCGACGTGGCCCGAGAGGCAGTAGAGCTTCGGTCCGTAGGAGCCCGGATCGCGCGGGTTGGCGGGATCGGCCGGCACGCCGATCGACTTGAACCACTCGATGCCGCGGCGGGCGATCTGGGCGACACAGGCCATCGTCTCGATGTTGTTGACGACCGTGGGCTTGCGGAAGAGCCCCTCGATCGCCGGGAAGGGGGGCTTGATTCGCGGCCAGGCCCGCTTCCCCTCGAGGCTCTCGATCAGGCCGGTCTCTTCGCCGCAGATGTAGGCGGCCGCGCCACGATGGAGGTAGATGTCGAGCGAGAAGGCCGAGCCGCGGATGTTCTTGCCGAGATAACCGGCGGCGTAGGCCTCGTCGATCGCCGCCTGGAGCCGGTGCCAACTCCGCGGATACTCGTAGCGGAGATAGATGTAGGCCGTGGAGGCCCGCGTGGCGTAGGCCGAGAGGATGATCCCCTCGATCACCTGGTGCGGGTCGTCCTCCATCAGGATCCGATTGTTGAACGTGCCCGGCTCGCTCTCGTCGGCATTGATGCAGAGGTAGATCGGGCCCGGATGGTCCTTGGGCAGGAACGTCCACTTGAGTCCGGTGGAGAAGCCGGCACCGCCGCGGCCGCGGAGGCCCGACGACTTCACCATCTCGACCACGTCGACCGGCTGCTTTTCAGCCAGCACCTTCTCGAGCGGGGCGTAGCCGCCGCGGCTCTTGTAGCTGGCCAACGTGTAGCCATCGGGCACGCCGACGGCCTCGAGCAGGACTGGTTTGAAAGGCTGCATGTCAGGTGGCCCTCGCGCGGGGCTTCTTGAGCTCGGCCTCGGCGGCCTCGGGGGTCATGTTCTTGAGCAGGTCGTCGTTGGCCAGGATGCAGGGAGCGAAGTCACAGGCACCGAGGCACTCCGCCGGCTCGATCGTCAGGCTGCCGTCGACCGTCGTGCCGTAGGGTGGGATGCCGTTCGTGTGGCAGAGGTGCTCGAGCAAGTGATCGCCGCCCCGCAGGGCGCACGACACCGACCGGCAGACGAACGCCCGCACCGTGCCGTGCGGCTTCTCCTGATGGAAAAACTCGTAGAAGGTCAGCGTGTCTTGCACCTCGGCCGGCGCCAGGCCGAGCACCGCCGCGATCTCGGCAACGGCCTGGAGCGGCACGTGCCGCAGCTCGGCGTTGACGATGTGGAGCGCCGGCAGCGTGAGCGCACGGCGGTTGGGATACCGGGGCGCGAGCGCCTCGATCTTGGCAACCATCTCGTCGGTGAGGATTGTTCTTTGGGCGATCATGGTTTGAGTGCACTCAGTCTCAGTGGCAAGGTGCCGGACGGGGTTGCCCATGCCGTCTCGCCGGACGCTCGCTGCGGCCATCCTGGCCTCCGCTCGCTCGATGCCGGCTGGGCTTCGCCATCCATGGCTTCGCTGGCCGACAACGCCGTCTCGACGGCATGGGCAACCCCGTCCTGCCGTGAGCGAAACGGGGGGATGAGAGCGAGAGAGGGGCGGTCGAGTTGGGCGTCGGCAGTGTGGTTCATCGGTCGAGCTCCGCGGCGATGATGTTGAGGCTGCCGAGGACGGCCACCACGTCGGAGAGGGTATGGCCGCGGATGAGGTGGGGAAACATGGCGAAGTGGAGCACCGACGGCGGTCGGCAGCGGGCCCGGTAGGCGGTGTCGTTGCCGTCGCCCACGATGTAGAAGCCGAGTTCGCCGTTGGGAGCTTCGGTCGCGGCGTACGTCTCCTCGTGCGGCACCTCGAAGCCCCGGTTGCTCATCGAGAGCTCGAAGTGCGAGATCGTGCCCTCGATCGTGGAATAGACCTGCTGCTTGGTGGGCAGCGCGGTCCGCTGATCGATGCCCACGTTGACGGGGCCCGCGGGAAGGTTCTCGAGGGCCTGGGCCACGATCTTCAGGCTCTCCCGCATCTCCTGCATCCGGATGAGATACCGCGCGTAGCAGTCGCCGGCGCTGGCGCAACAGATCTGGAAGTCGAGGTCACCGTAGGCGAGGTAGGGCTCGTCCTTGCGGAGATCGCGGGTCACGCCGCTGCCGCGGGCGACCGGCCCCGTGGCACCGCGGTTGATCGCCTCCTCTTTCGTGAGCACGCCCACGCCCTTCGTGCGGTCCACGAAGATGCGGTTGCGGGTGAGGAGCCGCTCCATGTCGTCGAGCGTCTTGGGGAATGTCTTGAGGAAGCTGCGGATCTTTTCGATCACCAGCGGCGTGAAGTCGTGCGAGACGCCGCCGACGCGGGTGTAGGAGTTGGTGAACCGCGCCCCGCAGAGCGTCTCGAAGATGTCGTAGATCACCTCCCGCTGATAGAAGGCGTAGAGGAAGAACGTGAACGCTCCCGTGTCGAGCCCGACGGCGCCGTTGCTCAGCAGGTGATCGCTGATCCGGGCCAGCTCCGCGATGATCGTACGGATGTAGGTGCACCGGGGAGTGAGCTCGATCCCCAAGAGGGCCTCGACCGCGTGGTGCCAGGCCACGTTGTTGGCCATCGGGGAGATGTAGTTCATCCGATCCGTGACCGTCACGTATTGGTTGAACGTGAGATACTCGCCGAGTTTCTCGAAGCCGGAGTGCAGGTAGCCCATCTCCGGCATCGCATCGACCACCCGCTCGCCGTCGAGTTTGAGCACGATCCGGAGGGTCGTGTGGGTGGCCGGATGCTGCGGGCCGAAGTTGAGCGTCCAGAGGTAGTCCTCGGAACGGGCGCCCGCCTCCGGGCCGGAGGTGCCGAACTCAGCCGTGGCGATGGACATGGGCGTGCTCAGCTGTGGTCGCGGGTGATGACGGGGAAGTTGTGCCGCTCGCCGCGGCCCTGAAGCGGATAATCCTTGCGGAGGGGATGGGCCGTGAACTCCTCGGGCATCACGAGGCGGCGGAGATCGGGATGGCCCGTGAAGCGGATGCCGAACAGGTCCCAGACCTCCCGCTCCAGCCAGTTGGCGGCCTCCCAGAGCGGCACCACGCTCTTCACGGTCGGATCGGGATCGTCGACGAACACGCGGATCGTGAGCCGCTGGTTGGTGGCCGTCGAGGCGAGGAGGTAGACGAGGCCATAGCGGTGTTTGGCGGACTTGTACTCGAGATAATCGACGCAGGTCACGTCGACGAGCAGGTCGAAGCCCTGGTCCTTGAGCCACGCGAGCGCCTCGAACGCGAGCGGCTCCGGAACGACCACCCGCGTCTGGCCGCGGTTGACCGACGTGTCGAGGCTGCCGAAGCGGGAGATCAGGCCGGCGAGCACGTCATCGACGGAAGGGGGCGTGAAGGGCATGGGTGGAAGGGTTGGCGACGTGTCGGTGAAGGCGGGCGGGTGGTTTGCGGGTCAGTTGCGGCCGGCGATGGCGTCGGCCGCCGCGGCCAATTCTCGCTGCATCATCGGGTTTCGAGAGGCATCGATCGACAGGGGATTGGCGATCTCGACGAGCGACCGCTTGCGGAGTTGGCGGCCTGCCGTATCGAACTCGCGGCCGCTGATCGTGCCCTCCCGCTGAATCTTGTCCTGCAGGTCGATGATCGCCTGAATGAGCTGTTCGGGACGGGGTGGGCAGCCGGGCACGTACATGTCGACCGGAATGAACCGGTCGATTCCCTGCACGACGGCGTAGGTGTCGAATACGCCCCCCGTGCTCGCGCAGGCGCCCATCGAGATGCACCACTTCGGCTCGTGCATCTGCTGCCAGATGCGCTGGAGCACCGGCAGCATCTTCATCACCACCCGGCCCGCCACGATCATCAGGTCGCACTGCCGCGGGCTGAAGCGAAACACCTCGGCACCGAAGCGGGCGAGGTCGTGCTTACTGGCCCCGGTAGCCATCAGCTCGATGCCACAGCAGGCCGTGGCGAACGGCATCGGCCAGAGACTGTTTTTGCGGCACCAGTTGGCGAGCGAATCGAGCCTGCCGATCACGACGTTCTCGGGGAGCTCGAGCCGGCCGGGCGAGTTTGTGTGCACTACCGCCATCGGAAAACCCCTTTTCTCCAATCGTAGGCAAAGCCGACGACCACCATCGCGATGAAGGCCATCGCGGCACCGAAGACGAGGCCTCGCGACGAGACAAGGCCTCCCTGCACGGCCGCATCGACGCCGGCCGCCGACCGGCTGGCGACCGCCCACGGATAGAGGAAGAGCAACTCGACGTCGAATACGAGAAACGTGATCGCCACCAGGTGAAACCGCACGTCGAACCGCCGCTTGGTGTCGTGAACGGGGTCCATGCCGCTTTCGTAGGGCATCTCCTTGACGGCGCCCGACCGCCGCGGGCCGATCAGGTTGGCCGCCACGAGGAGCCCGACCGAGACGGCCGCCGCGATCGCGACGAGCAGCAGGACCGGGAGGATCGCGTCCATCAGGGCCTCGAAGGGCGAAGGTTCCAGGGAGTCACTCTGCGATTTTCGGCCGTGGAAACCGACTTCGTGAAATTCGTCACGAAGTTTGGGCCCAAAAAAGCCGGGGGCCACTCTGGGCCACCGGCGCGTCCGAAACCGACACTGTTATACAGGTGGTCTCTCCAGCCGACGAGTCGTCCTCGTTTTGCCGGGCTTCCGGCCGCCGCCGCGTCATCCGCAGCGGGCGAGATGCCCGCGGATGAGGCCCAGATCGTAGGCTGTCGACCTCGTCAGGCCCCTTCTGACGCGGTCCAAATCGATGCCGTAGTGGTTCAGTCGGAAAAGACCGACTTTGACGAACGGGACTCCCGCCTCCAGCAGCCGCCACCAGACCAACTCGCTGGGATTGTGCGGCGTGCGGCGGCTTTTTTTCACCAGCCGCCACGACCGGAGCGGCGCGGCGATCGAGAGCTGCGGGATCACCTCCCGCAGGCTCACGCGAGCCGCCGTGGTGGCGTCATACAGCCCGGCGACGGAGAACCCGGCGTGGAGAACGTGCTGCGAGAGTCCGACCTCGTGCCGCTCGACCACCTCGCGCTTCGAAGAAAGAGGCTCGACTGCCGACCAGAAAGCATCGAAGCAGGATGACTCGAGCAGTGGCTTTCGCATGCCGAAAAACCACGACTGCACGTGCCTGCGGCGGGGCAGATCGCGGCTGGTGGGCTGGTCCGAGACGACCATGCCCCACAGGTCGGCGGCGGCCGTCCGAGAGTCTTCGAACGCGGGCTTCAGGTCGAACAGCGGACCATAGACGCTGTCGTTGACGCAGATCACTTCGTCGAACGCGGATCGATCGAGCGTCGCAAGTCCGTCTCGCCAGGCGCAGAAGTCATAGCCGATGTTCGCGCGGGGCAGGAAATCATCGACCAATGACTTCAGCGACGCCGGCAGCTCCCGGCCACCGTTGGACACCACCACCAGCCGGTCGGCGAACCGGCGGTATTCAGCGATGGCGTGCCGGACATGCGGATCGAAGTCGCCGTGCGGATCGAAGTGGGCCAGCACGATCGCCCGCGGAGATCGTCCACGGGAAGCCGTTCGGATCACACTCGGGTGGCCTGCGGTCATGAATCGCCTGCGGCAGGGATCAGGCCGCTCTCCGCCCGGCGAGTTGGTCGTCATCGAGCCGCATCTGCAGCACCGCCAGCCGGCGCTCGGCGGAGCGGTCGGCTAGCCCGCCGTCGATCAGATCAAGAAGATCGGGAATGGCTCGCAGCGTTTCGGCGGCGGCCCCGTTCGCTCCCGCTGCGAGCTGCCGGCGGGCCGTGCGGAGGGCCGACGCCGCATGCCAGCGGACGCTGGCGGCGAGGCTGCGATCACGAATCGACTCGGGCAGCGCGGCCGCGTTGATCCGGATGGCGCGGGCCATGTCGGGCCAGACGGCGCCCATGGCAAAGAGCCGGGTGGTCTCGTTGGCGACGTGCCGGCGGTAGACGGCCAGAGCCCGCGGCTCGTACCAGACGCGATACCGCGCGGCGATCCGCACCCACATCTCCCAGTCGAGCGCATGGCAGAGATCGGACCGAAAGCCTCCGACGGCCTCGTAGGTGTTGCGGGGCACGACGGCCGCCGGTGTCTGGATTCGCTGGCGTTCGGCGATCGTCGGCAGCCAGTTGGCGAGCACCCCCGAGAGCCACTGCTGCCGCGAGTTCGTTTTGACGTGGCGGCCGCCGGCATCGACGATCCGGCTGCGACAAAACGCCATGCCGACGCCCGGTGCCCGCATGAAGCCTCGCGCGATCCGCGCGTAGAATCCTGGCAGGACATAGTCGTCCTGATGAAGCAGGTGGACGAGTTCGCCGCGTGCCAGGCTGATCGCGCGGTTCCAGTTGCCGCTCAGCCCCAAACGGCGGTCATGATCGATCACGGTGATCCGCCGGTCGCAGTCCACCGATCGAACCAGATCGGTGACGAGCCCCGGCGTCGAGGCGTCGTCCACGATGGTGATCTGCATGACGTCCCGCGCGGGAGCCTGCCGGAGTACCGACTCGAGCGTTCGGCAAAGCATCTCGTCCGGCTCACACGTCGGCACCATCACCGAGAAGAGCGGCCGCGCCTCCGATCCTGCCACGGGCGGAATCCGTGGGGGCGTGAAGGCGGCGTGCGCGGGCGTGCGAAGCATGGGCGTGTGAACGGCGTCGAGGATGCCAGCGGGATTCGCCGGCAGGGTTCGCCGACGGCGGGGATAAATACCAGGCCCCGAGGCGCCGCGACAGACCGGACGGGATGCCATGGCTCGAAAATATCTTGCACCACCCGGCGGGGCCTTGCCGGTCTTTACTCGCCCTCCCAGAGTGCCCGCCCGGGCCGTGTTACGCATGGGCGCGGGTGAAACGAGACCGGCCTGGTGCCGCAGGAGGTACGCTTTCGCGGCCACCCTCTCGTTGAGGCCCCGCAGGGTGTGCTCGTCACCGCGGTGCCGACGGCAGCGGTCAGAAGTTCCCCACGTTGAAACTCGCGTAGGCGCCGAACGGTCCCACCCCCACGCTCATTCCCGAACCCTTCACGTCGGAGAAGGGCGGCTTGCCGCCCCCCTGGCTCCGGTAGGGCGAGAACGACACCCCCGACTGCATTTGCGCCGCCGCGGCGTTCGAGGCGGCGGCCGTTTGCTGTCGCGCTGCCTGCGCTCGCTCCACGAGCTGCTGGCGGCTCGCGTCGAAGCCCGCCTGCTGTCGCTGGAGGGCGGTCCGCGTCTGCTCGATCTTATCGATCTCCTGCTGGAGCTGGGCTGACGACATCTTCACGACGTCGGGCACGTCCTTGAGGACCTTGGCCCGCTTCTGGTCCGACATCACCGAGAGATACTGGCCGACCCACTGCCGCGCGTCCTTGGCCTCGGGCGTCTCGAGAATCTTGAACTTCGAATCGAGGTCGTCGAGCAGGTAGTCGAGTTCGTATGACGACATCGCGGCCACTCGCTTGTTGAAGTCGGCCTTGATGTTATGCACCTCCTGCGGGCTGTAGATCCGCTGTGACGAGAGCCACTCGCCGAGCTCAAAGATGGCCCGCCGCCACCGCTGGCTGTTCATTATTTCAGCCTTGCGTGCCAGATCGCCGTCGTCGTCGGCGGCGGCGGTTCGGGCCGCCGCGGGTTGGGGCGCGGGCTCCTGTCCTCGAGAACGTGGGCACGCGAAGGCGGTCATGCAGCCAAGCAGGACCACGCTGACACAAGGCCCGCGGAACCGCGGCAGGCTGCTCACCGATGTGATGCGTGATGTCCTCATCGTCCCGTTCCCTCGGTGGTTTCCGAACCAGACTTGCGAATCATCGTCATGTTGACCTGCGGCATGTGTTCGCCGCCCACGTGCGTCGGCAGCGATCGCCAGACACAGCGGTCTTTGCCGTCATAGGAGTAGATGTTGATCGAAGACGTCTGACTGCCATCAGGAAGCACGGCGGTCGTCCGCGCCACCCACGAGCCGTCGTCGCGGCTCCATGACGCTTCGCCGTGGCCGCCATCCTCGCTGAACACCCAGGAGCGGATACTCCTGGAGAGCGGATCCCAGCCGATCCGCTGCGTGATATGGGTCGCGGCGGCCGGGCTGTCCGGGCCGCCCGCAGGCGTGATCTTCAGGTCGCGAAGGAGGTAGGTCCGGCTGGGATTCCAGCGGACCGACATCGCGATGCTGGGCTTGGCGAGCTTGCTGGGCTGGCTTGGCTCGTCGTCGCCCGGTTCGTCGACCACCACCCAGTCACCCACCATCCAGGCAAGATCGGCGAGCGTCTCGGGGCCGGTCGCCTGATCGCCGCGAGCCTCGCGGATCGCCGACAGTTTCCAGGCATCGGCGTGCCGGACCCAGGTCGCGGAGAAACGCCCGTGCAACGGCGCTGCGTGACCGGGGTGGACGACTTTCACCGTGCCATCCTCGACGGCGACATCGGGCGTGATGAACCGTAGGCTCGTTTCGCTGATCGCTACCTCGGGCCTGCCGGTTTTCACGGACTCGGTGGGCAGCGGTTCAAGCATGGCGACGGTGTCGCTTCCCTTCATCACGCGGCCGGCATCGTCGATGATGTCGCCGTCGGGCATCCACAGGGCCGCGAGCGTCTTGCTGTCACCCCGCTCGAGCGCGTTCTTGTAGGTTTGGGATGCGGTGCGCACCGCCCGCTCGTCAGCAGCCTGATCCGCCGCGGTGGTCGCCGCGCTGGCCATGGCCATCAGCATGGCGAGGAGACTGGCGGCGGTGGCCGGGGCGGCGCGGTGGAGCGGTCGAAACACGTGCGATGACATGGAGCACCCAGCGGGGGGAACGGGCTGCGGCAATGCGCACAAACCAGGGGGAGTCTGGGATTTTACCACGCTCTCGGTGGGTGGGGAAAGCATACGGGCAGTTCGTTTGGTAGGGTGATTTCCATGTCCGATCATGTATCCCTCCTCGCCGACCTGGTGCGCCGCCCCAGCGTCAACCCGATGGGCCGCGACGTTTCCGGCCCGGAATACCTGGAAGGTCGGGTCAGCGACTACCTCGTTCAGCGGTTCACGGCCGCCGGCCTGCAGTGGGCCCGACAACCGGTCGCCCCTGGCCGCGACAACGTGATGGCGCGGCTGGAGGCCACGGTGCCCCGGGCGCCGGTCATTCTCTGGGATGCTCACCAGGACACGGTGCCGGTCGAAAACATGACCATCGACCCGTTCGCACCGGTTGTCCGAGAGGGGCGGATGTATGGCCGCGGGACATGTGACGTGAAGGGAGGGATGGCGGCCATGGTCGCGGCATTGGAGCGGCTCTCTGCGACCAGCGGCCCCCGCAAGGCGACGGTCGTCTTTTCCGCGACGGTCAACGAGGAGTTCGGTTTCACCGGTGCCAAGTCTTTGGCCCGCTTGTGGGACCCGGCCGTGGCCGGGGATGCTCCGGCGTCGGATGCCGCAGCCCGCAGGGTCGTCGGCCGTCGCCCGACGGTCGCGATCGTCGCAGAGCCCACACGTCTCGATCTCGTGGTGCAGCACAAGGGGGCGGTCCGTTGGCGGATCCTGGTGCACGGCCGCGCCTGCCACAGTGCGTTTCCGGAGCAGGGGGTGAACGCGATCTATCCAGCCGGCCGGGCGATCCTCGCGATCGAATCGCTGGCCGGTGAGCTGCTCGCCCGTCATGCCGACCATCCCTGCGGTCCGCCGACGCTCAACCTGGGCACGATCCGCGGTGGTGCGGGAGTGAATCTGGTGCCCGATTTGACGATTCTCGAGATCGAACGACGGGTGCTGCCGGGCGAGTCGCCGCACGAGGCGCGGGCCGAAGTGATCGCGCGGATTGCCGCCGCCTGCGGCGACGCGCGGATCGAGCACGCGGAGCCGTTCCTCGAGAGCGCTGGCCTCACCGACGCCACGGCCGACTCGAAGGCGAAGGCGTGGGTCGAGGCGCTGGCGGCGGCCTCGCAGGCTCGGGGCGCGACCGCCGCCAGTACGGCCGCCCGCTACGGCACCAACGCCAGCGTGTTCGCCGCAGCCGGCGTGCCGAGCGTGGTCTTCGGTCCCGGCTCGATCGAGCAAGCGCACACCGCCGACGAATGGATCGATCTCGCCGAGATCGGCACCGCAGCCGAGATCCTCGCGGCGATCGTCACGACCTGAAGGCGCGGCTCTTTCCGACTGGTACAACATCGCCTCCGTCACCCCCGCAGGAGCGCGAGCATGGCAGACACGATCAATGTCAAGATCCGGGTCAAGGGTCCGGTCGTCGATCTCGACGGCGACGAGATGACGCGGATCATCTGGCAGTTCATCAAGGACAAGCTGATCCTGCCCTACCTCGATCTCGAGATCCGATACTTCGACCTCTCGATCGAAAACCGCGACGCCACCGCCGACCAGGTGACGATCGACGCGGCGAATGCCATCAAGGAGTGCGGCGTGGGAATGAAGTGCGCCACGATCACGCCCGACGAGGCCCGGGTGAAGGAGTTCAGCCTCAAGAGCATGTGGAAGAGCCCCAACGGCACGATCCGCAACATCCTCGGCGGCGTGATCTTCCGCGAGCCGATCATCATCAAAAACATTCCGCGGCTGGTGCCCGGCTGGACAAAGCCGATCGTGGTCGGCCGTCATGCGTTCGGCGATCAATACCGCGCCACCGACGTGAAGATTCCGGGCAAGGGTGCGGTCACGCTCACCTTCACGCCGGCCGACGGCTCGAAGCCGATGGAGCTGAAGGTCTTCGACTTCCCGTCGCCGGGCGTGGCCATGGCGATGTACAACCTTGACGATTCGATCCGCGACTTCGCCCGGGCGAGCTTCCGCTACGGCCTGGCGCGGAACTATCCGGTCTACCTCTCCACGAAGAACACGATCCTCAAGGTCTACGACGGCCGCTTCAAGGACATCTTCCAGGAGATCTTCGATGCCGAGTTCAAGGCCGACTTCGCCGCCAAGGGGATCATCTACGAGCACCGACTGATCGACGACATGGTGGCCAGCGCGCTCAAGTGGGAAGGGGGCTACGTCTGGGCCTGCAAGAACTACGACGGCGACGTGCAGAGCGACATCGTGGCCCAGGGCTTCGGATCGCTCGGCCTGATGACAAGCGTCTTGATGACGCCCGACGGCAAGACGGTGGAGGCCGAGGCGGCCCACGGCACGGTCACGCGGCACTACCGCCAGCACCAGCAGGGCAAGCCCACGAGCACCAATCCGATCGCCTCGATCTTCGCCTGGACGCGGGGCCTGGCCCACCGCGGCAAACTCGACGGCACGCCCGAGGTGACCCGCTTCGCCGAGACACTCGAGCGGGTCTGCATCGAAACGGTCGAGGAAGGGAAGATGACGAAGGATCTCGCGATCCTCGTCGGCCCGAGCCAGCCGCATCTCACGACCGAGCAGTTTCTCGCGGCGATCGACGCCAACCTCGTGAAGGCGATGCACGCGTAGCGGAGCCGCCTCGCCCATTTGCTTCCTAGGTGTCCAGAAGCGGCGATCGGCCGTTTTTCGGGCGTTTCACGCCGGTTGGTCGAACCTTTCGGCGACGGTGGCCGTAAGACGTAAAATCGCACCGTCTTTTATGCATGGGGGAGGGCCAAAAGGCGTCGGCGACGGGCATCCGGTTCTGACAGCCGGTCGGGCGACGGCGCGAATGCCAAGGCGCGATCACAAGGAGACAAGCATGGACGTACCACGCAGAATGCGTTCGAGCGGCGATGAGCGCCGCACGGCCGGTTTCAACCTCGTCGAACTTCTCGTCGTCTGCGCCATCGTCGCCGTGCTCATCGGATTCCTGTTGCCAGCGGTGCAGGGTGCCCGTGAAGCAGCCCGCATGACGGCCTGTCGCAATCACATCCGGCAGCTCTCCACGGCCTTGCTCCATCACGAGGCCTCGCTCCAGCACTATCCCTCGGGCGGCTGGGGGCCCACCTGGCTGCCCGTCGCAGATCGAGCGAGCGACGCGGCCCAGCCTGGCGGCTGGACCTTTGGCGTCCTGCCCTACCTGGAAGCCAACAGCACGCGGGGCCTGATCGGCACCGTCGACGCGACCACGGCGGCCGCTGCCTACCAGCAGTTCGCGAAGGCCGGAGCCGATGTCTTTGCCTGCCCCAGCCGTCGTGCCTCCCGGGCCGTGCAGATGGCGGCCGCGACGTCCTACAAGACCATGTTCACCGCCGCGCAGTCGCTGCCCATGGCTACGCTGACCGACTATGCCGCCAACGGTGGATCGACGGCCACGTGCCCACCGATCGAGTTGCTCGAGCTGGCGATCCGCTTCGTCGATTCCTCCACCAAGGTCACGTTCTGCCATGTGCCGCCGGGAAACTCGGGTAACTACCAGACGCAGACGCTCTCTTTGTCAGCGACCGAGCAGGGACATGCCGACCATACCGGAGACCACATCGGCCCCTGTTTTTCATGCGACGACGACATGGCCACGATCGCTCAGGAGCCGGCGTCGCTCACGCAGGGCGATGCGTGGAGCCGGATCACGCCTCTCGGCCGCCTCATGCTGCCCGACGGCGGCATCCCCGACCTGCAAAACGGAATCCTGCACCGCATGAGCCGGATCACGGCGCCGGCGGTCAAGGACGGCTTGAGCAACACCTACCTCATGGGCGAGAAGAACGTCGCCGCTGACCAATACGAATCCGGTGCAGATGCCGGCGACAACCGGGCGCTTCATGCGGGCTATTCCAGCAGCAACGTGCGCTGGGCCTACGAGACACCGATGCAGGATGAACGCGGCACATCGCACCCCAACGTCTTCGGCAGTCCCCACCGTGCCGGGTGGAATGCCGCGCTGGCCGACGGTAGCGTGCGAACGATTGTCTTCGACATCGACCTGCAGGTGCACCGGGGCCTTGCGGCGCGGGCCGATGGCCGCGGCACCGTGCCCGACTGATGGCATGGGAACCCCGAACCCATGAACATCCCGGAAGAACTGCGGCGCTTTCGCTGCCTTCGCGGCACCGCACGAGGCATGCGGCCGAAAAAGTGACGAATCGGGCACAGGCGGAGAAGAATCGGCCGTCAGCCGGCGCCAAACACCTTCATGACCTCGAGCACCAGAATGATCGCCACGCCCATCAGGCTCTCGCCTGCGATCAGGCCGCTCGACACCGGTACCGTGTAGGTCTCGGCGACCTTCGGCCGGGCGCGGGCGACGAGCCAGGCGATCAAGGCCCCGGCAAACATCGCGATCGAGTTGAAGGCCGGGATCACGCCCGCGATGCCGAGGCCCGTCGTCGACGGGAGCCAAGGCCGCCAGGCCTTGGGGCCGAGTTCTTCGAGCAGCGTCAGCACGATCCCGATGGCGGCGCCGACGGCGATCGCCATGACCGCCCCGGCCGGCAGCGCGTCGATCCCCTTGGCGAGCAGTTCGGCCACGCCGGCCCAGACCTTCGCCGATGGCGCGGGCAGGGCCTCGGTACCGAGCCTCGCCGGGTCGCGCTGGACCACGAAGAGATAGGCCGGCACCGAGACGATCGTGCCCGCGATCACGCCGAAGAGCTGTGAGATCGTCTGCTTGCGGGGATTGCCGCCGAGCAGGTAGCCGCTCTTGAGATCGGTGAGGAGGTCGGCGGCGTGGGAGGCCGCGCCCGAGGTGATCGACGCGGTCATGAGGTTCGTCGTGATGTTCGCCGGCGCCACCACGCCATACATCAGCTGTGTGATCTTCCCCATCGCTCCGATCGGCGTGATGTCGGTTTCACCGGTGGCCCGCGCGGCCACGATCGACAGGAAGAAGGTGACGAGCACGGCGAGGATGCCCATCCACCAGGTGATCTCGAACAGCCAGTGGCCGAGGATCACGCAGGCCGTGCCCGCAGCGAGCGTGCCGGCCACGAACCAGCTCGACGGCACCTCCACGCGGGCGAGCGGATCGTCATGTGGGTCGGCCGCACCGCCGACCAGCCGGCCGAGCCCGCCGAAGGCACGCAGCACGGTCTTCCACTTGAGAGCAAAGGACAAGAGCCCCGACGCCACCATCATCGCGGTGGAGGGCCAGAGCACCCACGACACGATCCCGCGGTAGCCGGGCTGGGCGATGCCCCGCTCGACGAGCATCGGCCCGATCACGCCATAGAAGATGACCGACCCCACGAGCATCGACGCGGCGACCCGCAGGCCCATGATCGCCCCGGCAGCCACCATGATCAGCGAGCCCTCGATGCCGATCGTGTATTTGGTCAGCAGGTCGCGGGCGAAGCCGCCGGGGCCGAAGGGAATCTCGGTGGGCATGGCCCAGGCGGCGAGCGGCTTGATGCCGCCTACGAGATCCCGCCAAGCGGCCACGACGGCGCCGAGGATCGCGGCACCGAAGAGCGACCGGGCTTTCACGACCGCCTCGCCCCCTTCGCTGTGCATGCTCGTGAGCGTCTCGGCGGTGGCGATTCCGGAGGGGAAGGGGAGCTGGTCGATGTTGATCAGCTGCCGTTTGAGCGGGATCGCCATGAACACGCCGAGGATCGAAAGCGCGAACAGCCAGAGGCCGATCTCCCACCAGGTGAGCAATCGGCCGGTCGTGAGATAGAGCGCCGGAATCGCCGACACGAGGCCGGCGCTCGACATATAGCCGGCGGCGCTGGCAGCGCTCGACATCGTGTAGTTTTCGAGCGTCGAGAACGGCCGGTTGCGATAGGCGGGCACCACCTGCTCGAGAAACTTGAACACCGCGTAGGCGATGATGCACGAAGTGATCGTGACGCCGAGCCCCCAGCCGGTCTTGAGGCCGACGTAGAGATTCGACACCGACATCAGCCCGCCGATCAGCATCCCGCTGACGACGGCCCGGGGCGTGAGCTGCACGGCATCGTCACCGGCGTAGACGTTGGCCAGCCACCACCGCGCGGCCTCTCGTTCGTCGGCGAAGGCTTCGTGGCGGGGTGATCGTTCCTGGCTCATGTGGGAGAGTGTATGCCCATCCAGGTTTCTCGTGGGCCGGGATTGCCCCTCGTGCAAAGAGCCCCTCGACGTTCGCCGGAATGGCGACCGGATCCCCACGTTGGCGCTCAGGGCATGTGTGCCGGCGTCGCCAGCCGGAGCCCGATGTCGTCGTTGCCCTCAACCGCATCGGTTCCGGGTGCCCGTGGCCCGCCATCGTCTTCGCCGTCGGGGCCGACGGAGTACACGAGCCATGCGTCGTCGGCCCATTTCGTCAGCAGCGGCTGATCGACGGTGAATGGATCCCGCGGCACGGCGGGCACGATCCCGGGCACAAGGGACTCGGGCGTTTCCGGCAGGCGTCCTGTCGTCACCCGCTCGCGAGTGATCGCCACGAGCATCTCCGCCGCGCGGTGGCGGGCCTGCCCCTGAGCCTGCGACCGCACGACGCTTGCAAGCGCCGGAACCATGAGCGCCGTGAAGATTCCTTTACGGCGAGTCGCCAGCGGGTCTGCGATCTCCTCGGATTGCTGCTTCACGTCGGGATACGGTCTGCCGGTCGCGTGTGCTGCGGTAATCTCTTGGTAGCGCCGCATGATCGCCCGGTAGCTCGCCATGTCGGAGGGGAGCAGAAAGCAGCGGAAGAGGAACGACAGCGGCTCACTCCCGAACCACTCCCGCGGCCCCGAGCCGTCCATCGCGGAGAGCAGAGCAAGCATCGACAGGCCATGGCGGCCGTCGGCGAGATCGGCGAGCATGGCCAGCCCGAATGCCTCCTCTCCGAGAAAGTGACGCTGGTACGAGAGCGGCGTTCCCGGAAAATCAGTGCGTGCCTGATCATCAAGAAGCGGAAGATCCTGCCGCTGGAGTGCGGGGAGCACGTCCGCAAGCGTTTCGAGCGCGATCAAATCGATCGCCTGGCCCCAGAGTCCGCAGACCAGGATCGGATCGGCGGCGGCGTGAAGCCCCATGCGGTGGAGCCGCACGACGTCGTGGAGACCCGCTGCCGCTTCGCCTTCAGCAGCCTCGCGGCGGGCGGCCAGCGCGAGGAGCTTGGCTGCCTTCCGCATGGGTGCCATCTCCGGAAGTGTCATGGAGATCGACGGCCTCGACCAGTCGCGGACGAAGCGGCAGCCTGACCGATCCGCGGCCTGCCGCAGGAGATCGAGGGTCGCGGCGTGCCGAGACAGGATCGCAGTGACCGCTGGAGACGCGACGTCGGCGATCCCGGGCTTGGATGCCGGAGAGTCGTCTGCGACGAGTGCAGAGTCGGCCTCGATCGCTGCAAAGGCCCGGAGATAGAGCGGCGCCGCGTCGTCGTCGGCCGCCGGGGCCGGCGGCAGGCTCGAGGCCATGAGCTGGGCCGCCTCGACCCGCAGTGCACGGCCCTCCGCCGCGGCGGTATTGTCGATGAAGAGCAAGGTGCCGAAGGCGACAGCCTTCGCGAGCACGAACATCGCGGCCAGCCCGACGACCGGCCATCCCGCCGCCACGAAGTCGCCCTCGCCGGCCCGTCGCGAGAGCCCCGCCGCACGGATCCAGAGCGCGCCGACGAGGGCCGCGAGAAACACGGTGACCGTCGGTGCAAACCAGTTCACCTGGAGCTTCGCGTTGGACGCGAGGAGCCACGTCAGCCCGACCCAGGGCACGAGGGCAAGCAGCGGCACGAGCACGGCGGCGGCCACGAGCACCCGTCGCAGCCAGGTTCGTTGCGTCCGAGCTGCCGCGGCAATGCACGTGGCCGACCAGAGCAGAGACGCGGCCACGACGGCCACGAAGAACATGAAGTAACCCATCAGAGCAGTTCCTTGGAAAGGCGCCGGATATCGATCACGCGGGCAGGCAAGCGGACGGCAGGGGCAGCCTCCCGACGAGGCAAGATCGATCGGGAGTCGCTGCTCGGCGGGCTGACGAGCGAGGCCAGCAACGAATCGTCGGCAGCGCTGACGGCTCGCAGCCGTTGGGCGAGCGTGAGCGGCTCGGCGTGGAGAATCGGCAGGGCAGCCGCGACGCAGTTCGTCACGAGGGCGCAGCCAAGCAGTGCCGCCGCCGCCCAGGTCCAGCCCGGAATCCGGCGGTCTTGGGCGTCGCGAACCGACGGCGCCTTCTCCGCGAGCACGTCGTCGATCGACGCGAGCACGCGGCGACGCAGTTTCGGCGACGGCGCTTCTCGGGGGAGGCGTTCCAGTCGCTGCGCGAGCAAAGCGAGCTGGTGTCCCAGGGGCTTCGGTTCATGCTGATCGCTCATCGGCGGACCTCCACGGTCGCGAGCGTGGCTCGGAGTTTTTCCAGGGCATAACGATAGCGACTTGCCGCCGTGTTGAGACTCGTGTTCGTCACGGTCGCGATTGCCGCGAAGGTGAGCCCGCCGGTGATCTTCAGGGCGATCACCTCGCGCTGCTCGGCGGGCAGTGCCGCCACAGCCGCCGCCAGTTCGTCGTCTGGCAGCTGCGGTGGCGATTCGCTCCCGCTTCCATTCCGGGCCCGCTCCGCGGCGATCCGGTCCATGGCCTTACGGTCGATCGCAACCCGGCGCCGGCGGCGGCTGACGGCATGCCTGAGCATCGTGAACACATAGGCCTCCAGGTCGACGACCTGGTTGAGCCGCTCCCGCGATCTCGCCAGGTCCACGAAAACGTCATGCACGATGTCCTCCGCGTCAGCTGTCGACGTAAGGGTACGAGCCGTGTTGAACAGGCGGATCGCCAGGCGGTCGTAGAGCGCGGCGAACGCCGCGGGATCACCTACGGCGAGCGAGTCAGCAAGCGTCGGTGCCACCGGTGAGCCTCCGCCGAGCCGCCCGAAGCGGCTCACGTAGCAAGGGGCCCTGACGCCCCCGATTTTGTCTGGCCGGATTCACGGCCGCAGTCCGTGTCGTCCGCCGCGGCGTCGACCGTCTGCAGTATAAAAGCCCACCGAACCGCTTTCCCGGGGCATGCCCCGCGGGCCCGGGGCGCTCGCCTTCCCTGCGGATACGATGGATGAAACGATGGTGCGGACACAAGCCCGCGCAACGAGTGGCCCAGTGGAGAAATGGTTGCCATGTGGATGCAATCGAGGGCGGAGGCTTCGATGCTGGATGTCTTGTTCGGTGTCGCGATGTGCGTGGTGATCACCGCGGCTTCGAGCGGGTCTGCGGCGCCGCCTGCCGCAGCGGAGGCCGAGCCGACCACGGCCGACGAGGCGGCAGCCAAGAAGCAGGCCGAGGAAGCGGCGATCAACGAGGAGTATGCGGCCCTGGTGGTCACGCTCTCACCCGAGCAGCAGGCTTGGGAGAAGGCCCTGCAGGAAAATCTCGGCAGTTTTTACCTACCGATTCACAAACGCGAAAGGGTGGCGGGCCGCAGCTCCGCCTGGGACTTCGTCAAGGACGATCCGGCGCTGCCGCGCGTGCTCCTGATCGGCGATTCCGTGTCGCGAGCCTACACGCAGCCCGTTCGCATGGCCCTCGCCGGGAAGGCCAACGTGCATCGTGCACCGGCCAACTGTGGGCCGTCGGCCAGCGGCGTCAAGAACCTCGATGCCTGGTTGGTAAGCGCACCGGGCGGTGACCGCTGGGACGTGATTCATTTCAACTTCGGTATCCACGATCGCAACACGCCGGTGGCCGACTACGCCGTACGGCTGGAGAAGATCGTCGAGCGGCTGAAGAAGACCGGCGCAAATCTCGTGTGGGCGTCCACGACGCCGATCCCGGACGTGCCGGCCCAGAAGCAGACGGCCGCGTCGATCATGGAGCGCAACGCTGCCGCGGCCGCGGTGATGGATAAGCACGACGTGGCAATCGACGACCTGTTCGCGTTCATCACGCCGCATCTTGCCGAGGCCCAGTTGCCGAACGACGTACACTTCAAGCCGGAGGGCTACGATCTGCTGGGCCATCAGGTGGCCGAATCGATCCTGGCCGTGATCAAGCGACCGTAATCCCCGCGTCCTCGCGGCACGCGTCCGACGCCAGCCGCGGCCTTGGGTGCTCGGGAAGCCCGAAGCGTGAGCGATGGGGAGACGGGCGGCGCTGCGTGCGGGTGGCGCGGAGCGGGTTGGGGTGGAGGGCGTATTCCCCGCGCTTGCGCTTGGGGCTTCCCGACGAAGAGGCGGCACGTGTGGAACGCCCCCGCCGCGTCCTCGCGGCACGCGCTTTCGACGGCCGCCGGGATGGCGGCCGGTCGGGCGCGGCGAACCTCGGCTTCGCCCCGCCCGACGCAAGCCCGCCGGGGCCATGGATGAGCCGTTGTCGCGCCGGCGAATCCCTTCGGGCCTTCGGCGGCTTTCGACGGCCGCCGGGATGGCGGCCGGTCGGGCGCGGCGAACCTCGGCTTCGCCCCCGCCCGACGCAAGCCCGCCGGGGCCATGGATGGCCCGGCGGGCGCTCAATTCAGAAAACGTCGAGATTGAAGTGGTGGCCGTGGTGATAACGCCGCGACTTCGGATATTCGTTATGCCACTGGCGGTTGTAGACCGGCGTCCGCATTTCCTGCGGATAGCGGTGATAGAGGTCGTTGGCTGATTGCATGTAACCGTCTTGGTAGAAGTTTTGCGGATACCACACGTAGGGATAGTGGTAGAGCCGGTTCCAGTCTTGGGCGTTGTACGAGTTGCCCCACTGGTAGCCGTAGGCCTGCGTGCCTGCCCCAGCCGGCGGTTGGGCGACCGCGTTGGTGGCGGTGAAGCAGAGCAGCGCCAGGGCCGTGAGCCCCCCGGCGGCAAGGTGCCGTGTCATCGGATTGTCCCCCTGAGAATCCAGCGTCAGGAGGAATATCGGCCGGCCCTACGACCGTTCTTCACGGAAAATCCCGCAGAGTCGGGCGGGCCGCCCCGGCGGCGATGCCCGCGTCACGCCCGCTGGGGTTTCACGTCGGGAAACGTGCCTTCGGCGAGTTCGCGGTCCCACGCGTCCATCAACGGCCAGTGCGGCGCGCAGGTGCCGAAGTCGGCGAGATTGAGATAGCCCTTGAGGCGGGCGATCGTGGCCGCCAGGAGCCGGTTGTCCTTCCGGAAGATTGGGCCGTGGCTGGGGAGCAGCCATTCCACGTCGCTGGCGGCGATCCGTTCGAGCGACGTGATGAACGAAGGAATGTCGCTGCCGTGGTGGGCGTCGATCGCGCCGACCGAGCCGTCGCGGTAGATATTGTCGCCCGAGAGCAGGAGGTTGCCCATACGAAAGGCGAGCTGGCTGTCGGTGTGTCCGGGCGTGAGCCAGACCTCGAGGGACCGGCTGCCGATCTCGAGCGTGTCGCCGTCGACGATCGCCCGGTCGACCTTCACCGTCGGCATCTCGAGGTGCACGTTTTGGGCCTCGATCTCGGCAAACGTCTTGATCCGGTCGCCCGACTCGAGCGACGGCACGGCCTTCGGATGGGCGAGCACCGGAGCCTTGAGGATCGCCTTGGCCTTGGCGAGCCCTTGGATGTGATCGACGTCGGCGTGGGTGGCGACGAGCGCCCGGCACTGAGACAGCGGGAAGTCCATCTGACGGACGAGTTCGATGATCTCGTCCACGCTCTCCTCGTAGCCGATGTCGATCAGGGCCCAATCGCGATCGTCATACACGAGGTACACGTTGCAGCCGATCCGCCAGCCGGCCTGGTAGTTCATTTCGATCACACCGGGGAAGACGGGGCGGCGTTCAAGCATGGCGGAAGCAGGGCTGCGGAGGACGGATTTGCGGGGATATCCCGCGGAAGACACACTTGTCCGGGGACCGGCCCCGGAAACAGCACTGAGTCTAGGGCGTCCGGAACGCGACGGCAATGAATGTCGTCGGTCTCGGCGTGGTCGCCCACCAGGATGACAAGCGGAGTCGCCGCAGACAGATGGTTTCCGAGGGCACGCCTGCCGCACCGTCGTTCGCCGTCTGGGCGGTAAGCATCGCCGACTTGTGCGAGCAGGTCGATCGCCTCGTGCCGCTGGCGGCGACGCTCGGCGCGGCCGACCCGTGTGCGACCGCCTGGCACGGCTCCCTGTTCGGCAAACTCAAGCCGCAGGTGGCCCGGGAACCGCTGCTTGTGGCGGCAGTCTGCGGCGGCACAAACACCGGGAAGAGCCTGATCACCAACACGCTCGTCGGCGCGGAGATCAGCCGCTCGGTGCCGGAGGCGGCGCGGACGTTGCACCCGGTAGCGAGCCTGGCCGCGGGGGTCGCCGGACGAATCGATCTCGCGGCACTCTTCCCCGGGTTTCGGCCCGTGCCATGGCAAAGCGATGAAGACGCGCTCGACGCCGCCGCCAGCGACGTGCTCGTCTGGCGGGAGGATCCGGGGGGCACGCAGCCGGCGAGGCTCGTCGTGCTCGACACGCCCGACATCGACGGCACGCTCCGTGAAAACTGGCATCGTGCCGAACTCGTCCGTGACGCCGCCGATGTGATCGTGGCCGTGCTGACCCAGCAGAAATACAACGACGCGGCGGTCCGCGACTTCTTCTCGGCCGCCGCCGCGGCCGGCAAGACCGTGATCGTCGTCTTCAACATGGTGGATTGGCCGCGGCAGCGGGAGCGGCTCGTCGGCTGGCTCGGCACGTTCACCGCCGAGACGGGCGTCGCGCCGGCCGCGGTCTACGCCGCGCCGCACGACTTCGCCGCCGCCGAGGCAGGCCGCATCACGCTTCATCCCGTCGCCGAGCTCACGCCCGACGGCGGCGACGTGAGCCTCGGCGAGCGTCTCGCGGAGTGCGACTTCGACCGCATCAAGCGGCAGGCGATGGCGGGGGCGATGCGGGTCGTGCTCGATCCTGGCCGCGGGCTTGCGACCTGGCTGGACGGCATCGACCAGGCGGCCACGGGCTGGCGGGAGTCGCAACAGTTTCTCGAGCGCGAGGGGCGGGTGCGCGTGGAACTTCCGGCGGCGCCCCGGCAGATCGTCTGGGACGAGATCTGGGCGTGGCTCGAGCCCCGACGATCGGGCGTCGATCTCTTCGTGAGCGGCGGCTATCGGCTCATCGGTCGTGGCGTCTCGTGGACCGCGCAGCAAATCGGGATTGGACGGACGGCGGAAGAGCGGCAGGAGGATTTCGCGACCACCGAACTCGAAGCCCTGAAACGGGCGCTCGCCGACTTCATCGACCGGCTCGACGATGCCTGCCGGCGCGACGAGCGGCTTGCCGCGAAGCTCGGGCCGAGGCTCGCGTCGGCCGACCGCTCGGCCTGGTATGCCGACCTCGAACGGCGGCACGCGGCGCTGCCGCTGGTGTCGCACGACTACCGAACGTTCGTGCGGGACGAACTCGACCGGTTTGCAGCAAAGAATCCCGGCATGGTCAAGGCCGTGCTCACCGGGCTGACCGTCGGTTCGGTCGCTCGGCCGGTGATGACGCTCGCGCTCTTTGGTGCGGGTGCGGCGGCGGTGCCCGCGGCCGCGGGCGTGTTGCACCACGTCGTCGACTTCGGTGTGACGGTTGCGGCGCCGCTCGCCGGCGAGGGGGCCGTGGCGGTCGCGTCCAAGGGTATCCGGCCGCTGATCGAGCGGCTGTTCGCCGGCTGGTCGGCCGAACGTGGAAAAATCCTCGCCGAGACGCTGCACGACGTGGTCCTCGGCGATGGCGTGGAGGAGATCGCCCGGCTCGCGGCCGCGGGTTCGCGGCCCGAGCTCGTACGGGCGCGGCAACTGCTCGTCGAATGCTCCCGGGAGTGCGGCTGACATGGATTCGACCTCCGATGCATCGTCCCATCCGCATCCCGTGGAGCCCGACTTCGTGGCCTTTGACCTGCTCGTCGAGTCGCTGGCCCGCTGGTCGGCCGCAGGTCCGCAGTGGCCTCCCGCCCGCCGTGTGAAGAGCGAGTGGGAGGCGGTCGCTGCCCGACTCGACCGGGCCCGTCGCGCACTCTCACGGGTGCACGTCGTCGGCGTGCTCGGCGGCACCGGCACGGGCAAGAGCACGCTCGTCAATGCGCTGGCCGGCGGCGAGGTCACGGCCGCAGGCGACGTCGCCCGACCGACGACCGTCAATCCGATCGTTGTCGCCGCCCACGACGTCGACATCTCCTGGCTGCCGCTCGAGGCGATGCAGGCCCGGCTCGTCCGTAGCGATTCGCCCGCGGTCGCCAACATCGTGCTCGTCGACTGCCCCGA
>JAIOPD010000016.1 GCA_021414115.1 Planctomycetia bacterium
CCCCTGCGGATCGATCAGCTGAAATGGCACGCCCTGGAATTGCTTCGGCCCCCAGTCAGTGAAAACCAGACGTTCCCCGACGGCGTGCTGATCAAGGAAAAGCCCCTTCGTGCTCACGGCCGTGGCCACCTTCTCGAGCGAGAGCGGCACAAACTGGCCCCGCTTCGTGAGAAACGCCAGCAGGTCGGCGAAGCCCTCGGGCTTGATCTGCTTCTCGAAGCCCACCGGCATGAGGGAGTTTGGCGACGGCTGAAACTCGTCGATCTCGCTCCGCTGGATCGCCGCCCGCTTGCCCTCGGCATCGACCAGCTCGATCGCCGTCTTGCTCTCGGCAGCCAACAGGCCGGTGACCACACGGCCATCGTCGGTCGTGACGGTGTAGGCACGGTAGTTGCCCTCCACCGAGCGATTCGGGTCGAGGATGTGGATCAGGAGCTCCTGGGCCGGATGAACGGCCATGCCGGTGAGCTCGGGGCCCACCTTCCCCCCTTCGCCCGAATGCATGTGGCACTTGCCGCACTGCTCCTTGAAGACGAGCTTGCCGCGGGCCGCATCGCCACCCTTCGCCACGACGGGCAGGATCTCGTTGATCACCTTCTGGCGGTCGGCGCTCGGAAGGCCGCCACCGGCGGCGAGGATCTTTTTCGCCCGGTCGCGAACCTTGCGATCCGGATGGTCGGTGAGCTTCGTCCGCTCCGTGATCGGGATGTCACCGAGATTCGCTTGCCGCTTCTCGAGCCGGTCCACCAGCGCCGCCGCCCAGTCGCGGTTGGCGAGGATCGTGCGCACCGCCGTGTCGCGGACCGGCGGCGTGAACGACGCGAGCCGATCGAGGATCGCCGCCGGCGCCTCGGCCGCGAATGAGCGACCCAGCGCCGCAATGAGGCCGGCAGACATTTCGGGGCTCGCCTTGCCGCCGACCCGCTGCATGACGAGGTCGACGATCTTCGCGTCGGCGGGCCGCAGCTGCACGAGCCGCTCAGCCGCGGAGATGCGGTCGGCATCGGGCGCGGTGGCGTCGTCGAGGGTGGCCACGAGGGCGTCGCTAATCCGGCCGATCCGTGAATCGAGCGCGGTCGAGCCGGTGTGCTGCGCGAGCGTGACGACCTGGCCCTGCACGCTGGCCGGAAGTGCATCGACGAGCGTGACGAGCGCCGCGTCGGCTTCGAGGCCGAGCGCCGCGGGCGTGCCCTTGGGCCAGCCGCGGGCCAGACCTGCGAGTGCGGCGACGGCGACCGGCTGCGGAGCGTCGGGGAGCCGCACAAGCACGGCGGCCACGGCGGCGCCTTCAGCGCCGCGGGCCACATGCTCGGCCACCCTCTCGACGAGGGCGAGCTTGGCCGGCGACGGTTTTTCATCGGCCGGCTGTACTGAGAGGAGCGCGGGCAGCACGCCCGTGGCCTGGACGGCCGCGGCGCTCGTGGCCGCGTCGGCGAGAACGGGATCGGCGAGCGTGCGCGGATCGGTGAGCATAGTCGTCACGACCGCGGCTGCCTCGGGCGACGGAGCCCATTCACCGAGCGCCTCGAGCACGGCCAGCCGCACGAGCGGCGCGGGATCTTCGGCGAGGCCGGAACCGGCCAACTTGTGTAATACCTCAGCATCGCGCGGCAGCGCCTTCACGGCGTTCATGCGGACGCCGGCAGAGGGATGCACAAACGCCGACTGCACGCGGGCCACGGCGAGCGAATCGGCATGCGGGCCTTCGAGAGCGGCCAACTGCCGCAGCGTCCAGATCGCGTGGATCGCGCCGGGGTTCAAGCCGATGGCGTCGACGGAGGGATTTTCAACGAGCTTGATGAGCGCGGGCACGACGTCGCGGCCGCCGTCGGGGCGGCCCGCGCCTCGTTCGACGAGCGTGCGCTGGGCGCGGCCCCGCCAAAACATGTTGTCGTCGGCGAGGGCGGCGACGAGTTCGTCGGCTGAGGCGCCCGCGAGCGACTTCCGCGCGGTGGAGGCCCTGGCGCCATGCACCACCCGCCAGATGCGGCCGTGCGTCTTGTCGCGGAGCGGCGTGACGTAGGCGCCCCGCTTCCCCGTCTCGAAGCCGGCGGGCGTGGGGTTGTGCTGGACGATGAAGTTGTACCAGTCGATCACCCACACCTGCCCATCGGGGCCCACATCGGCCTGGATCGGAGCGGTCCATTCGTCGTCGCTGGCCACCAGATCCCAGGCCATCCGGCTGCGGAAGGCGGCGCCCTGCGGCAGGAGTTCAAACGTGGCCACGATGTGGCCCGTCGGCTCGCAGGTGAACGCGGTGCGGTTCCAGTATTCGCG
>JAIOPD010000017.1 GCA_021414115.1 Planctomycetia bacterium
GGATTCAACGGCAAAGCAAAACTGACCACCAGAAAAGCGTTCGGCTTCCGGACGCCGCGGGGCATCGAAATCGCGCTCTTTCATGTGCTCGGGCGGTTACCCGAGCCTGCGTTCACCCACAGATTCTGCTGAGGAGGCAAAAATATTGACTTCGTCGCGATGTTTGCTCAGCCATTCAACCGATTCGTCATCGATGCTCGTAATTCCGAGCATCAATTTCCCCTTGTGGCTTGCAAACGCTTCAGCTACTTCGGGGGTGATGGTCTTGATGCTCGGCAACCGCAGGTCTCCGCGATATCTCGCCAGACCGCGCGCTGCCTCGGGGGACAGGTCACATAACCCCTCTAGATCGAGTCCGAATTGCCGAGGTTTGTCCCCTTTTGCAGCAAGTGCAGTTGCTGCTGCGGGATCAAGCGACTTTACTCCAGAAAGATCGACTTCGGCCACGCTCTGCGCAAGGATCGCAGCCGTATCTTTGTCGAGCGTTCTGAGGCCCTTCAACTCGAGAGCGTGGCTTGGACCTAGCGGCGCGAGCAGCGTTGCAACTGACGCGGGCAATTCATCTAGGGCGTTCATCTCAAGCCGGCGCAATCGCAGCTTTCCAAGGTGCCTAGCAGATTCCAACGACAGCGTCCGAATCGAATTGAGCCGCAACGTGTCGCCAACGTAATCCGATAACGCTTCAGCAACGTCGGGCGGCAACTCCGTCACGGAAAGCGTGAGTTCGTCGTCGCGTTTGGCGAGGGCGGCTGCCACCTCACTCGTTATCGCCTTGGCGGAGTGCACCTGCCCCATTAGCGCGCTTGATCGCGACGAAACGACGTCCTGGGGAGCCAATACCACCTGGCCTTTGATTGAGCCGAGTGCTTCTTGGCTCTGCTTCGACATGCTATGAACTCCTTTGAGCTCTAGCCTTGCTCCAGCAAATCGTCCGAGCACTTGGGCCAAAGGCAGCGGCATCTCTGTCAAGCCATTCAGAGCAAGGTCCGCCTCCGCGTCAACCAAAGAGCGCGCAGCCTCAACGGACAAAGCAGTGAGTCCGCTAAGGTCGATTCGGTGGCTGAAGTCGAAATCATGGTCAGCGAACACCTTGGCAACCTCGGGAGATATCTCCTGAATGTGTTGAAACTGCCGCTCGCCGTCTTTGATCAGTTTCTTTGCCAACGCTGCACTCAGTAGATTTCTGAGCTTCGGCAGGTGAATGCCGCCTGGATGGCCCGCCAGAGCATCACCAGTCTCGCGATCTATATGCTCCAGCGCGGGCAAATCGATATCCGCGCGATGCGACGCAAGAGCGGCAGCGATCTCGGCATTCAGCGACTTTAAGGCAAACAGCCGTAACTGCTTTGTGTGCTTTGCTAACTCAGCAGCCGCTTCCGGCGAGATCTCTTCGATGAATCGCAGATCGCTGCCGCCCAATTCCATTCGAGTGAGCAGTCGCGTTGCCAGAGGCGCGGATGTCAGTCTTTGGAGGCGAGGCAGAAACAGCGTAGCGTCACCACTGCAGAGTTCCGCTGCAGCATCATCGCTTACGAAGGTGAGGTGGTTCATCATGACAGTCTTTTCGGAGCCAAGTTTTCGCGCGAGTGGGGGTGACTCCAATCGGAGGAGGCCATCTAGGGACAGCGTGCCTTTGCAACGCGCTATGGCGTCAGCAGCTTCCGCCGAGAGGACCTCGATACTGCGGAGATCCAGGTAGCCCTCGAATAAGGCCAGTGAAGTCGCGACCTCCGGCGAGAGCTGCTTCAAATGCGAAAGGTCAAGTTCTTTGTTTTGGGCTAAAGCGGCCGCCAAATCAGCAGACTCATGAGGTGGACCCCATTTGTTGGACAGTCGGGGGCCCTGTTTAAGGTGTAGCGCTACTGGGCAGTGGCCCGCGAGACCCCTCCTAAGGGTCTCACGCGGCCACGAGGCGGTTTACGGGTTGTGTTCCTGTTGATGTTCTTTCGTTCTAAGTCCGTCTCAACGGAGATTTGAGCGCGAACACTTTTGTCGCGTCAGCCCTCTGCATAGACCTCGGCAGGTGTGCGGTAGGACAGGGCTTGGTGAATCCGCTCGTTGCAATAGAAGTCGAAGTACCTGCCCAGCGAGTCCTCGGCCTCCCAGCCGTCCGCATAGTCTCGTAGGTAGACCTCCTCGTACTTCACCGACCGCCAGAGTCGCTCCACGAAGACGTTGTCCAAAGCTCGGCCGCGGCCATCCATGGAGATTGCCACACCGTCCTTTTCCAATCGGCTCGTGAAGGCCGCCGACGTGAACTGAGCGCCCTGATCCGTGTTGAAGATCTTGGGCCTGGCGCGTGACAGCGCTGCATCGAGGGCTTCGACACAAAAGTCTCCCGTGAGCGTGTTGGAAAGCCTCCACGACAGAACGTTGCGGCTGTAGAGATCCATCACCGCGGCCAAGTAGAGGAAGCCGTGCTGCAACGGAATGTAGGTGATGTCGCTCGCCCAGACCTGGTCGGGCCGCGTGATCGTGATATCCCGCAGTAAATAGGGGTAAACCTTGTGCCCGGGAGCCGGGCGACTGGTCGATCGCTTGCGGTGTATGCCCTCGAGGCCCATCAGTCGCATGAGCCGCTGGGCGCGCTTTCGGTTGACTGCAAACTGCTCGCATACCTTCCTCGTTCCGAAGAACGGGCGCTTGATGTACAGTTCGTCGATCTGCCGCATCAGGGCGAGGTTCTCCGGCGACTCGCCCGCAGGCTCGTAGTACCAGCTGCTCCGCGCGAGGCCTACGAGTTCGCACTGTCGAGACACGCTCAGGTGTTGGTGGTGTGGTTCGATGCATCGCCGCTTGACCTCAGCCGACCTCGGCAGCTTTTTTTTTCAACCATTCGACCTCCATCTTCAGGCGGCCGATCTGCTCGTAGAGTTCCTGCTCGTCCGTGGCCTGGTCGGGCCGCCGCTGTCGCCCATCAGCGAACAGCTCGGCCACCTGGGCCATGAGCTGCTTCTTCCAGGCCGTCACCTGGCTCGTATGGATCCCAAACTGGCTCGCCAACTGAGCCGTCGTGCGGTCGCCCTTGGCGGCCGCCAAGGCCACCTTGGCCTTAAACGGAGCCCCATACACACGTCGCTTGCCCGGCATCGTCATCCTCCTGATAGGGGGCCTCCAAGCCCGGAGGCTCCACCTTATCAGGGCGCCCGAAATCCGGGGTCCACCTCATCAAGCTCTTGAAGATTGCTAATAGGCCCTGACAAAACCTATCCGGGACAGATGCCCCAACGGATCGCGACCCGGTAGCAAAGGACCGAAGCGGCGAGCCTGTTCCACGCATCTTGCACGTCGTCGGAGCGGTCGTAGCGAATCCGGAGGCGTCGCAGTCCCTTGAACCAACTGATCGTGCGCTCGACCACCCATCGAATCTTTCCGAGGCTGCTGCCGTGATCGATGCCTCTTCGGGCAATGACGGGTCTGATGCCCTGCGAGCGAAGGCTCTGCCTGATCGCCTCGCTGTCGTAGCCCCGGTCGGCGTAGATCACCTCAGGATACTTCCTCGGCCTGCCGGGCTTGCCGCCTATTTCGGGAAAGTCCTCGACCACCGGCAGAATCAGTTTGTAGTCGCTGGCGTTCGCTGGGGCGGTTCGGATCACGAGCGGCACGCCGTTGGCGTCGACGAGCAGCGTGTGTTTCGACCCAAGTTTTCTGCGGTCAACGGGGCTCGGCCCCGTCGCATCCCCACCGCCGAAAGCCCTCACCAGAACACTGTCGATCACCGCCAACTCGGCTTCGAGGACGCCCGCCTTCCGCAGAATCGTCAGGAAGTGGAGATGCAATCGCTCCCAGATCCCACGGGCGTACCAATGCTGAAGGCGGCGGTGAGCCGTTCGCCCCGAGCAGCCGAGTTCCAACGGCACGTCCTCCCAGCGGCATCCGGTCACAAGCACGAACCAGATCACCTTCACAACAATCCGATGCGGAATCGGTGGTCTGCCGCCGCGCCTCCCCACCGGCGTCTCGGCGGGAAGGTATGGCGACAACTCGTCGAAGAACTCTTCGGGCATCCGTGCATCTGCCATCTTGGCTCCCTCCAAGGTTCATGTGGACCTTGGAGGGCCATGCGCAAAGCGCGTGCCAAATCAGGTTTTGTCAGGGCCTATAAGTACGAGTCGATTCCGTTTGTCGACCGACATCCGTGCAAGATGTTTCGCGGACTCGGGCGAAAGTTTGGTCACGGCGGGCAGGACCAACCCAGTAGTGCACGCGGACAGTTCCTTGGCTACTGCAGGCGTAAGTTCGGCCAATGACTCAAGGTCTATTGTTTGGCCACCCGAAAAGCCGGTCCCATCCCGGTGATAGCGAACTAGGGCAGCAGCATCTTCCGGGGCGACACTCGTAAGTTTTCGGATATCGCCAAGTCGACTCAGTCGCTCTTTATCCGCCTGTAACTGCTCGCGCATTGCGGCTTTTTCGCCCTCAGCCTTCGAAGCCGCCTGGCCTGCGGTGGCGGCGAACTCGGAAAAGGAGTCGGTGCGATCAGCAACACTAAGTTCAATGGCTTTCTTGCCATTCACAATTGCTTCGGTGACTTTGCGTCGGGCTTCAGCAACTGCTGCGTCCCAAGCGGCGTTATTTGCATCCGCCGCTGCGGTCTCCATCGAAGTACGCAGTGAAGTTAGTGTGACTAGGAATGCCTCGCGAAGACTCGTGATCTTCTCCGACAACGCTTCTTGGTCCCGAACTAGTGCCTGGTTTAGTGGACCGCGGGCGTCATAAGGGACTTGTTTTTCCACCTCAAGACAGCGTTCCGTGAAGCCGTACTTGGCTTTCTCGGCAGCGCTGTCCCAGTCCCCTTCAGCTCTCAGGAACATGTCGGCGATCTGCATTCGGCGGTTATCGAGCGCACGTTCAGATACTGACTCGCTAGCCGCACCGCCTTGGTGAGACAGGGAGGGAACCGTGATTGATGGCAAGGACGGACGCGGTGCAATCGGGCGAGGCGCAGAAAATGTTCCCCGGTAGAGTGCAAGAAGGCCGAGCAGTGCGATCGCCACCCCTCCGCCTGCAATGGTGCGTGCACTAAGCCCTCGGCGCGATTTGCTTGACGACAAACTCGGCTTGGCGGTAGTCAATCCGGCCACGGTGGCTGTTGAAGCAGATGCCGTGGGGACGCTGGCTTGGGATGACGGGAGCTGAGCGTGTCGGGAGGAACCTCGTTGCAGAAACTCGCTTAGACCTTTCACTTGCACTGCCCGCACCCAAGGGCCATTCGCTGTTTGCGCAATTAGCGTGTCGCTAGTGATGGCGTTTCGCTCCGCCAAGACCTTGAGTTCAGCAGAAGAAACTGGCCCCACAATTTGGCCGGACGCATCTTTGTAGAAACCTGGCATCGAAATACTCCCGCTTCAGACACGCATGGAGGGTTACTCCCTGTGCGAGAGGGATCATACCCGGAGAGGGCGACACGTCGCGAGCGTTGCGACGTACGTCGCCGCGGGCCGCCGGGTATTTCATGACACCGACAAATCCGCACGGGGGACGTTGGGGCGCGCCTGGACCTCTGAAGACTCGCCCGCGCCGCCAGTTCTCCCGCCCAGCCCCTTGAAACCCGCGCAGAACCCTGCCATTCTCTTCCCCCAACCTCCGCCTTTCGGCACGGAATGGGGCTCTCACTGGCGCAGTCCGGTCGCGGTTCTTTATCCTGGCGCGGAACTCGGGGCGAGGGTGGGGTAAGGAGCAGGCATGTAGCTACATTTAAGTGCCCCTCAGCCCACTCACCGCCTCCCACCCCCGTGCCCCCAGATCCAGCATCGCGTCCGATACCCGCAAACGCGAAAACTCTGCGGCGATAGCGGCAACTCCAGCGTGGGCTTCATGGTGGACACAGCTGGACATCCTGATCGGCACGACAGCCAGCCATTCAAGGGCCATCCAATTGACAACAAATACGCCCCAACTGGTCGCGGTTGGGTGCACCTTGGGACGGCGACGACAAAAGCCAAGGGGGAGGCTCTGTTTCGCACGCCTCGGCTCCATGCTCGCTTAAAGTGGCTGGGTTTTTGGCGAACCCCACAAAAGCGCAGTTATTTACAAGCCCCGGTTCGCTAGTCACCGAGGCGCGTTTTGCCCGGGGAACCTTGCAGCCCGTCCGGAACCAGCACCGCAGAAAGGCCGTCAAAGGGGCATTCGTCGCCTCAGTAGCTTGAACGAGGCCGGCGGGTATTGCTCCACACTCGGAAACCCGTTGGGCTTCGAGGTCAGCCCCGAGGACGGCTCTCGCGGCTTGGTCGTTATTGTTGTGAATTCAACACGGAGCTTGGTAACCCAGCTGAGCCAACGGTCGAGGGGTCTACTGGAAGCGGCTGGCTTCTGGGGCACCCCGAAAATCCGCCCAAAGGCTTGCGCTCGTTTGTGGCCGCGCTAGATTGAGCCTGGCAATCCAAGGAGGGCTGCCAGATGCCCCAAACCAGCCGCGTACTGTGCTGCCGGCGCATGGGCTTGGCAGCACCCGGGCCACTTCACACCGCTCGGACTGCAGGCATCTATACAGCCTCGGGAAGCTTTCTGGACCGCCCTGGCTGGGATGTCTTCAGGAGAGTCGTCGAGGGCCTACGGCGGGCTTGTCCGGCGGCGAAGCCCGTGGTCGTCCGAGCAGCCTGGCTGCCTCGGACGACCCTCGGAGAGTGCGTACGGCGGCCCCAGCGGTTCGTCGTGCGGCTCAACATGGCCATGAGCGAGTCCATGGCCGTCGAAACGCTGTGTCACGAGTGGGCGCATGCCTTGGCCTGGAACTACTCGCTCGACAAGCTCGCGAGGCAGGCCGACGTGAGCCCGCAAGAGTTCGACCTGGCCAGCCATGACGAGGCCTGGGGGTGCGCGTATTCCCGGGTCTGGCGGGCGTATGTGGCAATCAGCGAAGCCCCGTGAGCGTAGATACAGACGAATCGGTGCGAAAGCCAGTTGTCAGGAACTTTGGGCTGCTAAATTAGTCCCTTGGAGGCGTGAGCCATGAATCGGATTTCGAATTTTGTCGGGCATCTCGATTGGCTGCTTGCGCGATCGAGTTCGCTGGTCAGCCGCAATCCACTCGCGTTCTACAATTGCGCGATTCATATCCGGCTCGACACCTTGGACGGCGCGTCGTGGGCTCATCCCGACAGCGATCGCGTCCGCAAGAAGCTGCTCACGCTCGTCGATGCGTTGGCCAATTCGGCTCTTCGGGCATACCTGAGCCTGCGTGATGAGAAGCAAGTGCGTCCTCCCCTGGCTAAGGCACTGGTCGCTCGCGGAAGGGCGGTGGTGGCTTTTGCACGGAAGTCTGGTTTTCCTGCCGACGCGCGAGAACAGCCGGGCGCATCAAAGCCGCCGGATATCAACCAGGTGGTGGACGTACTGTCTCGAATTCATTCCGAGTCAGATGTCGTGCCGAGGCTGCCCGATGAGTACGTGGAAGACATTTCAGGCGGCCTCTTGGACGTACTGGCTGGCGCGGCTTACGAAAGCGAGCCGGGAGCGGCACCCGGCGTGGGCCGCACCATGAAGAACACGGGCGCGGCAGCCATCGAACTAGCTGGACAAAAAAACCGCCCATCCGCGATTCCTGCGACTTTGCGGCAGCACAACCGGCTAGCCGCAAAAGTTCTTCGCAAACCATCCTGAGGCTTTTCAGCCGTGGCTAAATCCAAGCCTAAGAAAAAGCCGGCGTCGAAAGCCACCGTGAAAGCGGTGAAGATCGACCCTAAGACATGGAAGAAGTTAGCACTCGCCGTTGAGTCGCTCCCCGAAGCTGAGCAAGCGATAGCTATCGGAACGACGGTGATGAACCGAGAAGCGGGTCGGCGAGCACTTGCGGAATTTCAGGAGTATAAGTCCGGGGCTGAGTACTGGTGGGCGTGGGCTATTCGAATACGCGGTGAACTCGAATCGGACACGCAGCACAAGCCCGTGGCCGCCAAATACGTTGGGAAAGCTCTGGTCGTCAGGACTCGTGTTGCACCCACAACAAGAGATAGGATTTGCAAGCCTGATATCTTCGGAGTTTTTGCGAGCCCTGAGGCGAGCGGAGTTTTAAAGGACGACGCGCTCTACGAGGTTGCAGTTGCCTGTGCGAACGGCAAAGGACGATCGACGAGTTCAAACCCTACAAGCAAAAAGTTGACAAACCCGCTGAAGTTGCTCAAGAAGCGTGGTTTGGTTCAATTGATTGACGAACGAGTACGTTTGATGGACGGATGCGAAAGAGTTTTCGATCCCATCAAGTGGCCGCCGCCTGTGCCGCGTGATACGTACGTCGAACCGAAGCCGACGTAGTATGCCGGCGTGTTTCTGCCCGCGTGCGTGTGCGCAAGCACGCACGCACGCGGCTTATGGGATCCCTTATGGGATGTGGGTCACAGCTATGACCCTAGGTAAATGCTCGATTTGACCCCTATCAGGGCTCAACTGTGACCCCTATTGCGGGTCACCGCTGACCCCTATGCCCAGGCAGCTCGGGCCAGGATCGTCACCGCCGCGGCCACTGCCGGGACTAGGTTTTCCGTGGACCCTGTAGACGTTCGGGCCGCGGCCGGGGGCGCCCTTCTGCACGAGCGTCACGAGCCCTCGGGCCTTGAGCTCCCGTGCGGCTCGCTTCGCGGTCGAGACCGCGCAGCCCATTCGTATAGCCATGTCCGAGAGCCCCGTCCTCACAAGCCCGTCCGGCTTCGTGTCGCGGTACAGGACGAACCAGGCCTTGGCTGCGGCATCGCCGACGTCGCGCATCTGGCCATCCACGAAGTCGTTGAGCACCCGGAAACGGTCGGGGTGCTGTGGGGCCTCTACGGGCCGTGCACGGCGGCCCCGGGGCTGCGGCTTCGCTGTTGGATCCCGGGCCAACCCGGGAACGCTCGCGGCAGCGACGGTCTTTTTCGGCACCGTGACGCCGGTGGTGGCAAGAGCCGCGGTCGCCTCGTCGCCGGGCGTAGCGGCCCCCGGTCCCGGCATCGGGGGCAGCACGGCGCCGGCGGGCAGGATGTGGTCCGTACTCAACGGTCGAGTCCTAATTCTCGTTGGGCAAGGGAGCGTCGTCATCCGCCACCGCCCCTGAGTCCCAGAGTCGCAGCAGCTCCTCCGTAACGGACGTACGTGTGGCCGATCGGGCGTCGGTAGTCACAGGTGGGGTCCAGGAGGCCGGCGTCGCGTCGCTGGAGACGAGCGTGAAGGACTGCACCGAGCGGTTGAACCGGAACTCCTGGGTCACCTGCCGGCCGTGGCGGGCCTTGAGGTGCGAGAGCCGGACCAGGTCGGAGTCGTCGCCTATCGGGGCCAGGATCAGGGCGTCGTCGGCGCCATATTCGAGTTCCGAAGTCTCACGGAACGACGCCAGGGACAAGCCGTCGCCCGCATACGAAGACCGCCCTGCCTTGTCGCGGGAACGGCCCACGGCACTCACCACGATCACCGCGAGCCCCGCGTTGGCGAATTGCCGCAGGTAGTCCATGACGCGGTTCACGCGGTGCCTGGCCTCGGCGTCCTCGGTCGGGATCGTGAACCGCTGGATGTAGTCGATGAAAACGACGTCCGCACCGAAGGCGTCGACGGAGGCGGCGACGTTGGAAATGTCGTAGGGCGCGTTCATGAAGGCCAGCCGGTCTATGACGGCCTGCAGCGTCGCGAGCCCGGCGGTCAGCCGCTCTTCGTGCTCTGGGCCGAGCCGCCTGTGCCGAATGGCCTCCGCGTCGATGCCGGACAGCCGTGCAAGCTGCCGGTTGAGCAGGGCCTCCGGTGCCATCTCGCAGTTGGCCATGAGCACCCGCAACCCGGGTTGGAACCGCAGCATCTCGATGCCCATCGACGTCGTGAAGCAGGTCTTGCCGGCTCCCGGGGCACCGCCGATGAGCGTGACGAGGCCGGGGCCAACTTCCGGGTACGGGAAGCCGTGTTGGTACAGCACGGGCGCTGTGCCGCTTTTCACGTCGTCGTGCCACCGGCTGAACAGGTTGCCGCCCGTGATGAAACGCGCCCGGGGAACGATCTTCAATCGCGACGAACCGTTCATGCCGAGGTCCTCCGCAGCTTTGGGTGCCGTCGGCGGCCACGCGGATCTCGCGACGACCACGCATGAGTACGGCGGCGATGCCCGTGGTAACGCACACTTCGACGCCCGCGGCTGCCGAGGCGACGGCTGAACGTCCGACCGGGGCGGTAGAACTCGCCTGACTGCACGTGCCTCATCGCTCGCCCTCCGGTGTGTTCCGCCGCGTGGCCTCGTCCGGGCCAGGCTCCGATGCGGACCTCGTCGCGGCAAGGAATCCGCACTCGATCTGCCGATCGACCTCGCGCGGCGGCAGGCCGGTGTCCAGGGCGGCCTCGCGGAGCAGCTCGAACACAAGTTGCCGAGGAGCGCCCGCTTCCGCGAGATTGCGGGACGCCGAATAGACGGTCCGGTGGCGGTCACCGACGGCCACCGGCTCGCCCCGGATCAGGTCGAGCGTGAGCCGGTTCACTTTGGCCATCGCGGCGCCGGTGGCGATGTCCCGCCGCCTTTCCTCGAACGCCACTTCCCGCATGGCGACCGTTTCCGAGGCCGCCTGCCACTCGGCGGCGAGTGCCGGCAGTCGGCCCATGCCGGATAGGTCAGGCAGCTCGAACGGGGCCGGCTGGGCAGCCAGGATCACCGCGTCGTCGGCAGTCAGCAATGCGAACTGGTGGGGGGGCACGAACTTCTTGTGCAAGCCCGTCCTGGGGTGCCGGCTGTTGGGGCTGCGGAACGCGCGGACCCGGTCGTAAACGCCCATGTCGATGCCGATGCCCGCCGCGGTGGCGATTCGCTCCGCGAACGCACGGGCGACCAAGTGGTACGACTCGCCGCCCGCCGGGGCCCATAGGGCCGTGGGAAGCCCGAGGTGACAACCCTTGCCGCCCGATATGAACGGCAGCAGACACTCCTCGGGCACCAGGTATCGCTCGATGAGCGTCACCAACAGCTGGCGTGTGTCCACAATGGCCCGCTCGACGCCCCCCGCCGCCGTGTCGCGGTCGACGTCCAACCAGATGAAGTTGGACCATGTCTTGCCCACGAAGCCTCGGGTAGAACGCGTCTTGGCGAGGTGCACGGCAAAGTCCTCCCCGAACTGGAAGACCCCCAGGTAACTCTCCTCGATAACGCGAGCCCGGGGATCGCATCGCCGGTACGCATCGAACGCCACCGCGACATCCACTCGCTTGCGAGCATTGTGTGGGGCACCGAGTATGCGGAACGTGTGGGGAAATTCAGCTGCGATCATCGGTCGGTACCCCCTGCTGGGCCATGGTCACGGAGAGCACCTGCCAGTGCACGATGCGGCACTCCCGATAGCCGTCGCGGTCTTGGACATCCGCGACAACGAGCCGGCAGGCGGCACCCAGCGGCACCGGCGGATCATTGTCGAGGTCGGCCAGCGTGCGAACGCCCAGCCGTGCCAACTCGACCTTCGTTCGTGCAACCGCCTTGGGTGACAGCCAGAGTGTCCGCCACACGCGGCGCTGGTCTCCGCAATGCAATGAAATGTCCCAGTAGAGGGTCACGCCGACGTTGCGGGTGCGAACCGACCGTGCGATGCAACTCATCACAAGCGTGCCCGTGTAATTGCCAGGACACACATTCGCCGACTCGAAGCGGCTGTCGCTCACCGCACACCTCCTTCCGCCGAGCAGGTCGTGGCCGGCATGCCGAAGTCCGGGTCGGCGGTCGGATCCTGCCGCACGCCGCCTGCCTCTATGTGGGTCACGCGATTCCGCTGCGTACCGTCGTCCTCCGTCCGCACCACGACCTTGACGATGCAGTAGATGCCGGGTGGTACCGGCTTCTCGCACTGCTCCAGATTGTTGATGCCGAGCTTCTTGAGGTCGCGCTTCGCGTAGGGCAACGAGGCTTCCGACAGCCAGGACGTGTGCCAGATCTTCCGGCCGCGGTACTCGCCGGCCGCGATCTCGAACACGCATGTGTAGCCCGTCACGCCCTTCTGCGACTGGCACAACTGGCCGCTGACAAAGTCCACCTCGTACGAGCCGGGCGGCACCGGCGCGAAATCCGGGGCCGCCTCGACCTCGTCGAAGCGGCGTGAGAGTTCCTCGCGGCTCTCGCCCGTGAGGATGTCCGAAAGCTTCCTGGGACTGTCGCCAAACATTGCTTCTCCTTGCCGCGTCGCGGCTATGTGAAACCCAGCCTTCGTGGTGCGCGGCGTGTCAAGCACGCAACGTTCACGACCACGATGACGAAAGGTACTCACGCCATCCGTTCTGGGCTCTCTGCGTTTTCGCGGAGAGCCTGCGGCTGACGACGCCGGTAGAAATCCCCACCTCGCCCCAAAACCGAAGCGACAGCGGCTGCCTCACCCGCGACGAATGTGAGGCACGGATCCTCGGAGGTGCCGATCACGGCACGACAGGCTCATGTGCGACACGCCTACAACCTCAATCGCTCTGATGCCAATCAACCCGGCGCCATGCGGTGCCGCGCCGCCCGCCGGGGCGGAACGCACCGAACTAGAAGTAGTCGGCGGTTTCCCAGTGCACCCGTTCGCTAGCAAGTTCAAGCTACTGGAAGGCAGCGAATTCGACGATCTGGTCGAGAGCGTGCGGGTGGCGGGCCGCGTCGCTCCCATCGAGTTTCACGATGGGCTGCTGATCGACGGACGCAACAGGGTACGCGCGGTCGAGGCGCTTCGTCAGCGCGGGTACGACATCGAGATGTCCCACGACGAATGGCAGCCGCGCGGCGGCGAGTGCGTCGAGGAACACATCTACGCGGTGAACGTGCACCGGCGACACCTGACCGACGACCAACGCGCGGTGCTCGCCCTCGAATTGCTGCCGCAGATCCGGGCCGCGAAAGCCGCCCGACAAGCCGCCACCCGCTTCGGTGGTCCCAGCCGTGACGCGGCGGCTGGGATCTCCCAGCCACCGGCGGATTCCGCCCACCGGAGGCGGTCGGCTGCCGAGAAAGCAGCCGCAAGCAGCATCGGGCAGCTTGCTCGGCTCGCCAAGGTCTCCGGCCACAAGGCGGCCCAGGCCGTGGCGCTCGGAGACGCGGTGGCGGCGGGCACGGTTGACCAGGATGAGATCGACGCGGTGCTTCGCGGCGACAAGCACCTACGCGATGCATCACCCAAGAAGAAGCGGCGGTTGCCCCCCGCGGCGGACCGTGACGTGCTGAAGTTCGTTACTGACGATGACTCGGAGCCCGAGTCCGAGTTCGATAGGGACGACACCGACGACGACGAAGTCACCGAAAAGTCAGTCCGACGCCGTTGGGAGTGGTTCAAACGCCCCTACGCCGTCGCCGATCACCGCGAGGTGCGCCGGCTGCTCATGAAGGTGGTTGCCGAAGAGCAGCGGGATTTCGATCGTCACCTGTAGCCCCGCCTTCGTCCCTATCTGGCAATTCAATTCGTTTTCCCACACCAGCCTGGAGCCCGCACTTACGCGGACGGTTATGTCTTCACTCGATTTGGTTTCGCTCATCGGTTTACCCACGAGCTTCCCCGTCTTCTTCCCCTCGCAACTCGAAGCGTACCGCCGCTCGTGTTCGGCGGCGAGCGACACACCCGACGAGTTCGCGGTGGCGTACATGCTCGCGGCCGGCGCCACCTCCACCGGCGGAAACGTCACCGGCTATGCCTCCCGTAGTTGGCCGGTGCGAACCAACGTGTTCGTCGCCGTCGTCGACTACAAGGGCCGTGGGAAAAGCATCCTGGCGGACAAGATCTTCGGTCCGCTGGTCGATCACGAGGAAGTGTTGAAGGCACTCGCGGCGGCCGCTGCTGACGAGCACGAAGAAAATGACGACGAGGACGGCGGCGGCTCTCGGCGCCGATCGAGGGGCGAGCCCCCGGCGCCGTGCGTCATCGTCAACGACGTGACGGGGCCCGCGGTGCTGGAACTCTTGGAGACGAGCGAGCGACAACTGCTTGTGAGCCCCGACGAGCTGGCGGCCCTGTTCCTGCGCGGTGCGAGCGGCTCCAACCGGCAGACGTTTTGCGAGCTGGCTGACGGGAGGCGGCGACGGAAGTACCGCGTCGGCGACGGCGGGCGACGCAAGGCGCTGGTGGCCCCATTCGTGTCGCTCCTGGGCACGATCCAGCCCGACCTGCTGAGCTGTGCCTACAACGATCGCGGCGACGACGGCTTGATCGACAGGATCCTGCTCGTGGGGCTGCCCGGAGCCAGGATGCCGAAGTGGCCGGACGACGCGGATGACCCCACGTTGAATCGGGAGTGGGCGACCGCGATCGAGCGGCTCTTCCAGATCGAGATTCTCGCGGCCGACGCGGTCAACGGACGAGTCGACGTATCGTTCACCCCCGAATCCATCGCGGTATTCAAGCGATTCGAGGATGAACTCAAGGAAGTGGTCGTCAGCCTCGGCATACCCCACGAGCAGTACGGCGTCATCAACAAGATCCGTGGCCACGTGGTTCGGCTCGCGCTTCTGCATCGATGCTTCCGGTGGGCCGCTGGTGAGTTCGGCGCGGAGGGGCCGCTCGGGAACGTCGATGAGGCAGACGCTCTCGCGGCGCGGGATGCGGCGGCGTTCTTCCTCGGGCGTTGGTTGATCTGGCGCCCGGAGTTGACGCCCGCGGGAACCACCACGCGGCCCGCGTCAATCGGGCTTTTCCAGGACCCCGGCAATGATCCGGTCCTCCGATCGCTCGCGACCCAAGCCAGCGGGTTACAGGACGGCCTGCGCTTGGTTGAGCGGGTGGTGCGGCACCTCCGGCGGCGGGAGCCAGCGGCAGTGACCTGGGAATCTCTCGTCACCAAGGGGCCGCTGGCGATTGTCCCGACAGACGATCTGAAAGCAGCGCTGAATTGGCTCCAGGATGAAGGACTCGTGGACTTGGATAGCCGGACCGAAGCGTTTCGGCTTGTCCCACTCCCAAGCCGCGCATCTTCTCGGCGGGACGCTGCAACGGAGAGGGGGGCTCGCGTATGAGGTCCGTTACGACACCAGAGGTGACCCGGCCGCCCGCCGCAGCGGCGGGCGCCCTCTGGGGCTCGGTCCTGCCGATCCCAGCGGGGCCCGGCGCCGGTGATGACTTCGAGGCCGGGTGCAGCGGGCGTGGAGCTGCATCAAGGCCGCGCGCTTCGCCGCCGTGGAGCACGACCGGCTGCGGGAGGTGCTGGCGGCCAGGATCGAAGGCGAGTTGGTTGCGGGCAGGGGGGGAAAGGAGGGGTGAGAATGACGGTCGAAACTGATAAGGCACCTTCACCGCTAATCGACGTCAACGAGTTTGCGTCCAAGCTGGCGTGCTCGACCAAGCACGTGCGTCGGATGGCCGACAACGGCAGGTGCCCGCCGCCGATTCGATTGGGCGGACTTCGGCGGTGGAATCGGAAGGCCGTGGACGACTGGATCGCCGCGGGCTGCCCGGTTGTCAGGCACGTGCGCTCGACCACCCCGAAATAGCCTGCCCCAGTAAACTGAACATCGAAACAGGTAAGGAGAGCCACATGGGATCTGTTTTCAAAGCCAAGGTCACGCGGCCGCTGCCGGCCGGCGCCACGATCGTTACGCGCGGCGGCCAGCAGTGGGCGGAGTGGCGCGATGCCGCGGGCAAGCTCAAGAGGGCTCGGACCTCCGGGCCGAAGGCCAGCCGCCCGGGCATCATCGTGGAGGCGGCGACCTTCACGGCCAAGTTTCGGGATGGGGCCGGTGTGGTTCGCAAGGTCGCGACCGGCTGCCGGACGCGAGACGCCGCCAAGCAGGTGCTCGCCGATCTCGAAGCGCGGTCCGAGAAGGTGCGGGCGGGAATGCTCTCGCCCCGCGAGGCCGAGGCCGCCGAACACCTCTCGACGCCGATCGAGGAACACATCGACGAGTATCTCAAGGTGCTGGCGAACAGCCGCGGGAAGGGCGCCCACCCCAACGTGTCGAAGACGCACGTCGACAACGTGCGTCGTGGGCTGGGCGACATCGCCGAGGCGTGCGGATTCAAAACGCTCCGTGACCTCGACCGCCAGACGGTTCTCGACTGGACCAGCGAAAGTCTCCGTCGTCCCGACGAGACCATCACGAAAAAGGACGGCACCGTCCGCATCCGTAAAGCCCCGGGGCCGCGGACAATCAATGCGAAGCTCATCGCCTTGACGGCTTTCGGCAACTGGCTCGTCGATTCGGGGCGGCTGATCGAGAACCCGTTTGATCGGCTGAAGAAGCTCGACGAGAGCGACGATGTCCGGCGCCGCCGCCGGGCCATGACGGCCGGCGAACTGGGCCGCCTGCTCCAGATCGCCCGACTCCGGCCGCTGGCGGAACACGGCCGGTTCACGGTTCGGTCGCCGGGCCGCTCGCGGGCCTCCAAATCGCGGGCCACGTGGCAGAAGTCCCCCCTCACGGTCGATACGATCACCGAGGCGGCCGCGCGTGGGCGATCCGTGGTCCAGCCGGAAAGGGCGGAGCATCTGGAACTGCAGGGCTGGGAGCGGGCCCTCACGTATGAGCTGCTACTGACCACCGGGATGCGGAAGGGCGAACTCGCGTCACTCACCGTGGCCGACGTGGACTTGAGGGACGACGCGCCTGCGGTGACCCTCCGGGGTGTCCACGCGAAGAACGGCAAGCGATCCACGATCCCCCTGCGGCCCGACGTCGCCGGCCACGTGCGGGACTGGTTGGCAGACCGACGGCGGCGCCTCGCGGCGCAGGGCAGGGTGCTGGCCGCTGATGACCGGCTGGTTCAGATCCCGGCGGGCCTGATCAGGATTCTTGACCGGGACCTTGCGGCCGCCGGGATCCCCAAGGTCGATGAGCGGGGCCGCCGGCTCGACGTGCACGCCATGCGCACCACGTTCAACACCCAGCTGGCCGTCGCCGGGGTCGATCCGCGGACGGCCATGGCGGCGATGCGGGTCTCGTCGCTCGACCTCGTCCTGAAAACCTACGCCGACGAGAAGCACCTCGACGTGACGAAGGCGGTCAACTTGCTGCCCGCCACGCCTCCGATGCTGGAGGCTGTGGGTTCGACCGCCGCCGCCGAGGTCGCCGAGCCCGTTGTACCAATTGTTGTACCAACTTCAGGGAACGGGGGTGCTTTGGAGGGTTCCGCAGGGCCTCGCAGTCCATCGGGCAAAAAATCTGCCCGCGCGAAGAAGCCGAGAATCTCCCGTGATTCACACGTGATTCCGGCAAAAGAAGAAAAGCGGGCGAAGGGACTCGAACCCTCGACATCCAGCTTGGGAAGCTAGCGCTCTACCAACTGAGCTACGCCCGCGAACGTCCGTGGAGTGTACCAAATCGATACCGGGATTCACGCCGCGCGAACCGTCTGCGGCCGGTACCGCGTAGAATCGACCTGTCACCGCCCGGGATGAGAATGCCCGGTGTTCGCCCGGAGTATCGCCGCCCATGGCCGAGTCCCATCCGTTGCCCTCCGCACCCCGGCCGCGACCGCGGGGCCTCGTCTGGCCGCTTGTCCGCTGGCTGCTCACCGGCGCCGTCATCGCCGTGATCGCCGCGCTGCTCTGGCTGCCCACGCTCGTGGGCACGCCCGAGCGGGTGTCGCGACTGGTCGCTCAAGCCGTTCCCGAACTCCGGGCCGATGTGAAACTCTCGCGGATCGGCGTGGGCTGGCTGGGCCCCATCGTGCTCGACGGCCTCGAGGTCGTGCCGCGAAACGGCGACAAGGCGCCGATCACGATCCGACGCATCGAGATCAGCAACGGCTTGGCGGGCGTTCTCTTCTCGCTCGGAGACCTCGGTCGCCTGCGGGTGGAGGGGCTCGAAGTCGATATCGAGTTCGATCGGGAGCACCGTTCCAACATCGATGCGATCCTGCCTCCGGACGCCGCTGCAGCGCCAGCCGACGGGCAGCCCGCCGCCCCGAAGCCGGCGGGGGGTCCGCGGCGGAGCCTGGTTCGCGTGCGGCTCGAGGTCGAAGATGCGGTCGTCCGCATCAGCGGGCCGTGGACAAAAGACGCCTGGGTGAGCGATCCAATCGATCTGCGGGCGACGCTCGCCAACGCCGCCGACGGCTCCGGTGAATGGACCGTGGAGCCCGTGCAACTGCTCGCGCAGGCGGAACTCCAGCAGACCGTCGCCCACGAGGTGCTCGCCTATATCGTCCCGGTGCTCGCTGATTCAGCTCGGACCAGCGGTCGATTCTCGCTGCGGCTCGACGGTGCCCGGCTGCCGGTCGGCCGTCCTGAGGCGGCCGAGATCTCCGGACTTCTGTCGATGCACGAGGTGAATCTCGGGCCGGGACCGCTCGTCGAAAACATGTTCAAGTCGATGCCGCTCAAACTGCCGGCGCCGCCGACGGTGCGGATCGCGGACGAATCCAACATCGAGTTTCATCTCGTCGATCAGCGGATGTGGCACAAGGGGCTCAAGTTCGGCATTCCGCTCACGCAGTCCGGGCAACGGCTCGATGTGCGGTCGGAGGGCTCGGTGGGCCTCGAAGACCGCTCGCTCGACGTGAAACTCACGCTCCCCATTCCGGCCGACCTGCCTCAAGACCGGCCGCTCGTGGCGGCGCTGGCAGGCAAGCAGATTTCGCTCGGTGTCGGCGGTGAGCTGGGCGATCCCAAGGTGATCTTCGACGGTTCGATCAAGGCTGCGGCGGGCGAGGTGCTGGTCGACCTGATCGACCGTCTGCGGAAGGGTCCGCGGCCGCAGTCGCCGGCTCCCGCACCCGTGCCCGCCCCAGCACCTGCAGCGGGGCCGCAGCCTGCCGCGCCACCGCAGCCGGGCTGGTCGCCTCCTGGATCCTTGCCCAAGACCGTCCCCGATTCGGCGGCGGCCGAAGCAACGGACCAAAAGCCCGCGGACGCTGAGCAGGAGAAGCCGCTTTCACCTCGCGAAATGGCCGAACAGGTCGCCACGGAAGCCGCCAACAGGGCTGGTGCGGAGCCGGGCACCACCGACGCCATCGTTGACATCGTGGGAAGTGTTTTGGAAGAAGTCGCGAAGCGTCGCGCCGAGCGCCGGGCCGCCGAGGAGGCCAATCCCGGTCAGACGCCGCCACCACGCCGCGGCCGACTGCTCCAGCGGCGGCCACCGCCGCAGAGCCCGCCACCTCCAGCCCCCAAAGCGCCGGCGCCTCCCGCCGAAGGCAAATAGCCGAAAGCCGCGGCGGCAGAGGCTCAGGAACCCCCAATCGCCAGCGCGGGGCATACGTTCTCCACCTCGTCTCGCTCCGCGAATCCCTCACGCGAAGCCACCCGTCTACCCGTCGCTCGCGCTCCGGGCTTCCCCGGCCTTCGAGTACCCGCGAGGGGCTGCCCGTGCCCCGAGAGCCGGCGTTGCTGGCCAGCGCAGGCAGGATGCCGAAGCGCAGGCAGCATCGAGTGAGCTAAGTCCAGGATGGACGGAGCGAACGTCCGGCGCTCGGGGAACGGGAAGCCCCGACCCGCCACTCGGGCCCAACGTCGATGCGGCTAGGCGTCGGTCACGATCGCCGCGGCGGCTGATCGTCGTCCATGGTGCGGATGTAGCTCCGCAACCGCTCCAGCTCGTCGGACACATGCCGCAGCTTGAGCATGTTTTCGACCCGCTTCACCAGCTCCACGCGGTTGACCGGCTTCGAAAGGAAATCGTCGGTGCCCGCCTCGACGGCCCGTTCGATGTCGCCGAGTTCGCCGAGCGCCGTGACCATCAGGATCATGATCGGGCTGGTGGCGTGATCCGACTTCAGCCGCTGACAGACCTCGAAGCCGGACAGCTTCGGCATCATCACGTCGAGCAGGAGCACGTCGGGCTTGAACGCCGCCACTTTCTCCAGCGTGTCGGCCCCGTCGACGGCGGAGGCCATCTCGCAGTCAAGATCGGAGAGATAGACCTCGAGCAGCTCCCGATTGGGCTCGTTGTCGTCGGCGATCAGCACGCGGGGTTTACGGGCTTCAGCGGTGGCGGCCTTCGACTTGGGCATCGGGAACCGGAAAGGTGAGAGGGGAGGGCGTGCCGCCGGGGGAGCGCCGGTGACGGTCTACGGAGTTTCAAACACCGACTGACTTTTCACGATCGCCATGTCGTCCGGAAACGTGTGGAACGCCTGCACGATCAGGCTGCGCGGCCGCGTCTCCACGTCGATCCAACTCAGGGCGCCGAGGGCCACCCGACCGACCGACTCGAACCGATGAAGGAGGCCGCGCTTCGCGCCCGCTTCCACGAGCTCCTGCTGGAACCCCCAAAACACCTCGGGCTGCACGGTCTCGAGCTGAAAGCAGGTCTGGTAACTGGCGCCGCCGCGGCATTCCATCCGGTCGCTCCGCTCGCCGGCGATGCGATGCGACAGGAGCCGTCGCTTCTGCGGTAGAGGCTGAGCCATGCTGGTGGCCACCTCGGTGAGCGTCAGTCCATCCTTGCGCCACGTGACGAGATGGCCGGCGGTGGTGATCGCGACTGTCGCCGAATACGTACCTCGTTCGATCGACCGCTGGGCACGGATCTCGAACAGTTCCGGGTGGAGCACGCGGCCGTAGAGTTGGAAGACCAACTCGGCAACCTTGGGGCGAAGCGAAATCACGGCGTCAGGTCTCCGGGCCAGTGACACGCCGCACGAAACTCCGTGCGGCACCAACTCATCACCCGCCTCGACAGTTTTCGATTATACGAAGTCGCCGCGGCGACAACCACGCCGAAACGTGGCCGTGATTTTTCAGAGGAGTCCGACGAGGATGTCGTAGATCGCGTGCGTGCCGGCGGCGATGCCAAAACCCCGAACCGTAAAAAGCACCGCGAAGAACAGCCCGGCCAGAAAACGAAAGGTGAAGCTGTAGAGGGCGAACGTGTCGCCCAGTGGACCGACATAGTGGGCAAGACTGAACAGCAGGCTCGAGCCGATGAGTCCCCAGGCGGCGGCCGCCGTAGCGCTCAATCCGATTCGCTCGCATGCCCACGCGATCGCCGGCAGGAGCAGCAGGCGGAAAAGCACCTCTTCGTAGAGGCCCGCCCCGCAGAAGGCGACCAGCCGGGCGAAAACACCCTCCCCGTCGACCCCCGCGGCCAGCGGCCAGAAGCGGTCCTGAAGCCGCGCCACGCCGATCAAGGCCCCGGCCCAGGCCATGCATTCCACGGCCATTCCTGCCAGCACGACGACGCTGAACCGCCACCGATCGTGCTCGATGTGGTGCCAGGCGAGCAGACCCACCACCGTGAGCACCGGGAGCAGAAAATACGAGCCGAAACCGAGGGCGTCGAGCGACTGCCGCAGCCACACGTCTGCCCCGTTGCGGGGCGTGCCGCGGCCCAAGAGCAGCACGCCCCCTTCGTACGCCAGCACGAGCGGCAGCGCGAAAACGAGACTCGTCAGCGGCGTCCGCGAGAGGCTCCAGTAACTCTCGCCCGCGTTGGAGGAGTCTGGTTCGGCGCCGGGATCGTCCGGGAAAAACGCCTCCGAACCATCCTCCGCGCCCTCGCTCGCGGTGACGTCGTGCAGCGACCGGGCGAGGTCTTCAAGCGACGGCCTGCCGTCGCCGGAGTCGCCTCGTGCAGCAGGTGAAGTGCCAAAAAATCCCATCGTGACGCGGATCCTGCGTGAGCTCTCGACGATCGCCCCGCTCAGCACACCATACTTCGCGCTGCATCGACAATGCTTGCACTGCTGGCACGAAAAATATTTTTTTGTCAATCGTCAGTTTTCACGGCATTGAGTGGCATGCGCGTGTCGTCATCCGGCATGTCCTTGACAAGATCCGCATGCCCCACAGAATCACTCCATCGCCACGCACCCGGACGTGACCCGCACGTCGACGAAGCCTGGTGAGGTCAATCGCGAGCAACTACGAATTGGGGGGCGACGACTTGAGGGATCGACAGTCGACGACCTTGGTCGTGGCCTGGATGTCCCCCCCGTTTTTATTGACCGCATGTCCCCGGCGGAGCCGCTCTCGGGCCTCTTCCGCCGGGGTTTGCCTGCGGGAGGTGTCAGGGCGTTAGAATCCGGTGACTTGGGACGATCACGGGAAACGCCATGGCACGATGCCTGATCGGATGCGGCTCGAACCTCGGGAAGCGCCGCGAACAACTCGACCGGGCCGTGGAGTTGCTCCGCTTCATGCCGGGCGTGACGTTTCTGGCGGCCAGCCGCTACCGCGAGACGCGACCTGTGGGCGGCCCGGCGGGGCAGTCGGCGTTTCTCAACGGGGCCTGCCTGATCGAGACCGAACTCACGCCCCACGCCGTGCTCGAGATGCTCGCCGCCGTCGAAAATACGCTCCATCGTGAGCGGCACGAACGGTGGGGTGAGCGGACGATCGATCTCGATCTCTTGCTCTACGGAGACCTCGTGCTGGAGACGGCCGAGCTCACCGTGCCGCATCCGCGAATGGCGACGCGACGGTTCGTGCTCGAGCCCTCCGCCGAAATCGCCGCGGAGTTTGCCTACCCGCCCGCGGGCTGCACCGTCGGCGACCTGCTCGACAACATCTCCGCCACGCACCCGCTGATCGCCGTCGTGGGCGTGCCGGGCAGCGGTGCACCGGAGGTCGCCGCCGCAGTGGCCGACGCGGTGATGGGTCGCGTCATCCATGCCCCCACGCCGCTGCCGCTGCCGGCGCGGTACGACCTGGGGTTGCCCGCCGGCAGCGCTGCCACGCGCTGGAGCCAGGTGCTGGCGGCGTGGGCCGAGCCCCTGAACCGCGGTCAATGGGACGACGACCCGCATCCCGTCATCGCCGACTATTGGCTCGACGAACTCGCCCTCGCGGCAGCGGATGACCTCCGGGCCGCTGATCTCGCGGTATTTGAAGCCGACTTCAGCCGCCTCGCCGAGGGCATCGTCGCGCCGCAGGTTGCGATCATGCTCATGGCCGACCGGGCCGCGCTCGCGGAACGGATCGCGTTTCGCAGCCGGCATGCCCATGCCCACACCAATGTGTTCGGTGATCTGGCCACCCAGGTGGCCGACGTTTCCGACTCCGACCGCGCTGCTGCGCTGGTGATGTTTCAAGACCGGCTCGCCCGCCGCCTGCGCTGCCTGGACGGCCGAGGGCCGCGGTCTCCCAAGGCCGTGATCACGGTCGACGCCGGCGACCTGGGTCAGGCGATCGCCGAGGCGACCGCGGCCGTCGAGGCGATGCTCTGATGGCGGGCACGACGGGGAAGCGGCCCACGACGGCCCACATGATCGCCGATCCGGAGCGGATGCGCTCGGAGATCCTTGTCGCCCGCGCCGCGGGACGGCGAATCGGGTTCGTGCCGACCATGGGTGCGCTGCATTCCGGACATGTGAGCCTCGTCGATCGGGCCGCGGCCGAGTGCGATGACGTCGCCGTGTCGATCTTCGTGAACCCCACGCAGTTCGCTCCGCACGAAGACTACGGGCGATACCCGCGGATGCTCGAGGCCGATGCAACCGCGCTCGAGGATCGACGCGTGCGCTGGATCTTCGCGCCCTCGGCCGAGGGCATTTATCCGCCCGACTTTGCCACGCGGATCATGGTCGACGGGCCTGCCCGCCGCTTCGAGGGTGAGATTCGGCCGGGGCACTTCTCCGGCGTGGCGACGGTCGTCTGTCGGCTGTTCATCGCCGTGCCCGCCGACGTCGCCTACTTCGGGGCGAAGGACTGGCAGCAGACGCTCGTGGTGAAGCGGATGGTCCGCGATCTCGGCCTGCCGATCGAAATCACCGTCTGTCCCACCATCCGTGAGCCCGACGGCCTGGCGATGAGTTCCCGCAACGCTTATCTCTCACCCACGGACCGCGGTCGGGCGACGGCGCTCGCCGAGAGCCTCGCACTCGCCGAGCGGATGTGGGCCGCCGGTGACGAGCCCGCCGCGATCGAACGCGACATGACCGACCATCTCCGGTCACGAGGAGTCGACGTTGACTACGCCGCGGTCGTCGACGGCGAGTCGCTGGAACCGCTCGCCAACACCGCGACCGCCGCCGTGGCACTGGTCGCGGGCCGGCTGGGCGGCACGCGGCTGATCGACAATCGCCAACTGCCGACCCGCCGCGGCACCGGCTGACCGGACCACCGATGCAATCGACTCTTTTTCACCTCCCGACGCACTGGGGATTCGGCGGCATGAGCCTGCCGCTGTTCGGCTTCGGTCTTCTGCTTCTGGCGTGGGCCGTGCTGGGTGGGGGCGCCTTCGCCTGGGCGGCGGCGCGGCACGGCGTGCGGCAGGCCGCCATGCCGCTCGCCCTGCCGCTGCTCGTCGTGGGGGCCATGATCCTCTGGGTGATTCCCGCGCTCGACGACGGGGCAGGCATTCCGATCCGTGGCTATGGCGTGATGCTGCTCGTGGCGGCAGCGGCGGCCACCTGGCTGTCGATCGTTCGCGGCCGGACGGCCGGCTTCGACGCCGACACGCTGCTCGCGCTCGGCACCGACATCTTTCTCTGGGGCCTCGTGGGGGCCCGGCTCTTCTATGTGCTGGAATACCGCGAGCAGTTTTTCCGCCCGGGGATGAGTCTCGCCGAGTCGCTCGCCGCGGTCGTGAATATCGCTGCCGGGGGCCTCGTCGTCTTCGGGTCACTTCCCACCGCAGCCCTTGCTGCCTGGCGGTTCGCCTCCCGCCGCGGCCTGTCGCTCGCCAAGCTCGCCGACTGCATCGCCCCCGGGCTCCTCCTCGGGCTCGCCATCGGCCGCATCGGCTGCTTTCTCAACGGCTGCTGTTACGGCGGTCCCTGCGACCTGCCCTGGGCCGTGCAGTTTCCGGCGGGCTCGCCTCCGGCGGAGCATTATCCCGATCCGTCGGGAGGCAGCCTGCCGATCCATCCGGCACAGCTCTACGCCGCCTTCGACGCGGCGCTGCTCGCCGTGCTCGCGGTGCTGTTCACGCCGCTGGCCCGCCGCGACGGCGAGGTCTTCGCGCTGGTGCTCACGCTCCATCCGATCTCGCGAATCCTGCTCGAGATGATCCGCGTCGACGAGGCCCCGGCCCTCGGCACGTCGCTGTCGATCTCGCAGCTGATTTCTCTGGGGCTCCTCGCGCTGGCCGCGGCTCTCTGGTGGTGGCTGGCGCGACAGCCCGTGCGTCCGCGTGCGGCCACCGGCCTTTGACGGCCGCCCCGGCAGCGGCGACATTGGAGTTTTGCTGGCGGCCCGTTCCTTGCATGAGGCGACCATCGTGAACCGTCCAACACCGGAACATCCCGCGTCTCCGCGCACGTTCGACGATCCGGCGGTCGAGGCCGAGTGGCGGAAACTCGAGGCCGAGCGGCTTGCCGAGGAAATCGAGGAGGCCCGTGATGATGTGGCCGCCGCCGGACGGGAGCAGCGTCGGCCACCTTGGACATGGCTGGCGATGGTGGCGGCGCTCGCCGCCGGGGTGCTGGCGGCGGCTGGGCTCAACCTGCTCATGCGACAGAGTGGCCGCGAAACCGTCCCGCCGCCGGCTGTCGACAAGAGCGTGGTGGTGGTCCCCGCCGCGGAACCGGCTGACGTTGCCCCTGTCGAACCTGCAGGCGAGTCCAAGGAATGACGGCGTCCGAGCCATCTGCCGAAGGCGGCCATCCGAGCAGCCCGTACTCGGTTCCCGGTTGCGTGACGATCCGCTGTCGCGAGAACGGCCCGCTGGTCGTCGAAATGCCCGCGGAAGGGGGCCTGCGGCTGCGGGTGACCGACCACGAGGGCCACGAACTCCCGCTGCCCGACCACAAACGGGCCGTCGCTCTCTGTCGCTGCGGTCACACAGCGACCAGACCCTTCTGCGACGGCTCCCACAAGACCGCTGGGATAACGCCCGAAAAAACGTAGCGGGGGGGTGGTCCTGTTCCGGCTACGGAAAATGTAATGCAGACGGAAGCTGTTCCAGGTAAACCACTTAGGTCATGCTTGGTATCGAAAAATCGCCTACTGATGGGCCAGAACGATATGGACTGTCCCGCCAAGCACCTGTAGGGTTAAAAGGCTCGGCATTCGGAAAACATCCGACGGAACGCCCCGGAAGGCATGATGTCTCACCAGCGGTCAAACTTCTATCAGCGGCACAGCATCGGCATCATGGCCGTGCTGGTCTTTCTGATGCCCCTGGTGGTGGTCGGGGCCATCAAGGCCAAGAGCAACAACCGCAACGACGTCAAAGGCTGGCTGCCGGCTGAGTACCCGGAAACTAGGACCTACCGCTTTTTCCGCCAGAACTTCCAGGGCGAGGAGTTCATCCTCGTCAGCTGGGAGGGCTGCACGATGGCGGATCCCCGGCTGGAAATGCTGGCCAGGAAGCTCCTGCCCCCGCCGGAAGAGGCCTCGCGTATTGAGCGGCCGCTCTATTTCAAGACGGCGCAGACGGGCCCCCGAGCCGTCGAGCGGATGGGCCAGGATCCCCTCAATCTTGGCCGCGAGGAGGCGATCGCCCGCCTGACCGGGGCCCTGATCGGTCCGCCGCCACCGGGGGTCAAGGCCGGATCGGCCGGTGACGACCTCGACCAGAGGAAGACCTGCCTTGTCCTCACGCTCGCCGATGTGGCCCGAGCGAATCTCCACGGTGCAATCGACGAGATCCGGAAGGTTGCCGTCGCCGAATGCGGCATCCCCGACAAGGGCCTCCACATGGGTGGCCCGCCAGTGGACAACGTCTCGATCGACAAGGCTGGTCAGACCAGCGTCACGATCCTCTTCGGCCTGTCGCTCGTCGTCGGGTTCTTCGTCAGCTGGTGGAGCCTCAAGAGCAAGGCACTCGTGGCGATGGTGATCGCCTCGGGCGTCTACAGCATGTTCGCGAGCCTGGCGGTCGTCTGGTACTCGGGCTTTCCGGTCGATGCCATCCTGCTGACGATGCCGTCCCTCGTCTACGTCGCGACCACGTCGGGCGCGATCCATCTGGCCAACTACTACCGCGATCAGCTCGCGGAGACGGGTGTGCAGGAAGGCGCCGCAGGCCGCGCCGTGCACCACGCCCTCCTGCCGCTCTCGCTCGCGACGGGCACGACCGCCATCGGCCTCGCCACGCTCGCCGTCAGCGAACTGGTGCCGATCCGCATGTTCGGGATCTTCTCGGCCGCGGGCGTCGTGGTGAGTTTTCTGATCCTCGTCACGTTCATGCCCGCGGCGCTCGAGCTCTTCCCGCCCAAACTCAAAGTGGGCATGCTCGCCGGCGACGAGAACTCCGCCGGATGGAAGCCGATCGAGTCGAGCCGCTGGTGGGCGGCGGGCCAGTGGATCACCGAGCACCACGCATTCGCGACTGCCGTCTGCCTCCTGTTGATGGCGGCCGTGGGCTATGGCATGACGCGCGTCGAGAGCAGCGTGCAGTTGATGCGGCTCTTCTCGCGGAAAGCCCAGATCCGCACCGACTATGCCTGGCTCGAGAGCCATCTGGGCCCCTTGGTGCCCATGGAAATCCTCGTGCGGATCGACGAGAACTGTCCGCTCAATTTTCTCGAACGGATGGAACTCGTCGACGAGATCCAGCGGGAGATCGGCGGCCTCGACGCGGTCGGCAGTTCGTTGTCCACCGTCACCTTCGGTCGCAACCTCGACAGCGGCAGTGGCGGCGAGGGACTGCGGGCCAAGCTCGCCCGCAGCACGCTCAACAAAGCCCTGGTGCGACACCGCGACGATTTTCTCGCCGGTGACTACCTCCGCGAGGCGAGCGTCGCCGATTCCGCAGGATTCCAGAAGAAGCAGGAGCTCTGGCGGATCAGTGCCCGCGTGAGCGCGATCCAGGAGGTCGATTACGCCCTCTTCAAGGCAGACCTACAGAAGAAGATCGATCCCGTGCTCGCCCGGCTCGATGGCGAGGGCGTCGGCGGCATCGCCGTCGACTACACGGGGCTCGTGCCCCTGGTCTACAAGGCCCAGCACTCCCTGCTCGAAAACCTCAAGATCGGGTTCATCTTCGACTTCGCCATCATCGTCGTGGTCATGATCCTGCTCTGCCGGGCCGCGTCGGCAGGCCTCGTGCTCCTGCTGCCGGCGGCCTTTCCGGCGGTGCTGGTGTTCGGCTTCATGGGCTGGGGCAATGCCCTGATGAAATCACTGCACGCGGGCAATCTGTTCATCGACATCGGCAGCGTGATGGCGCCGAGCGTGGCCCTCGGCGTGACCGTCGACGACGTCGTCCACTTCATGCTCTGGTTCCGCCGCGGCATCGCCGACGGGCTGGATCGCAAGCAGGCCACGATGCTCGCCTACAAGGGCTGCGCCCGGGCGATGTACCAGAGCTGGGGCGTGATCGGGATCGGCCTGTCGGTCTTCTCGCTCTCCCCCTTCGGTCCCACGCAGCGGTTCGGACACATGATGCTCGCGATGCTCACGATCGCACTGGTGGGCAACCTCGTGCTCATGCCCGCCATGCTTTCGGGGCCCCTGGGCGCCGTATTCGCCTGGAGCGTCCACCGCATCGAGCGGAAAAAGGCCGCGAAAGCCGGCCGCCGCCGCGTGATCTCCGAACCCGGCACCGACGCCCTCCCGGCACCCCATGTCACGCCGGGGCCGGCGAAGCAGGTCGTTCATGCCTGAGTCGTCGGTGGCCGAAGATGCTGTCTCGGGCCTGCCGACGGCGACCGTGGTGCTCAAGCCCAAGCGGGCCCGGCCGTTCTTCGGCCGCCACCCCTGGGTGCTCGACTCGGCCGTGCTCAGGGTCGACGGCCAGCCCGCCGACGGCGACGTGGTCGATCTGGCCACGCACGACGGCAACTTCGTGGCCCGCGGCCTCTGGAACTCGCAGAGCCGCGGCCTGATCGTCGACCGCTACGGCGACTACCTCGCCGTGCAAGTCACGGCCCTGGCCATGGCCGAACGTCTCGACATGATCTGCGACGCGCTCGAATCGATCGTCGCCCCCAAGGGCATCCTGCTCCGCGGAGCCGAGCGGGGGCTCGCGAAGCTCGAGGGCCTCACGCTCGTCGACCGGCTCGTCCGCGGCTCGGCGCCGAGCGGCCCGATCTTCGTCCATGAGCTCGGCCTGAAGTTCGGCGTCGATCTCGCCGAGGGGCAGAAGACGGGCTACTACCTCGATCAGCGCGACAACCGGCAGGCGGCGGCGCGGTATGCCCGGGGCCGTCGGGTGCTCGACATGTTCTGCTACTCCGGCGGATTCGCGGTGGCCTGTGCCGTGTCGGGGGCCGCCCGCAACGTGCTGGCCGTCGACTCGAGCGCCAAGGCGGCGGCGCTGGCCCGTGCCAATGCCGACCTCAACGGCGCGGCCAACGTGACGGTCGAAGCGATCGACGCCTTCGAGAAGCTCGATGCCCTGGCCGCGGCCGGCGAGCGGTTTGGGATGGTGATCCTCGACCCGCCGAAATTCGCCCGGAGCCGTTCGAGCGTCGACGACGCCCTGCGGGCCTACCACCGCATCAATCGAGTGGCCGTCGGACTCCTCGAACCGGGCGGCATTCTCGTCACCTGCTCCTGCTCAGGCTCAGTGTCGCGAGAGGACTTCCTGCAAATGCTCTCGGGCGTGGCCCAGCGGTCGGGACGACCGCTCCAACTGCTGGAGTGCCGCGGTGCGGCGGCCGACCATCCCGTCAGCGCCAGTTGCCTCGAGGGCGAATACCTCAAGTGCGTCATCGCCCGCGTGGCCTGACGGCCGCCCGCGTTGTTGGTGAGGGGCTGCCCGTTGCTGGGGAAGCCCGGAGCGCAAACGACGGGTATCCGGGTCGCGACCACGTTGATGGCGGGGAGCCGTCCGACGTGGAGGACGTATTCCCCGCGCTCGCGCTTGGGGCTTCCTGACGGCGAGACGTCCGGCTCTCGGGGCACGGGCAGCCCCTCGCGGGTGCTCACATGTGTCCGTTGCTGGGGAAGCCCGGAGCGCGAGCGACGGGTAGACGGGTCGCGACCGTGTTGATGGCGGGGAGCCGTCCGACGTGGAGAACTTACTCCCCGCGCCGGCGCCCGGCCCGGGCGGAAGCCTGCTCACACCCTTCGCAGCCGCGTGAACTCGTCCATCGTGACGGTCGTGAGCTCGCCGTCGTCGCGGGCGAGGATCAGCACGTCGCTGTAGACCTTGTCGTCGCCGCTACGACGGAAGTGGAGCCCGTGCCGCCGCCGCTCGCGACGCAGCACGCTGCCCACGGTCTTGGTGCTCCAGTTCGCAGACGAGCCGACGGTCACCCCGTGGATCACCTCCACTCGGTCGCCGGGGGCGAGCTGCTCGTAGAGGCTTCGCGCCTCGTATTCCTCTGGCGTCATGACGGATCACACTTCCTTGCTGTCGATCCACTTCATCATCTTGCGGAGGCCGCGGCCGGTCTCCGTGAGCTTGTGCTCCCGCTCGCGGCGGCGGGTCGTCTTGAACATCGCAGCGCCGCCACGGTTCTCCAGGATCCAGTCACGGGCAAACTCACCCGACCGGATCTCCTCGAGGATCTTCTTCATCTCCGCACGGGTCTCGTCGGTGATGATCCGCTTACCGCGGGTGTAGTCACCGTATTCGGCGGTGTTCGACACGCTGTACCGCATGTACTCGAGGCCGCCCTGGTAGAAGAGATCGACGATCAGCTTCATCTCGTGGAGGCACTCGAAATAGGCCATCTCCGGCTGGTAGCCCGCCTCGACGAGCGTGTCGAAGCCCGCCTTGATGAGCTCTGAAACACCGCCGCAGAGCACCGCCTGCTCGCCGAAGAGATCGGTCTCGGTCTCCTCCGCGATCGTGGTCTCGATCACGCCGCCACGGGTGCCGCCGATGCCCTTGGCATAGGCGAGGCCGATCTTCTTGGTCTCGGGGCTGGCGCCGGCGCCCAGGGCGATCAGGCAGGGCACGCCGCCCCCCTTCACGTATTCGCTGCGGACGAGGTGGCCGGGGCCCTTCGGGGCGACGAGCAGGATGTCATGGCCCACGGGGGGCTCGACCTGGCCGAAGTGGAAGTTGAAGCCGTGGCTGGCCATCAGCACGGCGCCCTTCTTGAGGTTGGGCTTGATCGACGTGCGGTAGACGTCGCCCTGCAGCTCGTCAGGCAGGAGGATGTTGATCACGTCGGCCTGCTTGACCGCCTCTTCGACGCTCACCGGCGCGAAGCCATGACTCTTGGCGAGTTCGTAGTTGGGACCACCCGGACGCTGGGCCACGACGACGGTCAGGCCGCTGTCGCGAAGGTTCTGGGCCTGGGCATGTCCCTGCGAGCCATAGCCGATGATGGCGATGGTCTTGCCTGCGAGGGCCTTGAGATCGGCGTCGGCGTCGTAATAGATCGTGGCGGCCAAGGGTTCACTCCGGTTGGGGAAAGCGGGTCACAGGCGGGAACGGGAGGGCAGAGGCGTGGCGTCAGGCCAGCGACTCGCCCACGGGTGCGGAATCGGCGGGGCGGGCCCCGTCGGCGGCCTCGGTGGTTTCGCGGGTCGGCGGGCTTCCCCTGACCAAGGCGATCCGGCCGGTGCGAGCGAGTTCGATGATGCCGTGAGGACGCATCACTTCGATGAAACCCTCGAGCTTCTTCTCCGTGCCCGAGAGTTCGACGATCACGCTGTCGGCGGCGACGTCGATGATGTGGCCTCGGAAGATGTCGACGAGCTCTTTGATCTCGGTCCGTGCGGGACCGGCGGCGGCGGCGATCTTGATCAAGAGCAGGTCGCGCTCCACATAATTGCGGCTGCTGATGTCGTCGACGCGGACGACGGTGACGATCTTCTCGAGCTGCCGGCGGACCTGGTCGAGCACGCGGTCATCGCCGCGAAGCACGAACGTCATCCGCGAGAACTGCGGGTCCTCGGTCTCGCCGACCGCGAGGCTGTCGATGTTGTAGCCCCGGGATGCCAGCATGCCCGACACGTGGGCGAGCACGCCGGGGACGTTCTGGACGGTGGCGGAAAGGACATGGCGCATGGCAGGCTCGCGATGGGCTCCGGGCCGGGATCGGCAGGCGGGGCGCCGGACAAAGCCGCCGCTGCAGGGGCAGAGCGGAGTCTAGTAAGGGCAATCCCTCGCATTCAAGCCTTGGCCGTGGTTTTCGGGCCTAGAGGGGGCCTGGAATGCGTCGGCAGACGCGGTCGACGGAGGCACGTTGACAGAGGGGCGAAAAAGCCGATAGTTTGCGGTGCTCGGAGCATGCGACGCTCCGCGGCCCCTGTGTCGTCCCCCTGACCCCAGCGAGCGAGAAGAGCGTGTCGAACGTCTTGGCCCAGGAACTGATCGAAGCCGGCGTCCACTTTGGCCATCGTGCCAGCCGGTGGAACCCGAAGATGAAGCCCTACATCCATGGGCGCCGCAACCTCATCCACATCATCGACGTCCGCGAAACCATCCGCGGGCTCCTGCGAGCCAGAAAGTATCTCAAGCAGGTCTCCTCGACCGGCAGCCTCATTCTGTTCGTCGGAACCAAGCGGCAGGGCGCCGAGGCAGTGGCTCGCGAGGCCGCCCGCTGCGGCATGCCCTACGTCAGCGACCGCTGGCTTGGCGGCACGCTGACCAACTTCCGCACGATCCGCAACCGTCTGGCCCGTCTCGAGGAACTCGAGACCCTGATCCCGTCGGAGGCGTTCGGCTCCTATTCGAAGAAGATGCAGTCGTCGCTCCGCCGCGAGCACCGCAAGATGCTCCGCAACCTCGGCGGCATTCGCACGCTGTCGCGTTTGCCCGAGTGCCTTGTCGTGTTCGATCCCAAAAAGGAAAAGAACGCGGTCAACGAGGCCCGCAAGATGGGCATCACGACCGTGGCGCTGATCGACACCGACTGCGATCCCGACCTCGTCGATCTCCCGATCCCCGGCAACGACGACTCGATTCGTTCGATCGAGTTGGTCGCCGCCCGGCTGGCCGACGCGGTCCTCGAGGGCAAGTCCCAGTCGGCGACCGAAGCCCAGGTCTCGGCCGAAGGTGCCGAGGGTGGAGCCGCGGTCGAGGGCAAGCCGAAGCCGCGGGCCCGGCCGATGGTCGCCAAGCGGTCGGTGCCGAAGCCGACGGCCTGATCACCGCGTCAGCGATCGTTCAGTCTGCTTGGTTCCGCCGACGGCCGGCCACGGGACGACTCCTCGGTCGCCTCTCGCGACGTGCACACCCGATCTGCATTCATCGAACCACACGCTCTTCAGGAGAAGGAAACCCATGGCTGAGATCACAGCGGCGGCCGTCATGGCCCTCAGGGAAAAAACCGGCCTGCCGATGATGGAGTGCAAGAAGGCACTCGCAGAATGCGGCGGCAACACCGAGCAGGCGGTCGACTGGCTGCGCAAACAGGGCATCAAGACCCAGTCGATGCGGGCCGACCGCGAGACCTCCTGCGGCCGCTTGGCCGTGTTCGCCGACCCCGCCAAGGGCGTGGGCACGATCATCGAGTTGAAGTGCGAGAGTCCGCCGGTGGCCGGCAGCGACGATTTCAAGGCACTCGCCAACGACATCGCCAAGACGCTGGCCCTCGGCCCGGGGGCCGCAACGCCCGCCGATCTGCTCGCCCAGAAGAGTCAGGCGCATCCCGACCGCACCCTCGGTGAACTCAAAGACGATCTCTTCAACCGCATGCGGGAGGTCTTCGAACTCTCGCGTATCAAGCGCGTCGACGGCCCCTGCGGCGGCTACGCCCACCATGATGGCTCCAAGGCCGCGCTCATCGAGATCACGGGCAACACGACCGCGGCAAACGCCGCCGACGTGGCGAAGGACGTCGCCATGCACGTGGTCGCCCTGGCGCCCCAGGCCATCCGCAAGGAGGATCTCGATCCTGCGGTCGTGGAGAAGGAGCGGGCGATCCTCACCGAGGCGGCCCGTAAGGAGGGCAAGCCGGAAAATATCATTGCCAAGATGATCGAAGGCCGCCTGCGAAACTTCTTCAGCCAGTGCGTGCTGCTCGAGCAGCCGTTCGTGAAGGACGACAAGCAGTCGGTGGGCCAGTTCGCGAAGGCGGCGGGCCTGGAGATCAAGTCGGTGGAGAACTGGAAACTGGGTGGGTGATCGACGGGAGGCGGTGCCGTCCGTTGCCGCGGACCTGCGGCCGCTGAACGTTCGTGGCCCGGGGATTGATCGTCGCGAAAGCATCCCGGAGGAGCGATGGACAAGACGCCCTATCGTCGTGTGCTCCTCAAACTCTCCGGCGAGAGCTTTGCCCGGTCTGGTGAGCGGGGCATCTCGATGGACGAGGTGGTCCACATCGCTCGGCAGACGGTGCAGGCGGTGGCGCGGGGCGTCGAGCTGGCCGTTGTGATCGGCGGCGGCAACATCCTCCGCGGCGGCTCGTTCACAGCCGGCAACACCGCGATCCAGGAGGCGACGGCCCACTACATGGGCATGCTCGCCACCGTGATCAACGGCCTGGCTCTTCAAGACGCGCTCGAGAGTCTCGGCGCCCAGACGCGGCTGATGACCGCGATCCGCATGGACGGCGTCGCGGAGCCCTACATCCGCCGCCGGGCTCGGCGGCACCTCGAGAAGGGGCGGATCGTGATCCTCGCCGCGGGCACCGGCAGCCCCTTCGTGACCACCGACACCGCCGCGGCCCAGCGGGCTCTCGAACTCGGCGCCGACATCCTCATGAAGGCCACGCGGGTGGACGGGGTCTACTCCGACGACCCCGAGAAGAATCCCCACGCCGTGCTCTACGGCGAACTCTCCTACCAGCAGGTGCAACAGCAGAACCTGCGGGTGATGGACGGCACGGCGATCTCGCAGTGCATGGAGCACGAAATGCCGATTCTCGTCTTCAACTACCGTCGCGACGGCAACATCGAGCGGGCCGTGGCGGGCGAACGGATCGGCACGATCGTCGGCTCCCGGAAGCCAAGCGACGCCTGATCAAGCGACGCGAGGGGTTGCCCGTGCCCCGGGAGCCGGGCTCGGCGGCCAGCGGAGTCAGGATGACGGAGCGCAGCCGGCGTGCAGAGAGCGCAGGGCACGATGCCCGAAGCGAACGTCCGGCTCCCGGGGCACGGGCAACCCCGACCTCCAGGAGGCAGTCCGACGGCGGACGGGGGCGTATACTCCCGGGCGACTGCTCACCCCGGAGTTTTGCCGATGCCCCTCGACGACATTCTGCTCGACGCCGAAGAACGGATGGAGAAGGCCGTGGACGTGTTTCGCCACGCGCTCACCGGCATCCGCACGGGACGCGCGAATCCAGGCCTGGTCGACACCCTCCGCGTCGAGGTCTACGGCTCGCCCACGCCCATCAAGGCCCTCGCGAGCGTCGGCGCGCCCGAACCCAACCAGATCGTCGTCCGCCCCTTCGATCCCGGCACGCTCAAGGACATCGAGAAGGCGATCCAGGCCAGCGACCTGGGCCTCAACCCGCAGAGCGACGGCCGGCTGATCCGGATCGTGATCCCGCCGCTCTCGGCGGACGTCCGCAAGAAAATGTCGGCGCGCATTCGTGATCTCGCCGAAGAGGCCAAGGTCGCGATCCGCAACGTTCGCCGCGACGCCAACAAGGCGGCCGACACCGAGAAGTCGGATGGCGATCTCACGGAAGACGACTGCGAGCGCTGCAAGGAGGACGTTCAGGAGCTCACCAAGAAGTACGAGGGGAGCGTCGGCGATCTCGCGCGGACGAAGGAAGCCGAGGTCATGGAGCAGTGACGCGTCCCACGCCCGTGCTGAATCGGCCATGATCGAGGTTTTCGATCTCGTCAAGGAATATCGCTCCGGCGACGGTGCGACCGTGCGGGCCGTCGACGGCATTTCATTCGTCGTGCATCCGGGCGAGATGGTGGGACTCCTCGGCGGCAACGGCGCCGGCAAGACGACCACCATGCGGATTCTGGCGACGCTGCTGAAGCCCACCGCGGGCACGGCCTCCATCGCGGGGCATGACGTGCGCACCGAGCCGCTCGCTGTTCGCCGTCGGCTCGGCTACCTCTCGACGACGACCGGTGTGCCCGACCGGCTCACGCCCCGCGAGGTCCTCGAATCCTATGGCCAGTTGCACGGTCTGCGCCGCGGCCTGCTCGCGGACCGGATCGATTCACTCTCCGCCACGCTCGATCTCGGTGGCTTCAGCGACCGGCCGTGTGGCCGGCTCTCGTCGGGGCAGCGGCAGCGGGTGTCGCTGGCGCGGGCACTCGTCCACGATCCGCCGGTGCTCGTGCTCGATGAACCGACCAGCGCCCTCGACGTGCTCGGCTCCCGCGACCTGCTCGCGTTGCTCGACCGCCTTCGGTCCGACGGCCGCACGATCCTGCTCTCCACGCATCGGCTCCATGAGATCGAGCGGCGGTGCGACCGCTTTCTCGTCATCAGCGGTGGCCGGATCCTCGCGGAGGGAACCCGCGAGGCGCTCGTCGCCGGCCACGAGGGGGGCCTCGAGGAGGCGTTCTTCGCCGCCGTCGCACCGGAGGCCCGACCATGAACGCCCGCGAACCGGAGGCCGCGGGCGGCTGGCCGGCGCGGGCCGCCATCGCCCGCCGCGATCTCCTGGAGTTCATCCGGGACCGGCGCGCCCTCTTCATCACGCTGGTGATGCCGATGGCGATGTATCCGCTGCTCGCGCTCTCGAGCGCGCTGGGCATCCGCACCGCGATCACCGAGCTCGACCAGCGGGAGGCGAGGGCGCGATTGTCCTTGGCACTCTCCGGCCCGGACGCAGGTGCCTTCGCGGCGGGAATCGATTCGCTCGCCCGTCGGGCGGACGGGCGGCCCGACGGCTGGCCCGACAATCTCGTCGTGCACCTCGTCGACGCCGACGCGGCACGCCGACTGATCGACGAGGGGGCGGCGGACGCCTGGATCGACGTCGCGGACGGCACCATCGCGGGGCTCGCCGGCGCAGGTACTGTGCCAATCGACGTGCGGCTCTCCACCGTCCGGGCGGCCGATCACCGAGCCAAGGATCGCGTCATGGCGGTGATGCGCGGCATGGCCGACACCGCACGGGACGATCGGCTCCGTCGGGCCGGGCTGCCGGCGAGCCTCATCGAGCCGCTTCGCATCGATTTCAGCGGCGGCATCCCGACGACGGCGGCCGCTCTCAAGGACGTGCTGCCGACGACGGCTGCGGCGGTTCTCGTGCTCCTGGCGCTGCTCACGGCGACCGGCGCCTTCTATCCCGCGATCGACGCGATCGCCGGAGAAAAGGAACGGGGCACGATCGAGACGTTGCTGATCGCGCCGTGCACGCCGCTCGATGTCGTCGTCGGCAAGTTTCTTGCCGTGTTTGTCGTCACGCTGGCGACGCTCATGACCAACGCCCTCTCGATCGCGCTCACCGCGACGGTGCTCGTGCGCGTGCTCCCGGCAGGCTCCCTCGACGGGCTGTTGTCGTCCGGCCTGACGGGCTGTGCGATCGTGACCGTCGTGGCTTACGTCGGTCTTGCGGCCGTCGCGGCGGCGCTGTGCCTCGCGGTGACGGGGGCCGCGCGCAGCGCCAAGGAGGCTCAGAACACGCTCACGCCCGTCGTGATGCTGATCGCAGCGCTGGCCGGGTCGGCACTGCTGCCGGGATCGGAGTCTCGCCGTTGGCTCCCCGCGGTGCCGTTTGCAGGTCAGGTGGCCGTGGCGCGTGCGGCACTTGTCGGCGCTGATGGAGGCATGCCCGACGTCGGCGATGGCGCATGGCGGTCATCGACCGTCGGCATCGGCCTCGCCACCTCCCTCCTCTCCTCCGCCGCCTTCGCCTGGCTGCTCCTGCACCTCACCGCATCGCTCGTATCCAACGAGGAGCTTCTGTTCCGCGGGCCCGACGCGGCCACGAAAGGGTTTCGCCGCCCCGCGCCAAGGAGATCGCCCACCGCCTGGCAGGGATTCGCCGCGGCGCTCGCCGGCTTGACGGCGCTCTGGTATGCCCAGGGATTCGCGCCGGCCGATTTCGTGCCGGCACTGCTGGCGCAGCAGGCCATCGCCGTGCTTCTGCCACTCGCCGCGATCGCGTGGTGGCAGCGCATCGACGCCCAAACAACTTTTGCGCTCCGCCGGCCGGGAACAGCGACTGGCACGTTGGCCGCCGTGGTCGGTGCGGTCTTGGTGGGCAGCGGCCTGTTCACCGTGGGAGCGGCGGCCGCCCTGGCCGTCTGGGGCACCGACGTGTCGCCCGAGGCGCGCGGACTCGCGGAGCGGCTGATCGCTCTCGTTCGCGACAATCCTTCCTGGCTGGCCGTGCTCGTCCTCGCGGTCATGCCGGCGGTCTGCGAGGAGCTCTTCTTTCGGGGCTGGCTCTTGTCGGCCTTCGCCGGCGACCGAACGACACCGCGCCGCGCCGTCGCCGCCGTCGCGGCGCAGGCGGCCGTCTTCGCCGCGTTTCATCTCCTGCCTGAGCGGATGCCGCAGACGTTCGCCCTGGGGCTCGTGCTGGGCTGGATGACACTCGCCACGCGGAGCATCCTGCCGGCGATCATCGCCCACGCCGCGCACAACGCCACGCCCGTATTGCTCGTGGCGAATGCGTCGCCAGATGACCTCTCCGCCATCGAACTGGGCACGGCCTCCGGACTTCCACCGTGGGCGACGGCAGCGGCGATAGGATGTCTCCTCGGTGGCTGCCTGCTGTTGGCCGTCGCGCGGCGCGGATGCTCGCCAGGCAAGGACTCGGGAGAGGACTCACGGACATGAGCGGCGAACGATGGATGGTGCGACTCGGCCGGCTTGCGGTGGCGATGGCTTTCGTAGTGGCGGCCTGGCAGTGCCGCCTCCACGGGGAGACCCCGGCCGCGACACCACGGGTCTTGAGGGTCGCGGTGACGCCGATCGCCGCGGTGGTCGAGTGGAACGGCGATCAGCCGGCGGGTGTCATGATCGGCATCTGGGAGGAACTGGCCCGACGGCTGGGAATGACCTCGGAGTTCATCCGCGTCAAGACGTTCGTCGATCTCATGGACATGGTCCGGGATGGGAAGGCCGACGTCGCGCTCGGGCCGCTGGCCATCACCGAGGAACGCGAACGCACCCTCGACCTGACGCACCCGATCTTCCACTCCGGCATGCGGATTGCGGTGCGGCAGCGAAACGAAACCGGGCTGATGCCCGCCGTGCGGTCGATGCTGTCGTGGCGGCTGCTGGAACTCGTCGCCATTGCCATCGCCCTGGCCGTCGTCTCCGGCCATCTGCTCTGGTGGAGCGAGAAGGACCGCAACCCACGCTCGTTCCCCCCCGCATATCCACGAGGCGTCATCGAGGCCCTGTGGTGGATCGCTTCGACGATCGTCACGGGTGGCTGCGACGACAAGCACGTCGACGGCCCCCTGGGGAGGATTCTCGCCTTCGCCTGGATGATCGGCGGCATCGGCCTGATCGCCGCCTTCACCAGCCTGCTCACGGCAACGATGACGGCCGAGCGGGTCGCGGGCATGATTCAAGGGCCTCGCGATCTTGCGGGCCGGTCGATCGGCTGTCAGGCGGCCTCGGTGAGCGTGCAGACGATCCGGCAGCGCGGGGGTGTCCCGCAGGAGTACCCGACGATCCACGAAGCGCTCGACGCGCTGGAACTGGGCATGATCGATGCCGTCGTTGGCGAGGCCGAGACGATGATGTACACCATCAACGAGTCGCGGCAGGACCGGGTAAAGCTCGTGGGACCGATGTTCGACTCCTTCGACTACGGCCTCGCGCTGCCGAGCGGCAGCCCGCTCCGCGAGGAACTCAACACCACGATCCTGCGTATGCGGGAGGACGGTACGCTCGCCCGCATCAAGGCAACCTGGCTGGGCACGCACGACTAGAGCGCATCCAGCCGAAGTGTAGCGTCGTGTTGGCAAGCCAGGACGGGTAGGCGACGGGAGGGTCGGCACACGCTCGACGAGCGTCGGCGATCCTGCCGCCGCGAGAATCCGAAGGACCGCGAAGCGGCGACTTTTGGCCGCCAAGAGCCGGCAAAACACCAAAGTCGAATGCGCTCTACCGCTGAGCAGCGAGGGGACAGCGGGTGGCGCTTCGTGGACGTGACGCGGAGCGGGTTGGGGTGGAAAGCGTCTCCCCGTCGCTCGCGCTCCGGGCTTCCCCGGCCT
>JAIOPD010000033.1 GCA_021414115.1 Planctomycetia bacterium
CAGGATGCCGAAGCGCAGGCAGCATCGAGTGAGCGAAGTCCAGGATGGACGGAGCGAACGTCCGGCTCTCGGGGAACGGGAAGCCCCGACCCGCCACTCGGGTCCCCGTCTGGCGATAGACCAAAGTCGGATGCGCTCTAGCCTGGTGCCGTGCGTCCACGCACTGCCTCGATCTCACCATCACGATACATGTACTCCCAACGCTGCACGAAGGCTCGACTGCGGCCTACGGTGCCAGCGACTTCGAGCGCCTCCCGACCCTCAACAAGCCAATCCTGCGCCGCCGCGAGGCAACCCGTCTACCCCGCGCTCGCGCTTGGGGCTTCCCGAAAGGAAGCGCGGCTCGACAGGGTATTTCCCCCTGTCGCCATGCCACCCGTATTCCCCGCGGTCGCGCGGAAGGCTCATGTGGGAGCCGTATCAGGTGCTCGGGAAGCCCGGAGCAGGACCGGCGAACGCGTTTCAAAGCACCAGTTTTCGGACCGCCTGAAACTGCGGATGCTCGGCGGTGCGACACCATTCGAAGAGCACCGCCTCGGTCGTGGTGAGGATGGCGCCGCCCGACTCCAGCCGCCGGAGTGCGACGTCGTGGTCGATCGTATGCCGCGACGCTACGGCATCGACCGCCACAAACACGGCGAAGCCCCGGGCGAGGAGGTCGAGCGCCGTCTGCGCGACGCAAATGTGGGTCTCGATGCCGCAGAGCACGATGCTCCCGATACCAGGCGGAATCGAACGGGTAAAAGCGTCGGAGCCGCAGCAACTGAATGCCATTTTGTCGAGCGGAGGCGGCAGGACGGCGGCCAGCGCCGGGGCCGTGGGGCCGAGACCCTTGCGATATTGTTCCGTGAGGATCGCGGCGATTCCCAGCAGCCTCGCCGCCTCGGCGAGCCGCCCGCACCGGGCGATCACACGGTCGGCATCGGGCAGCGTCGGGAGCAGCCGTTCCTGGACGTCGATGACGCAGAGCACCGATGTGGCGGGATAGAGTCGCATCGCACGGTCTCCAGGGCCGCTGATTCAGCCGGTGGGAATCGACGGAACGACTGGCGGTGTCTCGGGCTCGACGGTGAGATCGACCGTCGTTTTCGACGCCGCCTCCTTCGGCAGCGAACGCAATCGGGCGATCTTGGCGGCTGCCGTCGGTTCGCCCGCCCGCTCATGCCCCGGTGCCGATCCAAAGACGATCGTTCTCCCCTCGGCGCCGATCAGATGCCAGGCCTGCACATCGCCTCCTTTGGTGAGCACGGGCCGGCACTCGACGAGTCCGAGCGGCTGCCAGTCGGGGCCCAGGGCCGCGGCCAGCGCCGCCCCCTGCTCCACGACGAGATCGCCCCAGGGAAAGCCCACCGTTCCCTGAGGGCCCGAGCCCACACCACTGATCTTGGGATAGGCGGCGGCCGCCTCCGCGGTGAAGTCGTCGCTCGGCAGCACCACCCCCTCGGCGTCGACGGCGAGCAGCCCGCCCGGCACGCCCACCATCGCCACCGGCTCGCGACACCGCACCTGCACCCGCGCTCCGGCTGGATGCCACACGTTCACCGAAACCACCTCCCGCACCCACGGATGCATGGCGAACGCCCGAGCGAGCCGACGGACGAGCTCTGAATCGTCGAGCGGCAGGCCGTCGGCAAGACTCGCGTCGCGGAGCGCCTCCAGTTTGAGATCGCCCCGGATCCAGGGCGCCACGCCCTCGAGTTCGATCGCGTCGGCGTGGAGCACGAGATCGGCATCACCTCGCACGCGCTCGCCGAGCCGCGACCATGCCATCCATCCGCCGAGCACGGCCGCAGCGACGACGACGATCGACGCCAGACCGGCACGGTGCTCGTCGAGGAAGCGGCCAACGCCGCTCACCGTGGGCGGCTCGGGCGGCTGTTCGCGGCGGCGTGACGGAGGGTTCATGGCACCCCGGGGATCGGCGCGGCTCACCAGACCTCGATCTGGGGCGTGAGCTCGATGCCGAGCTTCTCCCGCACCCGCGCCCGCACGGTCTCGACGAGCGTGCGAACGTCGTCGTCGGAGCAATGCGGACCAGCCACGACATAGTTGGCGTGCGGCGCGTAGACGGCGGCGTCGCCGGCCCGTAAATCCCGCGCTCCAGCCTGGACCACGAGTGATTCCGCGGTGGTCCCGAGCGGATCTTTGAACATCATGGCAACGCTCCGCGTGCCACTCGGTTGCGCCGAGCGTCCGACGATCCACTGCTTCTGCATCCGTTTCGTGAGCAGGGCCGGATCCTCCTCGTCGAGGTCGAGCCGGCAGCCGACGATGATGCAGTCGTCGAGGTTGCTCCAGCGCGACTCGAATGCCAGCCGCGACCGCTCACGAACCTCGAGCGTGCCGTCGCCGAGCATCACCGTCACGTCGGCAACCCGCTCACCGATGTCGCCGCCATGCCCGCCGGCATTGCCCACGAGAGCCCCGCCGACGGTGCCCGGCACGTCGACCAGCGTCTCCAGACCGCTCAGGCCCGCCTGCACCGCGGCCGACACCACGTGCACGAGTTTCGCCCCGGCGCCGGCCCGGATCACGGGCGACTCCACGTGGATGCCGCAGAACGAGGGGGCGGAAAGCCTCACGACCATGCCCGCGAAGCCCGCGCCGGGAACGAGCACGTTGGAGCCGCCACCGATCACGCGCAGGGGGATGCTCTTGTCATGGCACCGCTTCACCACGCGGGCCAACGCCTCGACGTCGACCGGCTCACAGAAAAACTCTGCGGCGCCGCCGATTCCGAGCCAGGTGTGATGGGCCAAGGGCTCGAGGCAGGAAACGGCCATCCCGAGGTCGTCAAACGGCGTGGCTGCCGTGGACCTCGGCTCGGCGGCGGGTGTCGATCGGGAACGCTGATTCATCACTCGATTTCCTCGCGGCCCGCGGCCGCCCCGGCCGTTGGACGGGGTCGGGGCAACGCTCGCGGAACCAGATTGTGCATCACCGCGCGGTGCATCGTCCATGCCTCTCCCGCACGGGCGGCTCAGGCAGCCCGCCGACGGTCGAACGGCGCCACGGGAGGATGGGCGAGTTGCAGCCAGCCGTCGACGAGGACCCCCAGGGAGGCCCGGCCGGCACAGGGGCCGGCAGGCCCCGGCTCGCGAGGCACGTGGCCGAAAACGACGGCGCAGTCGTGCTCGCCAAGCGCTGCAAGGAGCCGGTCGACGCGGGCATAGGCGGTGATGTCGGCCTCCGATGGATCGTCAGACGCCACCGAGGAGGGGACGACGAGGCAGTCGTCGCACCACCGCTCGAGACGCCGACCGAACCACCGGCCTCCGAGCCGCGCGGCCAGCCGTTCGTCGGCGAGCACGACCAAACGGCCTCTCGTGAGTCGTCGCAGGCTCGAGAGCGTCGCCGAAACCGCATGCATGGTCGATGGCGCGTCGATGAACACGGGCATGTCCTGACCGCGGTCGATCCGCTCCATCCGGCCCGGCACGCTCGTCGTCGCCTCGATGCCGCGGACGGCCCGCTCGAGCGTCACGCCATACCTCGCGGCAACAGCGGCAGCCAGGAGCGCATCGCGCACGAACGGCACCGTCGGCGTGTCGATGGTAACCGGCACCATCTGGCCGCCGCATCCCATGAGAAACGTCCTGCCACACAGGCTGCCTTCCACCGGCCGGGCCCAGACATCGCATTCGGCATTGAGTCCCGCGGTGAGGCACGTGGCCGACTCCGGACCGGCGGCGAGGATGCGGCTGCGTTGCCGGGGGCTCATGCCGGTCACGAGGCAGCCCCCCTCGGACAGCGTGCCCATGACCCGCGACGTGATCTCGCGATAGGCGCGGTGCGAGCTGTGTCGGTCGAGGTGGGCGGCAGCGAGATTGGTGACCACGACGGTGTCGCACACCATGCCGGCCGTGGCGTGCGCCGCGAGCATCCGGCTCGAGACTTCGACGATCGCGTGCGAGCAGCCTCCGGCTGCGAGCCGGGCCAGCCAGCGGGCGAGCGCCGCCGGCGAACACACATCGTCGGGCACGGCCTCGGTGTCATCGGGGCCAAGACATCCGAGATCGGAGAGCACGCCGACGCGGTGCCCCCCCTCGGCGAGAGCCGCGGCGGCAAGCCAGGCCGTCGTCGTCTTGCCGCTCGTGCCGGCGACCGCGATCACCCGCATCTCGCGGGACGGATCGCCGACGAGCGCGTGGCAGAGACGGGCCATCGCCCAGTCGCTGTCGGAAACGAGACACAGCGGCACGCCGTCGGTGGAAACGATCCGCTCGGCGATCACGCCCGACGCTCCGCGGGCGATGGCCCGCGACACCGCCTCGTGTCCGTCGCCCCGCTCGGTGAGCCGTGCCACGAAGACGTCGCCGGTGCGGCACTCGTCCGGATCGTCCTGGCAGCGTCGTACCACGATGTCGTCGCAGGCGATGAACCGGGCTCCGGGGATGACCTCGGAGAGCCGCACTCCGCGAGCCTCGCCCCGGCTCTCTCCGACCGGACGAACCCGTGAACCCTTCGACGCATCACGCATGACGGCCTCCTGCCGGCGGGACCGGGGCTGCCGAAGCGGCCCACGATCGGTGAAACGAGTCCTTCCTTGGACGTCGCTGGCGGCGGATTGTCACCAGACGGAAAAGTGGGTCAAGGCCGCCTGTCCGCGAATCACGGCCGACCGGCGCCCCGCCCTCGCAGACAACCCGCCTTGCCACCAGAAGCAGCTCCAGACTACCGTCGAGCCGTCTTCAGGAGACGCCAAGACGTGAACGACCCGAGTCTCGATCAACCCGTCGAGCCCGTTCGGCCAGCCGTGCTGTGGGTCGGCGCGTGCGACGATCCAGAACTGGCCTTGGCGCGGACGTGGGCCGACGAGTTGGCGGATGTCTTCGAGGCGCCGACGCCGGATGCAGCCGTCGCGTCGCCGCCCGAGGCGTTCCTGGAGCGCTCGCCGGCCGCCGTCGTGCTCGCATCGCCGACTCCGGCCCGCTGGTCCCTCGTTGACTGCATCACGCTGTCACGCCGCTGGCCGCTGGCCCCCCTGGTATCGGTCGCAGGCAGCCTGGTCGAAGGGCGGCGGCGGAGTGGGCCGGCCCTGCCCGGCGTGGAAGAGGTCGCCTGGAACGAACTCCCCGGGCGGATGGCGTGGTGGATGCACGATTGCGCTCGAGGACGCCCGGGGTCTCTGGGAATGCCTACCACGTCGCGCCGCGAGGAGCGGTTGCTCGAGGCCGCCGGACGGGTGGCCGACTTCGCCACCCAACCGGGACGACGGGTGTCGGTGGCGGCATCGCGGGCGAGCGACGTCGAGGGCCTGGCCGATGTCCTGACCGCAGCCGGACGGCCGCCGCTGCGGCGCACCTGCGGAAGGCCAGCGCTCGACGAACCGGCCGACATCCTGGTCTGGGACGTCTCGGAGGTTTCCACCGTCGACCTGACGTGGCTGGCCATGCTCACCGCAAACCGCCCAAGGCTCGCCGTCGTGCTGCTCGACTCCTTCCCGAGAAGCGATTCGACACTGGCCGTTCTCCGCGCCGGCGGTCGGGCGGTCCTCTCCCGGCCGATGTCGCTGGAAACCCTGGCGGGGATGCTCTTGCGGCTGGAAACGTTGCTGCCAGCATGAACCGCTGGGTTTGACCTGGCCGGCGGGTTTCCCTATTTCTCCGGCATGATTCCCGTCCGCATCCTCTGCATTCTGGCCGTGCCCGCCCTGGCCACCGCGATTGCGGGCTGCGCGCATCTTGCCAGCCACCCCGGCCTCCCCGCCGGCATGGCGGCCACTCTCGTTGCGGTCGGCGGCGACTCCGGCCTCCCGGCTCGCAGCGAAGTCACGGCAGGGCAACTCGTCATCCACGCCGATTTCCCGATCGCCGGCCAGCACCGGCTGGTCCGCGAACTCGACTCGCTGCGGACCGACGTCAGCCAGGAACTCGCGCTTCCCATCTCCGACGAGCCCGTGCACCTCTACCTCTTCGAGAGCACGTCCCGCTACGACGCCTTCGTCGCCCGCCAGTATCCGACGTTCCCGGCACGCCGCGCCTTTTTTGTCGAGACCGACACCACGCTCTCCGTGTTCGCGGTCTGGCAGGATCGTGTCGCCGAAGACCTGCGTCATGAAACGACCCACGGCTATGTCCACGCCGTCGTGCCCGCCGTGCCGCTCTGGCTCGACGAGGGGATCGCGGAGTTTTTCGAGACGCCCCGCGGTGAACAAGGCCTCCACCGCGGCCACGTGGCCCATCTTGCCGGCCGACTGCTCGAGGGCACGTGGCGGCCCGACATGGATCGGCTCGATGCGGTCACGTCACCGGGAGAGATGTCACAAGACCACTACGCCGAAGCCTGGTGCTGGGTCCATTGGCTGCTCCGCTCGACCCCGGAGCGCCGCGAGCTGCTGCAAAACTATCTACTCGACGTCCGCCGCGATCCCGACACCCCGCCGCTCTCCGCGCGACTGCGTCACGAGCTCCGGCCGTCGATCGACGCGGCGGCCGAGGTGAAGGCGCATCTTTCCCGGCTCGCGGCCGCCGCCTCGACCGAACGCTGAATCAGCCGCGGCGATAGAGCGTGCCGTGACCGGTCGTCTGGAAGCCGAGTTTCAGAAAAAGCTGCATCGCCGCATCGTTCGCCGCGGCGACATGCGCCTCGGCGATGGTCACCCCCTCCTGCGCGAGGTCGTGGAGTGCCTCGGCGATGAGGTAGTTGGCGAGGCCGCGACGCCGTCGATCCCCCTCGATGTCGACTCGCATCAGACCGGCGGCCGTCACCCCCCATGCCGTGGCGAGCGGCTGCATGTCCCAGAAGGATCCGGCGCCAAGCAACGCCTCGTCCTCACCGCGGAGCTCGTACCGCCGCAGAGCGATGCCTGTGGTCGTGGCGGCCTCCCACCAACTGCGGCGGGCGGGTTCGTCGATCACGCGGAGCGTGGTCGACCGCCGGATGGCCAGCTGCAGCCGGTTGACCGGCGGCCGGAAGCCGGCCAGCGAACGCCGCATCACGGCGATTCGCTCGGTGACGGCGTAGCCGGACCGCACAAACACCTCCTGCATGCGCGGCGACGAATCGAGGATCCCGGGCAGGCCCGACCCGCCGTAGAGCCCGAGATAGAAGCCTCCGATGTCCGGCGAACCGCCGCCGAGGATCGTCTGCGAGCCGCGGCGCCGGAGATAGTCTTCGCACCGGGCGAGCAAGGCGTCGCCGATCGCCTGGTGCTGGTCGTGGGGCACGACGACGACCAGCATCGTCGTGCCGGTCGCAGTCTCGATCCCCGACTGCGACGCATTGGGGCCGAAGGCCGCGTGCGCGAAGCCGACGGCCCGGTCGCCATCGAGGGCCACGATCAGCCCCTCGCGATCGAAGTAGGGCCGCGAAAACACGCAGGCCTCGAGCCAGGCGGCCGTCATCGGCTGAAACGCGGCCGGGCCGAGATCCGCCGTTCGCCAGATGTCGGCGAGCCGCGGCGGGTCTTCGTTGCGGAAGCAGCGATACTCGATCATGCCTGCCGCTCCGTCGCGGCCGGGTCGGCGGCCGCGAGCCTCACGAAAATCGTCCCTTCGCGCTCGCAGACTTCGTGCACCGCCTGATGCACGGTGGGCGAGATGCGGTGCCGCCCGGTGGTGACGTCGAACTGCCAGCCGTGCCAGGGGCAGGTGAGGACGGTGCCGCAGAGCATCCCGGTGCCGAGCGGGCCGCCCTGATGCGGACACAGCCCGTCGATCGCATGGAGCGTGCCAGCGACGTTGGCGATGGCCACCATGCGATCGCCGGCGACCCGTTCGATGCTCGTTCCCGGCAGGCATTCCGACGCCGCGGCGACGGGGATCCATTCAGGCATGGCGGGCACACACAGGCGGGGCGAGGGACTCGAGCGGCGACCGCGCTGCGATCAGGCGGCAGGCCGCGGTTTGGCCTTTTTAGCCTTTCCGGGCCGACACCGCCATCGGCGATGAACCCACCAATACTGCGCCGGCTCCCGCCGGATGGCCTGCTCGAGGAGCGTCGTGTACCACTGCGACAGGGCCGTGAGGTCGCCGGTCTCCGGGCCGCCCGCCGCCTGATCGGCGATGCCCTCGAGCCGGAGGTCGTAGTCGAACAGCCCCTTGCGGCGGGTGGCCGTGCAGACGAGCACCGGTGCCGAGGCCGACAGAGAGAAGACGCCGATCGCCTTGTGAACGCTCGCGGGCTTGCCGAAGAAGTTCACCCAGCAGCCCCGCGGGCCGGCCGCCTGGTCGCCGAGCAGGCCGATGGCCCCGTTCTCCTCCATCACCTGGGCCACGTCGGGCGCGCTTCCCTTCTTGGGAAGAATCCGCTGGCCACGCGACTCGCGAAACTCGGTGACGAACCGATCGAGCAATGGATTGTCGAGTTCCCGGGCCACCGAAAAGATGCGAAAGCCGAACAGCCCGAAGAGGTAGGCGGCCAGTTCGAAGTTGCCGTAGTGTCCCGACAAGATCACGGTCGGCCGGTCGAGCCAGAGCTGCCGCACGAACTGCTCCATGCCGTGAATCCGCAGGTGCCGCCGCCAGGTGGTCTTGTGGATCACGCGATTGGCATGGGCGATCTCCACGACCATCAAGAGCAGGTGCTCCCACATTCCCTGCGCGGTCCGCCGCCGCTCGTCGGCAGTCATCTCTGGAAACGCGGTCTGCAGGTTTTCACGGACGACCGCTCGCCTGATCCGCACCCGATTGGCGAGAAGACTCGAGAGCCTTTTCGCGGCCCGCTCGCACGTGCTCCGCGGAAGCGACTGGATGATGCAGATCGACACACGGACCGCCGCGTACACGATCCGGTCGAGGCAGCGAGTGGCGAGCGTGCGGCGGCGCAAAAGAGGTCGTCCCTGACGGCTGGGGGATCCGGGGCCCGCCTTCGCGGACAGGCCACCATGGTCGCGAATTCGGGCCCTGCGGGGCCAGATCGGTTTGTCGCGGCGTGCCGGATGAATCGGCCTGACATGGGCCGCACGGTTCAGCCGGCCGGTCCGGTCACGGGCTGCGCCAGCAGCAGCACGACGCTCACCGCGTTGAAGAGAGCATGGAGCAGAATGCAGGGCACGATCGACCCCGTCCTCTGGGCGATGAATCCGAGCACGAGCGAAAACGGAAAGAGCGGCACGTAGGCCAGTCCCTGCCCCGTATGCGCGGCAGCAAAGGCGAGGCTCGAGAGCAGCACCGGGGCCAGTTCGTCGCTGGCGAGATGCTTTTCGAGCCAGCCCTGGAGCACCCGCCGAAAGAAGAGCTCCTCGGCCAGCGGTGCCACGACGACCGCCGACACGATCACGAGCGCGACGGCCCTCCAGTCCCGCTCGCCGTCGAGGAAGTCGACGATCGGATGCCGGTAGCGGACCAACGCGTTGAGCGCCGCCGCGAGCATGAGCAGCGGGAACACGACCAGGGCGACGCCTCCCACCGCCGTGCGCACGTCCTCCCGCCAGTGGCCGCCGACGAAGCCGAGTTCATGCCACGTCGCGCCACGCAAGAGCAGCCAGGCAATCGTGCCGCCGGCCACGCTCAGCGAGAGGCCGACGTTGGCCAGGAGTCGGTCCGCCAACGGGGCCTCCGCGGAGATGACTTTCGCGATCAGAGTCGCGACGAGCAGGTAGGCAACCACCGCAAGCGCCACATCGCCCCCCTGCCAGATCACCGGTGCATGGGGCCGCTCTGGCACGAGCGGCTGCCCGTGAGCGAGCCGCCGCCGGGCGGCCGCGACCGCCCACACGAACGACACGACGGCGAGCGCCAGCACCGAAAGCTGCGGCAGCACGTCACCGATCTCGGGCACCGCCGCGTCGGCCATCACCGCACCAGCGACCGGGCGGCCACCAAATATTCGAGCCCCGACCAGACGGTCGCGACGACGGCGGCCCACGCCGCCCAGCCCGCGATGTCGGCGAGAGGCAGCCCGCCCGGGGCGAGCCCTGGCCAGGCCCGCTCCGCCAGCACGAGGCCGATCGTGAGGCACTGCAGCACCATCTTGAGCTTGCCGGACAGGGCCGCCGAGAAGTCGCGGCCCGATTTCTCCATCTCCGCCCGGATGGCGGTCACGACGAGTTCGCGCACGACGACCACCACTACCATCCAGGGCGCGATCGCGGAGCCCGCGCCGGCGAGCAACACATACGAACCGCAGACGATCACCTTGTCGACGAGCGGATCGAGGATCCGGCCGAGACGGCTCACCTGGCCAAACCGCCGGGCCCACCAGCCATCGACCCAGTCGGTCGAAGCGGCCACGACGAACAGCCAAAACGCCGCCGTCGGCAGCCCCCGCTCCATCGCCACGAAAAGCACGACCGCCAGCAGAAGCCGGGTCAGCGACAGGATGTTGGGGATCGTCCAGATGCGGTCGGATGCCATCGTTCAGGCCTCCGCGGGCACGCCGGCAAGGTCGTAGCCGCTGGCCGCGACGATTTCGACCGGCAGGATGCGACCCGTGAGCGGAGTCTTGGGCGAGGTGCCGGCCGCCGTCAGGTAGACCACGCAGTCGATATCGGGGGCGTCGGCCTTCGTCCGGGCGATCCAGACGTCGTCCCGTTCGCCGCTCGGACGATCGACGATCACGTCGTGCATGCGGCCCACTTGCCGACGAGCGTGGTCGTGGGCGATCCCCTGCTGCACGAGCATCAGCTCATCGCGGCGGGCCGCCTTCTCCTCCTCGGGCAAGTGCCCGTCGAGCCGGGCAGCCGGCGTATCGGGCTCGAGCGAATAGGGAAACACGCCCACCCGCTCGAACCTCCAGCGCTGCACGAAGTCGACCATCTCCTGAAACTGCTCCCGCGTCTCCCCCGGAAAACCCGTGATGAACGTCGTGCGGAGAACGAGATCGGGGATTTGCTGCCGGAGTTTGCCGAGGAGTTCCTCGGTCGCCGGCCGGTTGACCCGCCGCTGCATCCGCTTGAGCACCGGGTCGCTGGCGTGCTGGAGCGGCATGTCGAGGTAAGGCACGATCTTCCGGCTCGTCGCGATCTTCTCGATCAGCCGGTCGGTGAAGTACATCGGGTAGAGATACATCAGCCGGATCCATTCGAGTCCCTCGACCTGCTCGAGGGCATCGAGCAGTTCGACGAGCCGAGTCTCGCCGTAGAGGTCGAGGCCGTAATAGGTCGTGTCCTGCGCGACGATCACGAGCTCCTTCACCCCGTCCGCGGCCAACTCGCGAGCCTCGCGAACGACCTCCTCGATCGGCTTGGTGGCATGCTTGCCCCGCATCTTCGGAATCGCACAGAACGTGCAGGTCCGGTCGCAGCCCTCGGAGATCTTGAGGTAGGCCATGTGCCGGGGCGTGACCCGCATGCGGCCCGAATCGTCGAGGGCCCGCGCGGGCGCCGGCCGGAAGATGCTCCGCTGGTCGCCGAGTCCGCCGATCAGCCGCTCCGCCGCCTTCGCGATCTCGTCCCGCGAAAACACGCCGATCACGGCATCGAGCCCGGGCAACTCCTGGAGCAGCCCCTCCTTCTGCCGCTCGGCGAGGCATCCCGACACGATCACGCCCCGCGTCTCACCCCGTTTCTTGAGCTCGAGCATCTCGTGGATGGCCGCATACGACTCGGCCCGCGAGGTGTCGATGAAGGCGCACGTGTTGACGATCACGATATCCGAGCCCTTGGGCTCCGCGACGAGCTGCCAGCCGTCCTGGCGGAGCAGCCCCAGCATCCGCTCGCCATCGACGAGATTCTTGGGACAGCCCAGGCTCACCATCGAAAACGTGCCCCGGCAGGTGGCGGGGTCGAGGGCCGCCACGGACGGCAACGGGGCTCCTCCCGTGCCGCAGGCCCCGCCCCCGGCGTCGACGATCGGCAGCCCCTTCGTGCTCATGCCCGCTCCGCGATGATCTTGTCGAGTTCGTCACGAAGCCGGGGCAGGATCGCCTCGTAGGGAAAGGCCCCGAGCTCAACGCTTCGCTTCTTGAGGTTCACGTGCGTGGGCCCGCACCACAGGCCGAGATCGGCGTCGTCGGTCTCACCCGGCCCGTTCACGCGGCAGCCCATCACCGCGATCGTGATCTTGTGGTCGCTGGCATAGGCGGTCATCTCCTTGACCTGCTTCGCCAGTTCGATGAAGGCCTCGTTCTCGACCCGCGAGCAGCTCGGACAGGAGATGATGTTGAGCGACGCCAGGCCGTAATCGACCACGCTCCGCACGCGGCCCGCGGCGATGTCGGCGAGGATCGCCTGGGCTGCGGCGATCTCCTGCGGCTTGTCGGCATTTGGCACCGTGAGCGACACCCGCACGGTGTCGCCGACGCCCCGGGAGATCAGCTGCTCGAATGCGATCCGCGTCTTGATGATCCCATCGGGGGGCATGCCCGCCTCGGTCACGCCAAGATGGAGCGGCACATCGGGCCGCTGCTCGGCAAACCGGCGGTTCACCTCGATCACCTTCTGGGGATCGGAGTCTTTGAGCGACACGGCATACCGCGTGAACCCGATCGAATCGAGCAGCTCGCAGTGTTCGAAGGCGCTCGCGAGCATCGGCCCGATCGAGTCGTCCTCCGCAAACTGCTCCTTCTTGGCCGGATCGACGCTGCCGCAGTTCACGCCCACCCGGAGGGCGCAGTCGTTGTCACCGGCCACGCCGGCGATGAACCGCACCTTCTCCTGCCACGGCTTGGTCGGCTCGTGGTGGTAGAGGTGGCCGGGGTTGTAGCGGAGCTTGTCGACGTGTGGGGCAACGTCGAGGGCGAGCCGATAGTTTTCCTGGAGGTCGATGGCGAGATTGGCCGGGGTGCCGGCCCGGATGGCGACGAGCGCGGCGGCGTCCTTCTTCGAGTCGACGGCGATCCGCACCACCCCCGCCCCCGCCGCATGGAGGGCGTTGGCCTGTTCGAGCGTGGCGGCGATGTCCTGCGTGTGGGTGGCCGTCATGCTCTGCGGGGCGATCGGGTGCCCGGCCCCGATCGTGATGCTGCCGATCCTCACCGCCCGCGTCGGATTTCGCTTCAACTCGACCACGGCCTCTCCTCTCGACAAACTGTGCCTGGCCGCCGGCTCGTCCGGCGGCGATCACCCTCAAAACAATAGCAGACGCCGTCCGGCCGGCGATACGCCCATGCGGTACCAACCCCGCCTTCACATCGTCCTGCACGAGCCGGAAATCCCGCCCAATGCCGGCAACGTCGGCCGAACCTCGGTGGCGATCGCCGCCAAGATGTGGCTCGTGCGGCCGCTCGGTTTTCAGATCGACGACTACTACCTCCGCCGCGCCGGCCTCGACTATTGGGACGAGCTGGAATGGGAGGTGGTCGACTCGTGGGCCCACCTCGAGGAACGGCTGGCGGCCAGCGGTGCCGGCAGGATGTGGTTCTTCTCCGCGAAAGCCACCAAGTCGTATCTCGACGCGACCTTCGCCGAGGGAGACGTGATCGTGTTCGGCAAGGAGTCGCAGGGACTTCCCGCCGAGATCACGTCATTGCACCCCGACCGGCTGCTGACGATCCCGTCCCGGCCGCAGGTCAGGAGCCTCAACGTCGCCAACTGCGCCGCCATCGTCGCCTACGAAGCGATCAGACAATGGGGCGGCACGGTCTGACGCGGCGCGTTCAGCGGTAGCTGCTGTCGCCGTACTGCCGCACCCGTTCGGCGGCCTTGTAGGCCTCGCCCCGCAACTCGGTGCCGACGGCGGCGGCGCGGTCCTTGTTGAAGTTGAACGTGGGCATGCCGCCGTTGAACGTGACGGTGAGGATTCCGCTCGCGATCAGAAACGGAATCAACAGGAGCAGGAGCTTCGACCCATACTTCGACGCCGCGACTTTCTGCACGGGCGCCGGAAGGCCCATCGTGGCCATGCCGACGATCTGCTGCGAGTAAGTGGTCTTCGACTTCTTCTTGGCCATGTCGCGGTTCCTCCTGGGGTCTTTCAAAGGAGATCGGCCATCGACCCGCCAGCGCGTGAACCGCCGCTCCATCGCGGGCAGGGATGCCGCGGCCCGCGGGGCTTGCGCAGAAGCCCCAGCTTCCAGCCGCGTACGTCCGTGACACGGAGAGCCACGCTTCTTCGTCGGGAAGCCCCAAGCGCCAGCGCGGGGAAGACGGCCTCCACCCCAACCCGCTCCACGGCACCCTCACGCACAGCCACCCGTCTACCCGTCGCTCGCGATCCGGGCTTCCCGAGGACCTGAGGCCACGGCTTTCGGATCGGCAGGACGGTGATTCTGCAAGTGTCAATTAAGGCGCAGACGCTGCCTCCACCGCCGCATCGCCGTAGATCGGGAGATGGCGGTAGTAGACCTCGAGCATGTAGGTGCAGAAGCAGGTCACGAACAATCGGCCGCCGATGTGCCCCCACTTGTCGAGCGACGGATCCCAGGAGCCCGCCTCGGCGCCTTTTCCGACCTGCTCCCTCGGCAACACCTCCCGCATGCGATCGTTCCACCGCCGCCACGGGTCGGCCCCCATGTGGTGCGCGACCTGCGTGATGTAGTACCACGCATAGACGTCCTTGTCGTTTTCCCAGTCGATGAACTTCGACGCGAGCAAAAGTTCGATCCCCGCATTCATTCTGGCGTCGTCGCGACGCCAGCCCAGATACTGCCTGCAGAGCAGCCCCTCGGCCGAGATCGCGTCGGTCACCTGCACGGGCGGCTTCTGCGGTGAATCGAGTCGATAGCCGTAGCGGGCGCCCTTCTCCACCGCCACGCTGTCGAGAAACGTCGTGATCCCCTCGAATGCCTGCGGCGGCACCTCGAGGCCGGCCATCTCGCCGCTCTTGAGCGCCATCATGTACCAGCCCGTCACCGACATGTCGCCGTCTTCGCGAGGCTGGTAGCGCCACGCCCCATTGCGGCCCTGCGCCGCCACCGCGTAGGCCAACGCACGGCGGGCCGGCTCCGCGTGAAATGCGTTCTTCGTCATCCCGAAGAGTTCGCAGGCAGCGATCGTGGCCTGCGCATGCGAGTAGAGCGCATGGTGCGAGGGAATCGGGGGGCTGAAATCGAAATGGCCGTCGGGCAGTTGCCTGGCGACGAGTGCCTTCCAGCCCTTCGCCACGACGGCCTTGTGCTTTCCCTCGCGCGGCGTGTTGCCGGCGCCTTGGAAGGCGAGCAGCGCCATCGCCGTCGCCGCGAGCCGGTTCTCCTGCGACCCGCCGTCAACGTATGGCCCCTGGAGGCTCCAGAGCCCGTCCTTCCTGTCCTGCTGCTTGGCGAGCCACTCGAGCGCACGGGCCACGGCCGCCTCCGTCGCGTCGCTGCCACCAAACGCGTTGACCAGCGCCTCGCGGCGGCCGATGTTGCGGCCGTCGAGGAGTGAGCCCACGACCGGCGCCGTGGCCTCCGCGGTGGCGGCCCCCGGGGCTTCGATCGGTTCGGCAATGGCCGGCGGCGCCGCGATCGGATCCTCGACGGGCGGCTCCTCCGTCTTCACCTCCTCGGGCTCGGGCTCCTCGACCGGTTCGGGCTGCGGCACGATTTGCACGCCGGGGTCGGGGGCCTCGACGACCTCGGTGGACGCGAACGACAGGTCGAGCACCGGTCGCTCCGGCTTCCGCACACGCACGACCCAGAGCGCCAGCGCGAGCAACGCGATGACATGCACGATGAGGCTCGCGGTCAGCGGTGGACTCCGCCGCACCAGTTCGTCGAGGCGGGCGGGAAAACTCGCGGGGCCGGCTGGCTCATCGCCATCGCGGCGCGACAGATCGTCCGAAACCACCGGCATGCCCGGCACCGCGCCGTCGGGCACCGGCGGTGCAGCCCACGGCAAACCGCCGACGAGCGTCGTGCGGCCCTGTCCACCGGTGGCGGAAAGACCACGCGGTGGCGGCGGGGGCTGCGGATTCATCCGTGCGGCCTGCAAAACAGTGGGGTTATGCCGAGAGTTCCACTCCGGGCTTCTTTTTCGTGCGCCGAGCGTGTATTATTCCGAACAGTTGATTCGTCGGATACGTCATCCATGGCGATTTGACCACCCAATACTGTCGCGGGGTGGAGCAGCCCGGTAGCTCGCGAGGCTCATAACCTCGAGGTCGCAGGTTCGAATCCTGTCCCCGCCACTTTACGCCCGCCGGGCCATCCATGGCCCCGGCGGGCATTTTCATGCGCGGAGCTCGCCCTCCAGGCGAGCAATCTTGCGTAGCCGGGCCATCCATGGCCCCTGCCGGCTGTTTTTTTGGCGGCGTCCCGCGACTACCACTGCGGGCGACAAGATAGGGACTCTACGCCAGTGGGCTTTCGGTCGGTGCCTGTCGTCGGATCGCGAGGGCGAATATTCGCGGGCGCTGAATTGGCCTGGCGGTCGACGGCTTCGGGAGACCGATCTCGGCCCATCCCTGGAGCGGAACATCAAACGGATCACGCGGCTCGTGCGTCGTGATCCGGGCCAGCAGAAGATCGTTGGAATCGATTGCCAACACTACGCCAGGCCGCCGCTTCCGTCACTGCATGTCCGTGAAGGGAAACTCTACGGACACTACTTCCCCAACCCTAAATGCTGTCATACACCGAGTCGTCCGGGGAGTCGTCCTTGAAGAACTCTTCGATGGCCAGTCGCTGCCAGTCGAGTTCTTCCGGTGCGCTGCCAATCAAGTGTGGCAGGTCACGATACAGCCGAAGTTGATCAGCGAGGGGCAACGCCTCAATCGCTTTTTCAATTTCTTGAACGGTAGTCATGGGTTGCCGACTTTTGCCGTGATGCCTGCGCAGGCGATTTATAGTCGCTCTACCAGTTGGTAGCGCTACCATCGTGGACGCGGTAGCGGCCGTGAGCCTTGCCAGCACAGCCACCCGCTCGTCCTCCGAGATCGCCATGCCCGCTATGAGGGCCACCGCCTGTGCAAGCAGCTTGATCCGATCGGGTGAAATTGCGTCGCATTCTGCGTCGCAGACAGACTCGACCCCCTGCTTTCCCGAGTGAAACCACGTTTGTTCGGTTCCTGTCCTCGCCACTTTACGCCCGCCGGGCCATCCATGGCCCCGGGCATCGCCGGTCTCGAGGCCGAGAGCTGGGTGCTGGGGCGAGGTATGGAAGTGGCTAAATAGGCTGAGCCGTTTCGCCCGCCATTCAAAATGCCGCGGCTCTGCCTCGGGAAATCCAGCCATGGAGCCTTCAAGGACAGATTCATGTCCCGGATAAAGAACACGAGCGATCCGATCATGGAGCACATGCACCCGACGAAGAGCGCGACGATCACACCTGCGATCTCGAGCCTGAAGAGCGCACCGCAGAACAGCATGATCACGAGCACGGCCACGAGGAGCACGCTGCAGGCTGCCAGGGCGATACTGGCCCGCAGGATTCTCGCCCGCCGTGAAAGAACTCCCAGATTGAAGGAGCAGACGGCGAGCAGTTCGGCCCGAGCCGCCGAGCTCGGCCGCGGCGAGGACCATCACGGCCGACTCGCTCAGGACCCCGTTGACCGACAGCCGGCCCGCGGCGACGGAGGTGGTGCCGGTGTGGCTACTCGTGCCAGCCAGGACGAGATTGCCAGCGCCCTGCTTCGTGACCGTGCCGGTGCCGCTGATGGCGCCGGAATAAGACACGTCGTCGGAACGTTTGAAGACCACTGCGGCGTTCGTGACAAGATCGCCTGCCACCGAACCGGTCGGACATCTCAGCGATCTACTTGTCGGGCCGAGTGGCTCTCGCGCCAACCTCCGCCCCCATGCCGACCCAGTTCCGCACTTTCGCGAACCGACCTCGGCAAAACTGCGGAACCGATTCGATTCCTTCTCTAGGTCTTTCTCTTCTTAGCCCGCGCTGAACTTCACATAGCGGGCGGCAGGTGACTGGCCCTTCACGCTAACCCGTCGATCACGCCCGCCTGGTCCGCCCGGCATTTATAGAAGGGGTGTGGCTTTATCTCACAATCCGCCTCTGCTGCTTTTGGCTACCCCAAGCCGCTGCACCTCCTCGCAGACGGTTCGCGGATACCGGGCGAGCAGATCGGCGGAGATCTCCAGCGAGTCAAGCCTCCGAAACGTGTAGAGGCTTCGTGGCGCGAGCCCGCGGCGGCGGAGCACGCAGACGAGGTCGCAGACCGCCTGGGCCGCGTCGGCGACCGCGCCCTGTGGCCACGAGTAGACCCGCGGGCTCGCACAGATGAACACCAGCGTGCCGAAGGGCGTCGCACGGCGGCGGGAGCGATTGTGCCGGCGCTGCGTGAAGCAGTCGATCTCCTGCGGGATCTGGGTGATGTATCCGTGCTGAAAAAGGGCGTATGCTCCCGTGACGTAGGCGTCGGGGTCGATGCTCGCCACGAGTTCTTCCACCGCCACGCCTTCGGGCAGACCATATCTGCCCGGCGCGTAGCGCCGAATGACGCCCTGCCTTACCAGCCGCCCCAGCTCGACGTTGATGACTGCCGGCGACGCATCGGCGACGTTCGCCAGTTCCGTGCACGTGAAGATCCCCTTCCCGTGCTGCCGCTGCTGCCGCGACAGAAAGTGCAGCCACGCAACCGTCTTCATGGCAGCCTCCTCATGACGACGCCTCGCGACTCCGACCAAACAGCGTCTCGAGCAGCTGCCGCACGGCCTCCAGCACGATCCGACCACCGCCTGCCGCGGCGAGCGCTGCGGCTGCTTCCGGATCGAGCTGTTGGCTGACGACGGCGTCGATGCCAGCGGCGTGATGACCACCTGCCGTAGCCAGGTCATCGAGGCGGGCAGCGACGCGAGAGGCGTCGATATTCAGCCGCCGACATTTCTCTGCAAGCCGTGGGTGAGCATCGGGAGCCGCATGGCTCGCAAACAGGAAGAGATCGACGAGATCGCGGTATTCGAGAAACGTGCGACTGACGACGGCGATCGCCTTCGCCTCGAGCATGTCGGCGTCGGATGCCGTCCGGTACACCACACCACCGGCTGTCCGCACCGTAGGTGAGTCGAGGCACTCGATGCGGATGATGTCCACAGGGATCTCGATCCGGCCCAGTGTTGAACCCAGGTTCCAGAACGCCAGGTCCACCACTGCCGTGGCGACCGACTCCACGGCCCCTCCGCGCGGTGCGGCCACGCTTCCATCAAGGCCCAGCCGCCGCCGCACGTCGGGCAGCAGCCGCCGCTCGAAGAGCCGGATGAGCTGGGTTTGCTTGTCGGCCAGGTCGCCATCCCAGTGGTAGTCGATATCGACCGAACGCCGGGCGCCATTGTCGAGAAATCGGTACCGGAACCCGCCCACGAGACAGAGCCCCGCACCGACAGGGTGCGTGGCGACCAACGACACCACCATGCCCTGGATCTGCTCGATCACGGCCGTCCGGTCATCAGCCAATCACCACCTCATTTCTCGTAACAAAGTGAATCATAATCGCTATGATTCGTTACGCAAGAATGCGATGGCGAGGTCGCTACTCCAGGCCGTGGAGAGCACGGTCGTGCGGTCACCCACGTGCCAGCGGAAGTCGTACTGCCACAGGTGTTGACGGCGGTTGAAAACGGCGTCGCGCGACGATTCATCGACCTCAATCCGCGCGGACGGGTGCTCGTTGTGACCGGCCAGACGAGCGACTTCGTCTGCCCAACCTGGTTGAACCCGAATCTCCAGGCCCTGATCAGCAAGGACGATGCGTTCGATTCGCTCCGCTGCGAACTCGATGATCTGACGGGTTCGGAAACGCGGCCGGCATCCAGCCAAAACACCTCGACGCAGGCTCTTACGGAACGCGAGGCCGAGGTCTTCGGCTTGATCGGCGACGGGTTGACCACCCGCGAGATCGCGGAGCGACTCGGGCTCTCGGAGCACATGGTCCAGACCCATCGGAAGCGGATCGCGACGAGACTCTGCACGTCCGGCGCGAGCGTGACGTCAGCGGGTAGCAACGAGGGGTCGGGGTGTGCGGGAGCCAGGGGTGAGTTGAAATAGCATCGGGGGGCTGCTGGCCCCCCGATGCGTCATTCACAACGCCTCCCAGTTGCGACTACTGGTTGCTCTTGCAGCAAGCAGACGTCGCACTGGCACGGTCACAGCCGTCGACGCAGCATTCGCAGGTGCATGCCTTGCACGTGCACTCGCCGGTCTCACAGCAACCGCAGCAGTCACACTTGGGGCAGCCCGCGTTGCTCACGCTGACCGCCGCAGCACCGAATGGGACGACGGCAAGCGACGCCCACAGGATCAGACTTTTCATCGCAGAATCTCCATACCGAAGGGAACTGAACTCATAGACGCCATGCCGCAACACACGACATGGGCAAGCACATCCACTCCCGCATGCCGTTGGGCAGACAGGAGGCGGCGTCTGATTCAGTTCCGCCAGACCCCGAACACGATGCGAGGTGGGCGATAGGGAATGGTCTCTCCAGCCGCAAGAGCCAACCGCATCAACTCGGCAGATGCCTCTGCCGAATCGTCGGAGACCCGTACGACTGCGTAATGGTCAGGGAGCTGAAGATCGAGCGCCGCGTGCCCCTCAACCGTGGTCGCCGAATCGTGCCGAGCCTTCAGGTGACAGTGACACGGCGGCGCAGGCCGCTGCTCGGTTTGCTGCGGTCTGCACAGCGAACACTGTGCGCCGAAGTCCTGCTCGGCTGACAGGATGTGCTTGCAGCAGGATTGGCTCGCCGATGCCGAGCAGCACGATTTGCCGCACGCCCAGACGGCCGACGCGGGAATGAACTGCCCGATGACCGCCGCAAGGGTGATCAGAAACCGACCTGCGTGAAAACGAGTCGGAAACATAGGCGGCCGTAACCTCTCTTCAGATCATAGGCCGGTCAGGCCATGTGGGGCAAGGTTTTTACACCCGGTTTCATCGCTCTCCCCGCAGGCCGGATGGGCGAAGAACGGCAGCGACGCCAACACAGCGCCCACCAGTGGGCCAGCCGGGTAGCTGAATGGCTCGTAGACGATCAGGGGCGGCCTCGGCCGTGGCGACAGCGAGCACGATCGCGGAACGTTCAGGCAGCCGATTCCGTCTCAACCTTGCCCGGGAGTTTGCTGAGAGGAATCCTCACAAGCGACTCATACGAACCCCACTTAATCCTCAGGCGTGATCAACCGGGTTTTTCAGATCGATCGGATGGCTTTTTTACGAGACGTCCGGTGGCTCCTGATGGCTTTCTGGACGAGAGCCTGCTCGACGGCCGCGAATCCTAGATCGACTTGCGTCCATGCCGACGGATGACGGTCGGCCGCGATCCCACGCCAGCTGGAAAGATGACCATGCCGACAAGATCGTGGTTCGCAGGGAACCATGCCTGCGGCGTCGTTCTTCTGGGCGAACGAGGAGACCGTGAGGGGCTACCCGTGCCCCGGGAGCCGGCGTTGGCGGCCAGCGGAGACAGGATGTCGAAGCGCAGCCGGCATCGAATGAGTGGAGGGCAGGATGCCCGCAGCGAACGTCCGGCGGCGGGGTATGGTAGCCCCGAACACACGCGAGCAGACGTTCACCGCCAGCAACGCAGGATCACCAACACACCGGGCCCGGGCGCGCGAGGATCAAGTGGGAGCCGTATCAGGGATGCGGTCCAAATGTGCCTGAACGGAAGCTGGAGCCTTCTCCAGTTCGGCACTTCAGAGACTCCGGGCCTTGCGGCCGAGCGCAGTTGGCTGCGTGTGGTACTCTTTCGCCCCGACAGCCCGCTGGACAGCGGTGCTGGAGTCCGACCGCAGAGAATCAAAGGCCAACACTCCATGAAAGACCCGACCGTTCGCGGCGTCGTCCACCTGATCGAGGAGACCAAGGCCTTCGGGCAGAAGGGCTTTCGCAAGCGCCTGGTGGTACTCGAGCAGTCCAAGGGCACGTTCACCAACTTCATTCCCGTCGAGTTCGTGAAGGACGGCTGCGACGCGGTGGACGACCTGGCCGTTGGAGACGAGATCGAGGTGACCTACCGCCTGAGCGGCCGCCGCTGGCAGAAGGATGAGGCCAGCGAGGCCAAATATTTTCTGAGTGCCGAGGGCCTCTCGTTCAAACGGTTATCCGCGAGTGGACGGACGAATGACGGCTCGAACGACGCCATCGACCCCAACGACGCCCTTGCCGAGGCCGGTGAGGATGACGTGCCGTTTTGAGGTGGCCTTCCGCGATCTCCCTTTCGCCGGGTGACCCGTCATGCCCTTCGGGCTGATCACTCGCGACGTCAGATCGCGAGGAATTCATGGCACTTCATGAACCTCCTGGCTCATGGACCGGACCGTCTGCAGGATCTCCTCGGTGCGTTCGGAGTTGGGCGAGGCGGACTGGCGGGTGGGCGTCACTACTCCACCAGCCGCAGCTCACTGGCGACGACCCGCACGACAGGCGTCCGGGTAGGAGCGCGATGGCATGGGGCGCCGCGTCGCCGTTTTCGACCGCCGCCAACACGGCTCACATGAAAGCCGTATCAGGGCACGTAGGGGAACGACTTCCAGTTCGAAAAGGCAGGCTCACCTTCCAACGAGAGGCGTGCGCACCTATAAGCCTCCTTCACTGCCGGCCGCGGGCACCAACCCTCTGGGCCGTCAGGAACGACCGAACCACACGTGTCGACCAAGGAAGCCATCCGATGTGCGGGATTGTGGGAGTCTGGCGGCAACGGGACGGAGAGCGTGCCGATCCTGCCCTCGTCGATCGCATGTTGGCGACCATTCTGCATCGTGGGCCGGATGGCGGAGGCGTCTGGTCGGAAGGTCGTGTCGCACTCGGGCATCGTCGGCTTTCGATCATCGACCTTTCTGCGGCCGGTCACCAACCGATGCTGAGCTCAGACCGCCACGGAGTGCTCACCTACAACGGCGAGATCTACAACTATCCAGAACTCCGCCTACAGCTGGAAAAAGAGGGTGTTGCCTTCGTCGGCACGTCCGACACCGAAGTTCTCCTCGCGGCGCTTCACTCCTGGGGACCGGAGCGAACCATACCCCTGCTCAACGGGATGTTCGCTTTCGCCTACCTCGACCTCCGCTGCGGAGCGTTGTGGCTGGCCCGCGACCGTCTTGGCATCAAGCCGCTCTACGTGGCGGACACCGGCGAGGATCTGCTCTTCGCCTCCGAGGTCAAGGCCATCCTCGCCCATCCCCGCATGGTGAAGAGGGTCGATGAGGCGGCCCTGAGCCGGGCATTTCTCGTCACGCGACGTTCCCACGACACCCTCTTCGCCGGCATCACCGGCATGCCGTCCGGCTGTTGGTGGAAGGTGACTTGCGACGGCATCACGAAGCATCGTTACTTCGAAGTCGAGACCGCGATCGATCGTGATCGTCTGACGCGGAATCACCGCTCGATCGACCTGGGCTCGGTCACCGAGGCGCTGCAACGCAACCTCCGGGAGAGCGTCCGCATCCATCTCGCGAGCGATGCCCCAATCGCCGCGATGTGCAGCGGCGGAGTCGACTCGAGCCTCATCGCGGCCTACGCCGGCGACGACAGGCCGGACATGGTCGGTTACGTCGCCGACGCCCCCGTCGGCAGCGGCGAGGCAGCCCAGGCGCTGCGGGTCGGCCGCCATATCAACGTCCCGATCCGCGAGGTAGCGGTGCCTCGCGAGGACTACCTGCGGCTCTGGCCGGTTTGCGTTCGGCATCTCGACAGCCCTGCCCACCATCGCAGCGAGCCCGCCCTGCTCGCCGTCGCGCTCGCCTGCCGAGCCGACGGAATCAAGGTGCTCCTCACCGGAGAGGGTGCCGACGAGCTCTTCGGCGGCTATCCGTGGCACGCCGCTGCTCACCGCTCCTGGCGCGATTGGCCATGGCTGTCGGCAGTCGTGCCGCGGTCTCTCGGGGGACGTGCGTCATCCCGCCATCGCGCCTTTCCTCTGCAGCCGCCCGGCATGGGCGGTTCGCTCCACAGGTTGAGATCCCGTCTGGCTCTCGCCGTCGATGCCGAACGTGAGCTGCTCTCCCGCAGGCTCTTCGAAAGCCTCGCGGGAATCGATCGGCTTCCCGACCGTGCCCTGGTCGTTTCCGGCCTGGCCGACCTCGTCGACCACCTGTCCTGGGTTCTCCACCGGCACGATCACATCAGCATGGCCGCCTCGGTCGAGATGCGGGTGCCGTTTCTCGAAAACCACCTGATCGACTTCGGCATGCATCTTCCCGGCCCGGTCAAGCTCCGCCGCGGCCAGGGAAAGTGGGCGTTGAAAACCGTCGCCCTCGATCGCCTCCCGCGTGACGTCGTCCATGCCCGCAAGAAGGGTTTTCCGATCCCGCACGCCTATACGGACGGCACCGAACGCATCCTGCTGAACGGACTCCTGGCCGATCAACTGCAGTGGTCAACGGCGACGACGCGGCTCCTCGTCGATGACATGCGGCACGACTTGGATCTCCGTTTTCTCATGGTCGGCATGGAAATCTGGCTGCAACTGCTCTTCGGCAACGAGACGACTGATGCCGTCGGTGAGAAACTCGTGGCCCACGCCAGGTAATAGGGCGTCACACGTGAGCCTCGCGCGTACCCCATCGTGTTGCATGGATTGAACGGACTTCTGCCCGACGGAGCCGGCGGTGGCTCCTCTTCGCCTCTTGAGCTGTTTCGCGGTAGGCCATCAGGCTCGGGAAGCCCGGAGCGCGAGCGGTGGGTATCCGGGCGGCTGAGCGTGCGGGTACCGAGGCACAAGACGGGGTGGAGGGCGTATTCCCCGCGCTCGCGCTTGGGGCTGCCCGATCGGAGGCAGCGCCGAGGGTCACTCCAGCACCGTCTCGAGGCGGTCCGTATACTCCGCGCGCGTGTGGGCTGCCCGTGCCCCGAGAGCCGGGCTCGGCGGCCAGCGCAGCCCGGATGGCGAAGCGCAGCCGGCGTGCAGAGAGCGGAGGGCATTGATGCCCGGAGCGAGCGTCCGGCTCTCGGGGCACGGGCAGCCCCGCCCCTCGGGAAGCCAATCCGGCGCCACCAAGAGGCAACCCGTATACCCCGCGCTCGCGCTTGGGGCTTCCCGATCGGAGGCAGCGCCGAGGGTCAATCCGGCGTCACCAAGAGGCAACCCGTATTCCCCGCGGTCGCGCGAGGCTTCAGTGGGAGCCGTATAGGGGTTGCGACGCAGAGACACCGCTCTGACGGGGGCGGGGATTTCCGCGGAGCAGCCCCATCCCGCACGCGTCCAGGAAAATTTTTCCGTGCGGTGCGTGACACGCCAGGTCGCTACGGCAACTCATCTCTCGACAGCCGGGCCCGGCGGAAGGCTCGGCACGCGAGGATCATCTTCACAGGAAAGACAGACAACCATGGACCCCCAGATCATCAGTTGGATCGTGAGCCTCATCGCCGGTGGCGCCGGTGGAAACATCGTCGGCGCACTGCTCAAAAACCGGAATCTCGGACCGATGCTCAACACGGTGCTCGGCCTCGTGGGCGGCGGCCTCGGCGGCAAGGTGCTGCCCATGCTGGTGCCGGCCCTGGCCGGGCTCGTCGGCGGTGGTGACAGCCTCGTCGGCACAGGCGGACTCTCGGCGATCGTGGGAGCGATCCTCCCCTTGATCGTCAGCTTCCTCAAGAAGCCGGCCACCGCCTGAGCAATGCAGTCTCGTCCTGCCGCTGCAGGAACCGAGGTCGGGGAAAGTCGAGGCCCGCGGGGAATCCCTTCCCTTCGCCGCCGAGGCTTTCACCGACCTCGGCGGCGGTGCGGGTGGCAACGCTCGCCGCGATTGCGACGGCAGCCGTATGTGACGACTTTGTGGCTTCTCTGGGCGACGGCACCGTCGGATCGCGATCCGACTCGGTTCGACCGATCGAACTCCACGGCGACGCACGGATGCGATGCCATCTCCCGGAGTCACAGGACATGGATGTCTGCCGCGTTGGCGCCGTCGTCTGCGCCGTCACGTCCGCGGTCATCGCGTGCGTCCCGCACCAAGGCGTCGCGGCAGACCCGTCGTTTTACGTCTCGGGCATGATCGGATCGTCGTTCGCGACGCTCGCCGACTCCTATCATGAGACGTATGCCGGCAGCGACGGCAGCATCAATGGCAGCCTCTTCACGGCGGGCGGTGCCGCCGGCTACGCGTTCCAACGCGAGAACGGCCGCCTCCGCTTGGAGGTCGAGGGTCGTGGCCGCGACGACCTCACGGCTCGGGCAGGCATCGTCGATCCGGGCTTTTCCAACACGGCCACCTGGTCGGCGAGCAACGGCTGGTCGGTGCTGGCGAACGCCTGGCGCGACATCACCCTCACCGACAAACTCGCCCTCTATGCCGGTGGCGGCATCGGCGGTGGAGGCTATGACTACAACCTCGCGAACCGGCTGACGGCCGGGCCGTTCACGGAGTCGTTCACGGCATCGGCGAGCGTCGCGACGTTTGCGTGGCAGGCCGGCACCGGTGTGATCTATCGGCTCTCTGACCGCGTCGAGTTCGATGTCAGCTACCGGTTCTACGCAACCGAGCAGGCCGACACCGCCATCTCCATCACACCGGTGTCGGGTCCACCGCCCGTGCCCTCTGGATTGACGGCCCAGCACGGATTCTCGGCCAGCGAGATGCTCTTCGCCCTGCGGGTCTACGAGCCATTCCGCGGACTGCGCCGCTAGGATGGATCGAACCGGCGGCGTCTCGAGTGGTTCCAGGACCATCCGAGTCCGAATCCCATCATGGCACGCAACCCTTCCACAGTCCCGCCACTTTGGGCACACCACCTGACAGAAAGGATCCCGAGACGATGCCGCATTTTGAAATCGAGGGTGAAGCGGACATTTTCGAGAACGCCGAAGACATCCACGTCAACGGCGACATTGCCCGCTACTCATTCGTCACGGCGGAGAAGGGAGACGGCAACACGGTCCTGCTCACCCCGGTCGATCCGAAGGATCTCTGTGACTTTGAGGGGCTCCTCTTCCAGGTGGACATCGACGAGGAGGAAGACTCTGTCATCCTCCGGCAGGTCCAGATGTTTTTTTGGCCGTGGGAAGACGACGCGGAGTTCGAAGACGCCGACTCGCCCGACGCAGACCCCGATATCGCCTGAGGACAACCGCCGCCAGGGCGATCACAACCTGCTGAGCTGTGGTGCCGACTCTTCCTGATCCATGTCGACCATCAGTATCTGCAGATCATCGGGCCCGACCGCGAACTGGCCGAGATAGGGCCGCGTGTACGCGAACAGGATCACGAAGCAGCAGCTGATCCCGATCGCCACCATCCCCAGCGCCATCCGCCGTGCCCGCCGGGAATCGGCGTGAATCAACCCGACGCCGAGCAGCGTGAGCATGGCCAGCACGCCCACGATGCCCCAACGGGCCGGAGGCGGACGAGTGGCGGCGATCCGCAACCTCGTTTCACGGGCGTCCGTCGCCCTGCGATAGAGATCGCGAAGCTCGCTGTGCAGCGGACCGTCCGGCAGCGCGTGGATGCTGCCTCGCAGCTCCCGCAGAGGAGGCGCGGTAATCCGAGGGCTGAGCAGATGGGCCAACTGCGGCCATTCCGTGGTGACGATGAACCCGATCGCGTTCCGCACCGAGTCGTGCAGCGGCCGTTCATCAACGCCCCCGGTCTCTTCGATCGACTCGGCCATCTCGCGGTAGGCCGCCGCCTCGCTCCGAGCCGCCTCCTGGGCGAGATTGTGCTGTTCCCAGACCGGCATCGCGATGAACGAGACCAGGAGACCGAACGCGAGCCCGATCTGAGCAGGGACCTCCGCCTCCAGCCTGCCGAGCCGCTTGCCTTCGCGGCCCGCGATCCAGGGCACGAGATACCGGTGAACGACCAGCGCGAGTGCGCCCCAGTAGGCCAGGAGAAACAGGACCAGCACCGGCATCGGAAGCGCGAGAAAGAAGTCGAAGCAGGCGGGAAGTCTGGTGATCATGCGGAAAGACCTTTCGAGTGCGAGCCAAATGAGGAGCGCCGGGCTATCGCGCCGGAGTCGCGGCGTGAAGACTGACGGCCTCGGCGACTGCCTTGGCGATTTCATCCGCCAACCGTCGCTGCTGAGTGATGTCGGCGATCCCGCTACTGGAGGCCGCCAGCTTGCCCACGACGACGTACGGGTTGAATCCGGCCACGGCTGCGACCGACAGCGTGCCGGGCATCTTGCGGCCCTTGTCGGACGTATCGAGGATGAAGAAGGCCTGACCGTCCGCTGTTTTGGGATCGGACATCGCCACGTCGATGCCGATGCTTTTGTTGCCGACACCAAAACCGATCATGTTCCTGGCGGCGGCATTGCCGTCATCGAGGCTGACCACCTGCCCGCCGAGCCGCCAGCCGTCCGGTGGGGGCGGAGTGGGCTCACTCCAGAACACCGCCGGCCATCCCGCCTGAGCGAGTTCGTCCGCCAGCAGTTTTGCGATCGTGGTTCCGACCGGAAGACTGGGGTCATTCCCCATGACCATGTCGGCCACGCGGGGCCTCGCCGCGAACAGTTTCCTCACCGGCCCCTGCGGGATCACGGTGGCTTCGGCCTGTTGCTGCAGTTGTTCCTGCAGACCTGGCTCCATGGCGAACGGGATCACGTAGATTCTCGCCGGAGGAGTGGCGGGCCAGCCCGTCGCCACCGGGACGGCCGTCGCCACCGTGGGGCCGAAAGCCGACTGCTGTCCATGAGACACCGCGGCGAAAAGCCAGGCCGCGACCGCCAACGCCGGCAGGCAGCCCCTCTCGTGCCCACACAGTCGGATGCCTGATTTCATGCGCACCTCCAACGCCACGCGAACCGTGTCCCGGCGTCTTGCCTTCTGAACGACGGGCGGAGGGTAGGCGGCAGACCAGACCCGCGGAAGGCCACTTTCCCACGGCGGCGAGGCTCTTCGGACCGAGGGCTACCGGCCCGAGTCGGCACTGCGGCAGGACGCATCCTGCAACTCGACGAGCGCGTTCGACGCGGCTCGTTGCTCCGCTTCCTTCTTGTTACGGCCCCAGGCCGGAGCGTAGCGGCGGCTGCCAATCTGGGCGGAGATGTGAAAACTCTTGCTGTGATCGGGGCCCGTCTCCTCGATCACTTCGTAGGTCGGCGTCACCCCGAAATCCCGCTGGGCCCACTGCTGCAACAGCGACTTGTGGTTCGAGCCCATCTCGCCGCTCACCACCTTCCCGATCTCGGGCTCCAGCATGCGGGCCACGAGAGGTCGCACGGCCTCGATGCCACCATCGAGATAGATCGCCGCCACCAGCGACTCGAAGAGATCGGAGAGCACCGACGGCGGCACCGACCGATTGTTCACCGAGAGCCCCTTGCCCACGATCAGGAAGTCGATGAGTTGCAGTTGTTCGCTGATCCGGCTGCAGGTCTCTCGGCTGACGACCACCGACTTGATCCGCGTCAGGTCACCCTCGAGCGAATCGGGAAACAACCGATACAGCGTCTCGCAGACGAGGAACCCCAGGATCGCATCACCGAGAAACTCGAGCCGCTCGTTGGAGGCGAGGCGATGCTGGGCACCGGAGGCGTGGGTCAGGGAGGCCACCAGGAGGGAGGGGTCGCGAAACACATAGCCGATCCGACGTTGGCACTCCGCCACGTCAACGCCGGCGTCGATGGGTGATTGATGCTCCTGTCCAGCCATATGAATGCAGTCTCTCGGTTCACCGGCAAAATAGGCCGCGTCCCCTCCGCCTGTCAACGCGATGCTCCAGCCCGATCGCCACCGGGGCAGCGCCGCGAACCACCCGGGAGCCTGCTTCGTAGAGACAGGAAACGTGTCCTTTCCAGTTCCCGCCGACCTCTGGGCCGGCCGGTGCCGTTTGGCCGTGAGACGACTACACTTTCCGGGCACAACCGCCCCTCCATAGGTGTTTTTATGACCATGAATGTGCGTCCGTCCCGTCCATCCGCCGTCTCCGGCGGCAGTCGTCCCTCGCGGACGTTCTGCGTCTTCTGTGCGGCCGCCCTCTCCGCGGCCGCCGTCGTGGCCGCGCTGGCCCCGACCGCCGGCCGCGCAGCAGAAACCGCCACCGACGACATCACCCACGCCAATGCCCTTTCGAAAGCCTTTCGCCGGGCCGCCGAGATGACGACGCCCGCGGTTGTCGTCGTGCGGAGCGAAGCGAAGCCCAAGAAGGCGGCGGCCCGCGGTCCGCGGCGCGGCGGCGGCGGCGAGAATCCTTTCAAGGGCACCCCGTTCGAGGGCATGTTTCCGGAAGGGCTGCCGGAGGGCTTCGAGTTCAACATGCCCGAGGGGGGGCAGATGCCCGGCCGCTCGGGCGTCGGTTCGGGCGTGATCGTCGATGCCAGCGGCATCGTGATCACCAATAACCATGTGGTGGAGGGCGCCGACGAAGTCCTGGTCGAACTCTCCGACGGTCGTGAGTTCAAGGCGGCCGAGATCAAGACCGACCCCGAGAGCGATCTGGCGGTCATTCGCCTGGTCGATGCGAAGGATCTGCCGACCGCGAAGCTCGGCGACTCCGACAAGCTCGAAATCGGCGACTGGGTGATCGCCATCGGCAACCCGTTCGAGCTCGAGACGACCGTCAGCGCCGGGATCATCAGCGGGAAAGGCCGCGAGCTCGGCGGCATCCGCCGCGCGCAGTTTCTCCAGACCGATGCCGCGATCAACCCCGGCAACTCCGGCGGCCCGCTGATCAATCTGGCCGGTGAAGTCATCGGCATCAACACCGCCATCGCGTCCAACAGCGGCGGCTACCAGGGGATCGGGTTCGCCATTCCGGTAAACCTCGCCCGCTGGGTGACCGACCAGCTCATCGCCAAGGGAACCGTGCAGCGGGCGTACATTGGCGTGCAGATGGGTCCGCTCGACGCCCGCATGGCCGCAAAGCTCGGCGCCAAGGATCGCAACGGCGTGTTGGTCAACGATGTCGTGCCGGGTTCCCCGGCCGCCGCGGCTGGCGTTCAAGATCTCGACATCATCACCGCCTTCGATGACCAGCCCGTCAAGGGCACGCGGTCGCTCCAGGAGATCGTCGAGCGGTCGGCGATGGGCAAGCCGCACACCCTCACCGTGTTTCGTGACGGCGGACAGGTGACGCTCACGATCAACGTGGAGCCACTGCCGGCTGACATTTCCAAGGTGGGCCGCGGGGTCAAGCCCGAGGCGGAAGGGGGCGCTGAAACCTTCTATTCCGAAGAGTTCGGCCTGGAGGTCCGCGACAAGGGCTCGCTGGCCGAAGATGCCTACGCCGACTTCGAGGGCGTGGTGATCGATCGCGTCGATGCCGACGGCGTGGCAGCCGCGGCAGGACTCGGGCCGGGGGCGCTCATCCGCAAGGTCGGCAAGACTCCGGTGACCAACCTTGCCGACTTCGAAAAGGCGATCGATCAGGAGTCGGCCGCAGAGGGGGTCGTCCTGCAGGTGCGCACACCACGCGGCAACGCCGTCGTGCTCTTGAAAAAGGAGTAGCCGACAGCGACGCTGAGGCTGGTATGAGCACCCTCGGCGTCAACATCGATCACGTCGCCACCGTCCGGCAGGCTCGCCGGACGGTGGAGCCCGACCCCGTCTGGGCGGCGGCGCTTGCGGAACTCGGCGGCGCCGACGCCATCACGGTGCATCTCCGCGAGGACCGCCGGCACATCCAGGACCGTGACCTCGAGGTGCTGCGCCGTACAGTGCAGGTGAAACTCAACCTCGAGTGCGCGATCGCCCCGGCGATGATCGACATCGCCTGCCGGGTGAAGCCCTGCCAGGTGACGCTCGTGCCGGAAAAGCGCGAGGAAGTCACGACCGAGGGCGGGCTCGACGTGGTCGCGCATCGGGCCGCGACGGAGGAGGCCATCCGCCGGCTGCAGGACGCCGGCATCACGGTGTCGCTGTTCGTCGATCCCTGCCCGCGGCAGATCGACGCCTCCGTGGACCTCGGCGTGGCGGCCACGGAACTCCACACCGGCTGCTATGCCAATGCGACGACCGACGCGGAGCGGCACGATGAGCTCGTGAAGCTGTCGCGGGCCGGGGCAATGGTCAGGCTCGCCGGACTCGAGCTCAACGCAGGCCATGGTCTCACCTACCGCAACGTCGTACCGGTCGCCCGGCTCGAGGGCATGGGTGAACTCAACATCGGCCACTCGATCGTGGCCCGCGCCGTGTTCGTCGGCCTTTCCCAGGCCGTCCGCGAGATGAAGTCGCTGATCAGCGGCTGATCGCGCCGGCAAACGCCTCGGGCTCGTCGAGCACGAAGGCGTGCCCGTGGTCGCTGGTCACGATCACGACCGCGTCGGCCCAGGCGTCGTGCCGCTCGAGCCACTTCACGATCGCCTGAAACGCGGCGTCGCCTGACTTCACGGCACCGATCGCCGTGTCGATGTTGTTGGCATGCGACGCCCAGTCGACATCCCCCGCCTCCACCATCAGCCAGAATCTGCCCCGCGACGCGAGCACGTCGAGCGCCGCGCGGGTCATGTCGGCGAGCGAGGGGTTTTCGTCAAGATCGGCCACCGTGTAGTGGATGGCGGAGCCATATTTCTTGCGGAGCGGGTCGACCTCGCCGCGGTCGGCCGCCTCGATCCCGGCCGCGGGATCGAAATCGCCGTTGGCGGTCTGGAACGGCAGGTGTCCCTCCGCCGCACCGAAAAACCCGAACAGCCGCAGTCTCCGCTGAATCGCGTCGGCCGCGGCCGCGGCCAAGACCTCGTCGCCGCGGCGGCCCGGGGTCCGCAGGGCCACCCGGTAAGGCCCGCCGTGCGCCGCGTCGATCGCCCGCAGCGTCGACTCGGCGACATATTTATTGCCCGGCTCGTAGTTTCGTCCCTGGTCCTTCTCGTCCTTGCCAGGCACGCCGCAGCCTCCGCCGAGGAGCACATCGAGTCCGGGCAGAGGGGTGCCGCGATGGGAGATCGACGGCTGGCCGAGGAGGTCGCGAGACAGGTCCTGGTAGTCGTCGCGGGTGACGTTGTGGGCATAGGAGCACGCCGGCGTGGCATGAGACACCGGCACGCTCGTCACGGCGCCCACCGCGTAGCCGCGTTTCTGCAGCAGATGTGCCACGGTCTCGAGTTGCTCCCCCTTCACCCCGACGTTGATCGCGTCATTGTAGGTCTTGCGCCCGGTGCAGAGCGAGGTGGCCGACGCCGCCGAATCGGTCACGGCATGCGGCAGATCGCGATCCTTGCCTATCAGGTAGGGAATGCTGGCCCGCGGATCCCAGGCATTCGCTCCGCCCAACCGCGGATCGTAGCCGCCGGCCAGTTCACCCCCCGGATTGAGCACCGCCTGCGCATCGACGTCGAACTTGGTGCCCTTGTTGGCAGGGCTGGTCACGCACAGTCCGAAGTCCGTCGGCGCTCCTCGATACTCCTGGAACTGAAAACCGCTGCCGCGGCCCTCGTCGTAAGCCACCCTGCCGCTGGCGGCGATCGCGGCGGTCCTCGTCGTGTGCCAGTCCATGCCGTCGAAGACCATGAGCACGATGTATTTCTTACCCGCATCGGCCGCCATCATCTGCAGCCGCGCCACGTCGGTCTGGTCGAAGTAGTCGGCCTCCGGATTGAGTGACCGCTCGGGCAGCCGTCCATACAGGGCCTGGAGGCGGGCCTCGTCGCGGTAGACGCTCTTTTCGCCCCGGACGGCGTCGAGCGTCATGCCGAACGAATACACCGGGATCAGCCGATTCGAATGGTTCGACCACGACACATAGCGAGCCGGCTGGTCGCCCCAATGCCCCCACGCCGCGCGGCCCGTCGCCTCGGCGTCGGACTGCATCTGGCGAATACGGTCCGGTGCGGCCACGTGCAGGTCGGCCGCGGCCGGCCCGGTCGCGGTCACGGGTTCCTCCGCAGCCCCGATGGCACCCGCGAGAGTCGCCAAGGCAAGCAAGCACACCACGAGGGACGGCGGTCGGTGAGGCGGACGGCGATGTGTCATGTCCGCAGCATACCGGGGACCGGCGACGGCCGACTGCCTACGGATGAGGCAGCGCGGTGCCTCCCGCTTGCCGCTCGCCGATGGCGGCCGGCCGACGGCCGTTCCCGTCATCACTGTATTTCCCGAACGAACGGGCCTGCCCGCGACTTCTTCCGGCTGACACCAGCACGGCGCGGACTTTGCAGGGGAAAGATGGCATGATTTCCGCCGCCCCCACCCAGCCCCGTTCGGCCCGCCTTCCTTCCGCCGGATCCTCCCCCGTGCCCCACGACGAACTGCTTCACCGCGACGTGCGGTTTCTTGGCGACATGCTCGGTTCGGTGATTCGCGAAATCGCCGGCGATGAGGCGTTCGCCCTCGTGGAGGAAGTCCGGGCGCTGAGCCGGGACCGCCGGCTGGGCCGCCACGACGCTGAGCCGGCCCTTGCGGCCCGGATCGAGTCGCTCGACGAGCAGCAGGCGACGGTCGTGGCCCGGGCGTTCAGCATCTTCTTCGACCTCGTCAACATCGCCGAGGATCGGCAGCGAGTCCGCGTGCTGCACGACCGGGAGCGGACACGACATCCCGAATCGCTCGGCGAATCGCTGCCGGCCGGGATCGCCGAGCTCAGGTCGCTCGGCGCCCCCGCGGAAGACGTTCAGCAGATTCTCGACCGTTTGTCGGTGGAGCTCGTCTTCACGGCGCATCCGAGCGAGGCCAAGCGGCGGTCGATCCGCGCCAAACTCCGGCGGATGCGGAAGAGTCTCCAGACGCTCGATTCTCCCGATCTGCTCCCGCGGGAGCGGTCGCGGCACGAGGCCGACATGAGAAGCGAGCTCGTGCTTCTCTGGCAGACCGAGTTTCTCCGTCCCACGCGGCCGACGGTGCTCGATGAGGTTGACCGCGGGCTCTCGATCATGCCTCGGATCTGGGAGGCGGTGCCGCAGGTTCATGCCTCGCTGCGTCGTGCGCTCGACGAGCATTACCCCGGCCATGCGTTTCGCGTCCCTCCGTTTCTGTCGTTCGGCTCCTGGATGGGGGGCGACCGTGACGGCAATCCTTTCGTGACGGCCGACATCACGACGCAGACGCTCGTCCGACTCCGCAACGAGGCGATCGCGCAGCACGTGGCCTGGTGCCATCGCCTGCACGATCTCCTCACCATCTCGATTCACACTGCGGCCGGCGCGAAGCCGCTGGCCGGGCGGCTCGACGACCTCGCGGCCCGCTGGCCGGAGCTAGCGGCCGCCATCGAACCGATCGCACCTCACGAGATCTACCGCCGCTGGGTGCGGATGCTGCGATTCCGCCTCGAATCGTCGCGGGTCGAGTCACTCGCCGTGGCGGCACCCTCGTGGGCATACCGTGCCGGTGACGACCTCGAAGCCGACGTCACGGCCCTTCTCGACTGTCTCGCCCGCGATCATGCCGCCTCCGGCGAATCGCCACCGCAGGCCTGGCTCGACCTCGTCCGCACGTTCGGCCTTCACATGACGCGGCTCGACGTTCGGCAAGACGCCCGGGCCTACCGCGAGATCATGGGCGACATCCTCGCCGCCGTGGGGCTCGTGCCCGATGCCGAGGCCTACGAGTCGCTCGACGATTCCGCCCGCTGCCGGATGCTCGTCGACTCGCTGGGACTCGTGGGCGACGTGCCCGAGGATCGGCTGCGGCCGCTCGCCCTCGATTCGCTCCGGCTTTTCCGCGTGCTCCATGCGGCGAGCGTCCGCTTCGGCCCGCAGAGCGTCGGCGGCGCGATCGTGAGCCTCACCCGCTGCCCCGCCGACGTGCTCTCCGTGCTCTGGCTGTGGCGGTGGGCGCAGGGCCGCGCGGCAGCCGCCGGCGAGACCGTCGCCGAGACCGACATCGCCGTGGTGCCGCTGTTCGAGAAAATCCACGACCTCGCCCAGGCGCACGAGACCCTCGCCACGATCCTCGACGAGCCCGCCTACCGCGCGCATCTCCGCGGCCGTGGTGACCGCCAGATGGTGATGGTGGGCTACTCCGACAGCACCAAGGACGGTGGCTACCTGGCGGCCTGCTGCGGCCTGCAGACAGCGCAGAGCAATCTTCACGCGACCGCCACGGCCCGGGGCGTGTCGCTCACGTTCTTTCACGGTCGTGGCGGCTCGCTCGGCCGTGGCGGCGGCCCCGCGGCCCGGGGCATCCTCTCGCTCCCGTCAGAGACGCTCGACGGGTCGCTGCGACTCACCGAGCAGGGCGAGGTGCTCGCCGAGCGGTACGACGACGCGGAGATCGCCCGCCGGCATCTGGAGCAGGTGACGTGGGCCACGATGGTGGCGTCGAGCGTGCGGCGGACGGAGCCGAAGCCCGACTGGGCCGCCGTCGCCGCGCGGATGTCCGAGCGTTCGTGGGCGGTCTACCGAGAGCTCGTCGATCAGCCGGGCTTCATCGGCTACTTCTCGCAGACCACCCCGATCGACGACATCGAAAACCTCCCCATCGCGTCCCGGCCCTCCCGCCGCCGGGGAGAGCGGACGCTCGACGATCTCCGCGCGATCCCCTGGGTGTTCGCCTGGACGCAGAGCCGCTGCATGATCCCGGCGTGGTATGGCCTGGGCACGGCGCTCGCCGAGGTGAAATACGAGGACCGCCGGGCATGGCAGGCCGTCTGCGACATGTATCGCCAGTGGCCTTTCTTCCAGGCCACGATCGACAACGCCACGCTCGCGCTGGCCAAGGCCGACATGTACATCGCCCAGCGTTACTCGGAGCTCGCCGTCGACGACGATGCCCGCCGACGGATCTGGCAACGGATCGCCGCCGAGCGTGACCGCACCCGTCAGGCGATCCTCGACATCGTGGGAGGCGGCGAACTGCTCGCCACCACGCCCTGGTTCCAGCGGTCGATCGAGGCCCGCAATCCCTACGTCGATCCGCTCAATCTGATGCAGATCGAGTTCATGCACCGGCGCCGGGCCGACACGGAGGCCGACGCCACGGCGGCCGACAACCATCGGGATCTGCTCCGGCTCTGCGTGCAGGGAATCGCCGCCGGCATGAGGACCACGGGATGACCACGCGGATCACGATGAGCGATTTGGCCATTGCCTCCCTCGGCCCCTGCCGGATCGACTCGCCACTCAGACCGCTGATTGAAGCCCGGAAGACCAACGTCCACTACGTCGAGGAGGAAGATCGCGTGCTCTTCCCCGACACGGCGAGCCTCGTGGCCGCCGCCGGGGTGAAGGCGGAATCACTGCCTGGCTTCGAGCCCGCCGGGCCGCGCACGAGCATCTTCTTCGACCCGCGAAAAATGCGGGCGGGGATCGTGACCTGCGGCGGCCTCTGCCCGGGAATCAACAATGTCATCCGCGGCCTCGTGATGGAACTGACGTTCCATTACGGCGTGCACCGAATCCACGGCTTCAAGAACGGCTACCAGGGCTTCATCGCGCGGCATGGCCACAATGTGGTCGATCTCACGCCCGAACTCGTCAGCAACATCGACGAGGACGGCGGCACGATCCTCGGCACGTCACGAGGCGGCCAGGATGCGCAGGAGGTTGTCGATTGTCTCGAACGCATGAACATCTCGGCGCTGTTCGTGATCGGCGGCGATGGGACGCTCCGTGGCGCGATGCAGATCGCGACGGTCGCTGCTGAGCGTGGCCTGCGGCTCGCCGTAGTCGGCATCCCGAAGACGATCGACAACGACATCCCCTACATCGACCAGAGCTTCGGATTTCAGACCGCCTTCGCCGAGGCGACGAAGTCGATCCGCTCGGCCCACGTCGAGGCGAAGGCCTCGCCCAACGGCGTCGGCCTCGTGAAACTGATGGGCCGTCATTCGGGCTTCATCGCCTGCTATGCGTCGCTGGCCGAGCCCGATGCCAACTACGTGCTGATCCCGGAGGTTCCCTTCTGCCTCGACGGTCCCCACGGGTTCCTCGAGCACCTCCTCGACCGGGTTCGCAGCCGTGGCCATGCGGTGATCGTCGCGGCCGAGGGGGCCGGACAGGACCTGATGGCGGAGCATTCCACGGGCGTCGATGCCTCGGGCAACCGCAAGCTCAACGACGTTGGGATTTTTCTCCGCAGCAGAATTGCCGACCATTTCGCGGCGGCGGGCGTAGAACTCAACCTGAAATACATCGACCCGAGCTACGCCATTCGCAGCGTCGAGGCCAATCCATTCGACAGCGTCTACTGCCTCCGCCTCGCCCAAAACGCCGTGCATGCCGCGATGGCAGGCCGCACTTCGATGGTGGTGGG
>JAIOPD010000038.1 GCA_021414115.1 Planctomycetia bacterium
ATTACGGCGTGCACCGGATCCACGGCTTCAAGAACGGCTACCAGGGGTTCATCGCGCGGCATGGCCACCATGTGGTCGACCTGACGCCCGAACTCGTCAGCAACATCGACGAGGACGGCGGCACGATCCTCGGCACCTCACGAGGCGGCCAGGATGCACAGGAGGTGGTCGATTGCCTCGAACGCATGAACATCTCAGCGCTGTTCGTGATCGGCGGGGATGGGACGCTCCGTGGTGCGATGCAGATCGCGACGGTGGCTGCCGAGCGTGGCCTGCGGCTCGCCGTGGTCGGCATCCCGAAGACGATCGACAACGACATCCCCTACATCGACCAGAGCTTCGGATTCCAGACCGCCTTCGCTGAGGCGACGAAGTCGATCCGCTCGGCCCACGTCGAGGCGAAGGCGTCGCCCAACGGCGTCGGCCTCGTGAAGCTGATGGGGCGTCATTCGGGCTTCATTGCCTGCTATGCGTCGCTGGCCGAGCCCGACGCCAACTACGTGCTGATCCCGGAGGTTCCCTTCTGCCTCGATGGCTCTCACGGGTTCTTGGAGCATCTCTTGGAACGGGTCCGCAGCCGAGGCCACGCGGTGATCGTCGCCGCCGAGGGGGCCGGGCAGGACCTCATGGCGGAGCATTCCACGGGGGTCGATGCCTCGGGTAACCGCAAGCTCAACGACGTGGGGCTTTTTCTCCGCGGCAGGATTGCCGAACACTTCGCGGCGGCGGGCGTCGAGCTCAACTTGAAATACATCGATCCGAGCTACGCCATTCGCAGCGTCGAGGCCAATCCATTCGACAGTGTCTACTGCCTCCGCCTCGCCCAAAACGCCGTGCATGCCGCGATGGCGGGCCGCACCTCGATGGTGGTGGGCCGCTGGCGGGGCCGCTTCGTGCATATCCCGATCACGCTGGCCGTGAGCCATCGCAACCAGGTCGAGCCGAGCGGCGACCTTTGGCTCTCGGTCCTCGAAGCGACCGGCCAGCCGCGCACGTTCCCGGGATGCCAGCCCACGTGAGCTGCCCGGGAAGCCCGGACGCGAGATGCTACCGGCGGCAGCGGTGCAGCGTCATGAGGGCGTAGGCCGTGCCGTATTGCTGGTGGTAGTTGTAGAGCGGGTAGTCCCACCACGAGCCGTCGGCGTCCTGCACGTCGAGAATGATCCGCGCGAGATTGTCCTGGTAATGCGGCCGTGCCGCGGCCGGAATTTCGGCGAGTGCCCGGGCCGCGTAATAGTGGCCGTAGAAGTAAAAATAGCCGGCCACTTGGAAAAACGACTCGTGCGGGATCGGCCGTTTGCGGCCAAGCTCCAGCCAGCCGTTGCGGACGATGAGCCGGTCGAGCCATTCCTCGATGACCGCATCGGTGATCCGCTCGTCGCCCCAGAGCCGCAGCGCCAGGTTGCAGGCCTGGCTCCTTCCCAGGCTGCCGCCGGGCCGATTGATGCCCCGCCGCGGCTGCCAGGTCAGATACGAGCCGTAGAGGTAGCTGAAGTCGGGAAGCAGCTGCTTCTCGGTCGCCTGAATGGCCCGCCGGGTCACCTTCTCCGGCGGCTCGACGCCGATCTCGCGGGCGTCGTGGAAGGCGATCAGCACGGTCGCGTTGACGAAACTCGTCGATGACGACGCGGGCCGCTGGGTGCCGGCGGTGAAATCGTAATAGCCCCAGCCACCCTGGGCCGACTCGTAACGCGTGAGCCTCTCGTACTGCCCGCGAATCAGGTCCACGATCCGTTCGCGGCGTGCCTGGTCGTCGGGCTTTCGGGAGTGCATGGCTACCAACGCCTGGATGCCGTAGGCATGGGCCCAGACGTTGTAGATCAGCATCGGATCATGCCGGCGAACATCGGGGAGACGGTCGAACAGCCACTGCTCGCCCCGCTCGATCGCGCGGGCGACGGCCGGCGAGCCGTCGTCCTCCTCGATGAGGGCCTGCACGCACATCGCCGTCGTTGCCGCCCGAAACCCGAGATGGGAGCCCACGCCGGCCATGATGTTGAGGTCTTTGGTCCGCTCGGCCGAGCCGAACGAGCCATCGTCGTTCTGCACGCCGACGAGAAAGACGATGCCCTTCGCGATCGCGGCGTCGAGTTCCGCCGGCGTCACCTCGACCGGCTGCGACTTCCGCTCAATCGATGCCGGCGCCGATTCCACGGCGGCCGACGGAACGGCCTGGCCGAATGACGCCTCAGCCCACGCGAAGCAGGCCAGCGCCGCCACGAGGCGTCTGCTGCTGGCGGTCACGGCTTCGAGGTCCGCACGCGGTCGCCCGCGCCGACCCCCTCCACGATCTCGGTGCGGCCGCCCACGGTGCCGCCGACCTTCACGATCCGCTTCTCGGGCTTGCCGTCGGCGCCGACACGAAACACGTGACGGCTGCCATCGTCGTCGCGAAACACCGCGGCGCTCGGCAGCGTGAGGGCCTCCGGCCGCTTCGCGACCATGCAGCGAACCGCGCCGGTCATGCCGGGCAGGAGTTTCGGCCCCCCTTCCTTCGCGGCCACGGCGAACATGGCGTCGAACGATCCCTCCCGCGGCACGGGAACGAACGGCCCGAGCGTGACCGGTACGTCCGTATTGGGAAAGCCGGTCGGCTCCACGCGGCCCGCGAGGCCGACTGCGAGCAGATGGAGGTCTTTTTCCTCGACCTTGGCCCGAAACTGGAGCCGGTCGGGATCGAGCACGGTGAACTCGATTTCGCCCGGCGGCGTGGCGTGCCCAACGACGGCCTTCGCGGCGACGGAAGCGGTCGACCACGTCCCCTCGCGGAGACGACCGTAATACGCCATGCCGGCCCGCGGCGCCCGAACGGTCGCCGCCGCGCGGTCATGCTCCAACTCGGCGAGCCGACGCAGCGACTGGGCCCGTTCGTGCTCCTGCATGGCGAGTGCGAGTTTTTTCTGCTCCAGCTGCAGCGGCAGCGTGCCCCGAATCCTCTCCAGGTTGAGCGCGGCGGTCTCCGCGGCCCGCCGCACCTCGATCTCCTGCCGTGGCAGACCGAGCAGGAGCCTCTCCTCCACGGCTTCGGCGATCCGCTTCAGCGAAAACTCGGCCTGCGTCACGTCAAACCGCGTTCGCTGCAGGATCATCTCCTCGGTTTCCTCGGTGAGATCCTTGTCCTTGTACATCTGCTCCAGCTGCCGGAGTTCTTCCCGGGCATATTTCAGCCGCTCTTCCGCGGCGCGCAGGTCGAAGCGGGTCGCCTCATCGGCCAGGCTCTTCTCGACCGCGACGAACCTCGCCAGATCCTCGGCGGCGATCCTGCTTTGGCGTTCGGCATCGGCCATTTCGAGCGGGTGCGTCGCCTCGGCGATCGGCAGCTCCTTGCGGGCGACCTCGAGCGATTTCTCGCCTGCCGCCAACTCGAGCTTCAGGTCGGTGATCGCCCGGTCAAGTTTCTCCGTGTCAAACTCCACCAGTGGGTCGCCGGCGTTCACGCGGCCGCCGTGAGGCACCACGCGGAGAATCTCCAGCGGCTGCGACCACGACTCGGGCCGAAACTCCACGACCGTGAACTCGACCGGTTCGAAGGCTCCCTTCGCGGTCAGGGCCAGCTCGAATGGACCGCGTTCCACGACGACCGTGTCGGCCGCGGGCTTCTCGCCTCCGGCCGCCGGCGTCTTCGGTTCCTCGCCGACGACGGGGATCACGCCGACACAAAGACAGCCCCACGCCAGGCTCCGCCACGCCACCCCGGAAACCATCCTGAACCCGCGTTTCATTCGTGCCATCGCCGCGCCTCGCTCATGACTCGTACCACACCGTTTGGCGGGGTCGCGCCCGCCATCTCCCGCTACCTCTTTCGGACTGTACCATAACGGGTGCCTCCCCTCCCTGCCGCTCCTGCCCTTATGAAACCGCAGCGTTCCAGCACCGACGACCTTCGGATCGACGAGATCAAGGAGCTCTCTCCACCGGCACATCTGCTCCGCGAACTTCCCTGCACCGAGCAGGTCGGCGGCGTGGTGTCGGCGGCCCGCGGCAGGCTGCACGCGATTCTTCACGGCGACGATGACCGTCTGGTCGTCGTGATCGGCCCCTGCTCGATTCACGATCCCGAGGCCGCGGTCACCTATGCGCGGCGGCTGATGGGCGAGCGTGAGCGGCTGGCGGCCGATCTCGAGATCGTGATGCGGGTCTACTTCGAGAAGCCGCGAACGACGGTCGGCTGGAAGGGGTTGATCAACGACCCCGATCTCGACGGCACGTTCCAGATCAACAAGGGCCTTCGAGTCGCCCGCGAGCTGCTCGTGGAGATCAACGAGCTCGGCCTGCCGGCGGGCTGCGAGTTTCTCGACATGATCACGCCGCAATACATCGCCGACCTCGTCGCCTGGGGAGCCATCGGCGCCCGCACGACGGAGAGCCAGGTGCACCGCGAGCTCGCCTCGGGCCTCTCGTGCCCCGTGGGCTTCAAGAACGGCACCGACGGCAACGTGCGGATCGCAGCCGAGGCGATCCTCGCCGCACGGCGGCCGCACCATTTCCTTTCGGTCACGAAGGGTGGCCACACCGCGATCGTGTCGACGAAGGGCAACGACGACTGCCACATCATTCTGCGTGGCGGTCAGGCCCCCAACTACGACTCGGTGAGCGTGGCCGCCGCCTGCGACGAGCTCGCCCGCAATGGCCTGCAGCCACGACTGATGATCGACGCCTCCCACGGCAACTCCTCCAAGCAGCACGAGCGGCAGTTCGACGTGGCCGACGCAGTCGCCGAGCAGCTCGAGGCTGGCGAGGGCCGGATCGTGGGCGTGATGGTGGAGAGCAATCTGGTCGGCGGCCGGCAGAATCTCGTACCGGGCCAGCCGCTGGCCCAGGGCCAGTCGATCACCGACGCCTGCCTCGACTGGGAAACCAGCGTGCGACTGCTCGATCGGCTCGCGTCCGGCGTCCGTGGCCGGCGGAAGAAGCTCTCCGCGACGACGAGCCCCCGGCCCACGACGTCTTCTGTGTGATTCTTCCTCACTCGCGGAGTTTGCCCCCGATGACCGACCTCCCGCTCGAAGTCTCGGTGACCGACGCTGCAGCCGCCCTCCGCAACGCCACCGCGGTCCCGCTCCTGCTCGACTGCCGCACGGCCGACGAGCATCAGACCGCCCACATCGAAGCCGCCGTGCTGATATCCATGCAGGAATTGCCCGACCGCGTCGGTGAACTCACGGCTCACCTCTCCGGCGACAAGGCCCGGCCGGTCATCGTCCATTGCCACCACGGGATGCGCAGCCTTCGGGTGACAAAGTGGCTCCGCGACCAGGGCTTCTCCCAGGCCCAGAGCATGGCTGGCGGCATCGACGCCTGGAGCGAGCAGGTCGATCCGTCGGTGCCGCGCTACTGATCACCGGGTCGCCGTGGGCGGGTTGCGCTGGAGGGCGTATTCCCCTCGCTGGCGCTTGGGGCTTCCCGAAAGCCGAAACGTGAGGATCCGCGAACCGTGGCCTCGATTGTTCAGGAAGCCCGGAGCGCGAGCGACGGGTATCCGGGCGGCTGAGCCTGACCGCGTCGCGAAACGAGACGGGGTGGAGGGCGTATTCCCCGCGCTCGCGCTTGGGGCTTCCCGAGCGGAAGCCGTATCAGACGCTGCGACGGCCGCGACTAGTCCCAGGTGCCGCGGGCAAGGCGGCCATCCAGTTGGCGCCGTAGACGGCGAAGGCCGAGGCCGCGGCGTGGGCCGAACCGGTGTCTCGGGCCCCGTATGCAGTCGTCCGCGCGCCCGCGGTCGAGGAGAACGCGAACCGTATCGCATACGCACCCGTCGATCCGCTCCGCCCAGACCCTGCCCGGGTCGGCGAATAACTCGCATTTCCGTAGCCGGAAATCCCCACGGAGAACGTCCCGGCGACCGCGGCGCGGTAGGAGAGAAAACTGTCGAGGGAACCGCCCGAATCGTCGTTCCTGGCGACCTCCTTGCCAGAGCTGTTGAAGAGCCGCAGGTAGCTGTCGAGCGTCGAACCGCCGGAGAGCGACGCGGCGTCGATATCGATCACGAGCGTCTGACCGGCGGCGAGCCGCACGCGATACATGTCGACGTCGCGGGCTCCGAAAGAGCCGTCGCCGATCCGCCCCGAGAGCCGCAGTTCGCCCGACGTGGTCGACACCACCGCCGCCGACGAGAGCGTGTCGCCGGCATCGACGATCGCCGCGGCCTGCGTCACCCATGTATCCGAAGCCGATGCCGCGAGGGGCACGCCGCCATCGATCGACGTGATCCCGCTTCCCGTCGCCACGACGGTGAGCACATGGGTGCCCGCCGTGGTGGTCGCGGTGGCCAAGCCGTCGACCGTCCAGCGGACGTTGTCGGTCGTCGAAACCGTGACCCCTGCGAGCGACACTGCCGACCCGTCTCGGGTGAGCGACAGGTCGCCGACGTCAAAGCCGGCCACGGCCGTACTGAACTGCACGACCACGCCCGAAACGGCCGTCGTCCGCGGATCCGGCGAGACATCGATCACGTCGGCTACCGGGGCGGGAGTCGTGGGGGGCGGAGCGGGCGGCTCCGGGGATGTGGTCCCGCCGAGCGCATCCAAAGCCGCCCGCGCGTTGATCAGCCCACCGGTGGCGACCTTCCCCGCGAGGCTCGCCACGGGCACCGCCGTGGAGAGGATCGCCGAACGGATTTGCGTTGCCGTCGCCTGCGGATTCGCGGCGGCGAGCAGCGCGACGAGGCCGGTCACATGGGGCGTGGCCATCGAGGTGCCGCTGTACGACGCGTAGGTGTTGTTGGGCGTGGTGGAGTAGACACTCACCCCCGGTGCCGCGACGTCGACCGTCGTCGCCCCGTAACTCGAGAACGACGCCAGCCGGTTCGACGCATCGGTTGCAGCCACCGCGATGCTCGCGTAGTTGGCCGGATAGGAAGCCATGCTGTCGTTGTCGTTCGCCTCGTTGCCCGCCGCGGCGATGCAGAGGATGCCCGCTCCTTCGCCCGCCGCGATCGCGTCGCGAAGCGCCGTCGAGGGCCCGCCGCCGCCCCAGCTGTTGTTGGTGGCGACGATGTTGACCCCGAAATCACGCCGCATCCGCGTGGCGTAGTTGATGGCGGCGATCGCGCCGCTCGTCGATCCACTGCCGTCTGCCCCGAGGAACTTGAGGCCCATCATCGAGACCTGCCAGTTCACGCCCGCCACGCCGACGCCGTTGTTGCCCACGGCGCCGATCGTGCCGGCGACGTGCGTGCCGTGCCCGTAATCGTCGAAGGGATCAGCGTCATTGTTGACGAAGTCCCAGCCGTAGACGTCGTCGATGAAGCCGTTGCCGTCGTTGTCGATGCGGTCGCCGGCCACCTCGCCGGGGTTTCGCCACACGTTGGCCGCGAGATCGGTATGCCGGTAGTCGATGCCGGTGTCGATGATGGCGACGACGACCGATCGCGATCCTGTGGCCACGTCCCAAGCCTCCGGCGCGTCGATGTCGGCGTCGGCGACACCACCGGTCTGGGCCGTGTTGTTGAGCCCCCAGAGTTGCCGCAACGACGGGTCGTTGGGGATGGCTGAGGTCGTGATCACCGCGTCGGGCTCGACGTATCGCACGCCGGCGGTCGATGCCGCCCAGCCACTCACCTCGGCGACCGAGGCTCCGGGCGCCGTCACGGAGAAGAATCCCTGTCCGAGCGGCGCCACGTTCCACCCGGGGCGCACGGCGACGGCCGGCGTGTCGGCCCTCAGGATCCAGGCATCCGCGCGGGTTGTAACGGGTGTGCCGTTCCAGACGAGTTCACGAACGGCCGATCCGATATCGGCGGTCAGCATGGCCCGCGGCTCGAGCCTCTCAGCGACGAGCGCTGCCGGGGCGGAACGACTCTGGCGGCGAGAGGATGCGCGACGATTCATGGCGGATTCCCTCCGTTTAGAACACATCAAAGGCACCCTCGGTGCCCCGCGCCTTGCCTTGACGAGCATTATCGACAGCCCCGCCCGCACTGTCCAGCCCGGAAGCGAACATGCCGACGGAAGCAGCCGGGGCGACCGAACGGTCACGGCTGAATCGATACTCCGAGAGCCTTCCCCAGACGGATCCAGTCGCGATGCCCCGATTCGACCACCCACCGGAGCACGCCCATGTCCATCTCCTCGTATTGATGGACTGCGACATTCCGAAAACCCACCATCCCTTGGAGCGATGCGGACAGGCTTGCTTCAATCGAGCCTGTCCGCTCGAGCAGCACGAACGCATCGGCCATGCTCTGCGGCACGCCCAGATGACGCTCGGCGACAACGTGCATCGCCATGTCGATCGCCGCCTGGCAGGCGCGTTCGATGTTCAGCGTAAGGGCATCGACGTGGGTGAAGTCGTCGAACAGGGGCGACGACGCCGCCTCCTCCCGAATCCGTCGGATACATCGCTCGATGACGGCGGCTTTGTTGAGGAGAATATCGTCAGGCGGAGTAGGCACGAAGCACCTCTCGGCGGGATTCCTGCAGGCCTGCGTACATGGAAAGTACGTGCATCGCAAACCTCGCTGTCACCCCGTGATCTCGCTCGGCGATGAGCCGGCCATGAGCGATCGCCTCCTTCGCATAGACGAGATTTGCCGTGCTGAGGATGCCGAGATCGACCGGACGCCCGAAGACTCTTCCGAGACTCGCGGTCAGCAGAAGCCTGTCCATGACGGAGAGAACCGCAGATCGCCGCAACAGGATGGCGATGTCGATGTCACTGTCGCCGCGAAGGCGTCCATCGACCGCGGACCCGAGGAGGTAGGCGGCCTCCACCTTGGGATGGGCAAGGATCGCGTCACTCGCTCGTTCGAGGAGTTCAGGGCTGATCGAGTTGCTGCCATGAAAAAACATACGCGGACCGTGGTCGGAACGAATCGCTGAGAGAAACCCCTCGAGAGTTTACCCAGCCGGGGCGCCCTCGGGGAACAACGCCCGCCGCAACCGGGGCGACCGAACTTCCGGTCCTACTCCACCTTCATCCAGAACGGGGCCGCGGCGAACCAGGCGATGGCCGACACGAGCATCACGGCCTTCACGGCGTCGAGCGAGAGGGCCGGGATCGAGCCCGTCCCGCCTGCGATCGACTGCACCATGAAGATCGCCGGGGGCACGATCGTGCCCGCGAGGGCGAGCAGTCCGACGGACGTGGCGACGGCTTTCATGCGAATGGGCTTCTCTTCGGTGGCTCAGGCCTGCACGGGCACGGCTTCTCGTGCGGCAAAGCGGGACAGCAGGATGTAGAGCAGTCCGCAGGCGATCGCGCAGGGCAGCGGCAGATACGACGCAAACACCCCCTGCGTCTTGTAGAGCCACATCGCCACCGCCACCGGCACCAGCCATGCGACCAGCACGGTGATGTTGAAAGCCGAGCCGCTCCGCTCCGCCGGATCGCGAGGGATGCCCACGGCGTCGGCGAGGAAGTGGTCCACCACGATGATCCCCCCGATCGGTGCCAGGATCGTGCCGTATATGCCGACGAAGTCGAGCAGGTTCATCGCGAAGGCGGGAAAGATGCCGGCCGCGATGCACAAGCCCCCGGCGAGCACCGTCGCGGTCACGCGGCTCATGCCGGGGATCATGGCCTGGAAGGCGAGACCAGCCCGGTAGATGGTCGGGTTGGCCGTCGTCCAGCCGGCGATGATCACGCAGAGCAGCCCCGCCCAGCCGACGGCGTCGTTGACCATCGTGCCGGGATCCTTGCCCACCTGCGGATCGACGCCGTGCTGCCGCACCCAGTAGATGAGCAGCAGCGCCGCGCAGATCCAGGCGACGTAGTGCCCCAGAAACATCCCCGAGGCGCTTGCCCAGCCCGCGCTCGGCTTCTTCGCAAACCGCAGCACGGAAAGGTCGGCCATGCCGATGTGCATCGCCGCGTTGCAGAACCAGGCGAAAAACACGATGCCGACGAACGAGATCGACCGCGGCGTCCCCTCCGCCGGCGTGAGCAGCGCCCACAGATCGGTCGTCCCGAGCCGGCCGAGCGTGACCAGAGCGCAGGCCACGAAGACGAGAAACATCCACGGCGCGGCGTAGTGTCCCACCTGGGCGACCACGCCGTAGCCCTTGAGGGCCACGAGCGTCATCGCCACGCCGATCGCGATGCAGGAGATGATCCAAGCCGGACCGGTGGGCAGCGTCGACTGAAAAGTCGGCATCTCGATCGCGCCGGCGGGAAAGAACGGCCCCACGGCGGTGGCCGACACCGTGATCATCGAGCCGGCGAGAAAACAGAACAGCAGGCCGTTGGCGAGGTTGTAGAGCTTGACGAGCAGGCCGCCAGCGATCTTCTCCAATTTGTAATAGAGCGTGAGCCGCTGGTCGCAGGCAATCGTGGCGGTGAGATACCGCCAGGTGAGCACGGCCAGCAGGTTGCCGAGCAACAGGCCCCCGATCAGGCTCGCGGCATCGGCGCCCCACTTCACGAACAGGGGGCCGATCATGAACTCGGTTCCGGCCGTGTGCTCGCCGGCATACATGCCCCAGAAGGCGCTCGGCCCCTTGAGAGCCCTCCGCGGCACCCGCTGCCGCTCGTACTCGCTCGAGGACGCTGCTTCGAGTTCCTCGACGTCGTGCATGAGATCGGTCATGTCCGCTTCCCCGTGACGCGTTTCTCGTACGCCCGCACGCCCTCGAGCCAGGCCTCACCGACCGGCACGTTCTTCGTCTGGCAATAGTGATCCCAGACCGCCCCGAACGGCAGCCCCTTCGCCTCTTCCTGAAGTGCAAGCCGGGCCGTGAGGTCGCCCTCCTTCTCCGCCTTGCGGATCACCGGCGGTTCGAGCAGCGCGATCAGCAGCGCCCGGAGCATGTTCCGCGTGCCGATGGCCCAGGCGGCGATCCGGTTGATGCTGGCGTCAAAGTAGTCGAGGCCGATATGCACCCGCGACGGATCACCGCAGGCGACGATTTCGCGAGCGATCGCCAGGAGATCGTCGGTGAGCGTCACCACGTGATCGCTGTCCCACCGCACCCCGCGGCTCACGTGGAGCAGGATCTCGGGCAGGTAGACGAGCACGCTCGAGATCTTGTCGCTGATCGTCTCGGTGGGGTGGTAGTGGCCCGCGTCGAGGCAGAGGAGCTTTTCTCGCGTGATGCAGTAGCCGAGATAAAACTCGCTCGATCCCACGGTGCAACTCTCGCTGCCGATGCCGAAGAGTTTGGGCTCGACGGCGTCGAGGTTGTGCTTCGGCGACAGCGGCTTCTCGAAAACGGCGTCGAGCGATTCGGCCAGCCGCTCGCGGGGCGCGAGCCGGTCGGCCGGCGTGTCTTTGAAACCGTCGGGCACCCAGACATTCGTCACGCAGGGTGTGCCCAGGGCCTTGCCCATCGCCGCCCCGATCTCCCGCGACCGGCGGCAATGTTCGATCCAGAATCGACGGATGCCGCGGTCGGGGTGCGAGAGCGTGAAGCCGTCGGCCGCCTTGGGGTGAGAGAAGCAGGTCGGGTTGAAGTCGAGCCCCACGCGCTGATCCTTCGCCCACGCGATCCAGTTGGCGAAGTGTGACGCGTCGATCTGATCGCGGTCGACCTGCTTTCCGCCAAACTCGCCATAGAAGGCATGGAGGTTGAGTCGATGCTTGCCGGGGATGACGGCCAACGCCGCGTCGAGGTCGCTGCGAAGCTCGTCGGGCGTGCGGGCCCGGCCCGGATAGTTGCCCGTCACCGCGAGGCCGCCGCCCACTGCCCCGCCCTGGTTCTCGAAGCCGCCGACGTCGTCCCCCTGCCAACAGTGGAGCGACACCGGGATTTTGGCCAACGCCGTGCAGGCCTTGTCGGTGTTCACCCCGAGCGACTCGTAACGTTCGCGAGCAAGCTTGTAGGCGGCTTCGATCTGCTTGGCGGTGGGCATGGGGTCTCGCTTGGTATGGACGGGATGGTCAAGGGTTTCTCACCAACCGCTCACGTGCCGTCGGGCAGCCGGGCCAGCACACGAAGCGGACCGCCGCTGCCACCGGCGATCTTCATCGGCAGGGCGACGACAAACGCCCCCTCCGTCGGCAGCCGCTCGAGGCCGGCGAGGTTTTCAAAGATCGGCACGTCGCCGGAGCAGAGGGCGACGTGCGAGCCGAAGAGGCTCGATGGGCCGTGATCGATGCTGGCCGTGTCGATGCCCACGGCATGCACGCGGCGATGCTCGACGAGCCACTTCGCGGCGTCCGGAGCCAGCCCCGGAAACTTCAGGAGCGGCACCGCCTCGGGCCCCTTCGCGTCGGTGCCGAGGTAGGCCTTGCGATCCGCCCACCGCGACGACCAGCCCGTGCGCAGTAGCACGATCACGTCGACGAGTTGCCGACCGTGTTTCTTCTCCCAGGCCACGAGGTCGTCGGCCGTCACCTCGTAGACCAGATTGGCCACACACTGCTGCGTGACGTCGATCACCGCCGCCTCACCCACCAGCCGCCACGGCTCGATCTGATCGGCTGTGTGACGCCCCTCCGCGAAATGCCGCGGGGCATCGAGATGCGTGCCGCCGTGCTCGGCGGTCGCGAAGCGGTTCGCGGCGTAGTAGTAGCCTTTCGGCGTCGGGCCGTTCTTCCCCGCCTCGAAGAGAAAACCCTTCTCGGTGGGCCAGTAGATCGTCGCAGCGTCGAAGGAATGCGTGAGGTCGAGCCAGGCGCCCGCCGCAAACCGCTGGGCCGCGGTCGTCGCGGCTCCAGCCGGCGTCGCGGTGGCCGGCGCTGCTCTGGCCGGCTGCTCCGCGGCAGTCGTGCCCCACGCCGCCACCGCCATGCCGACGAGCAGCATCGCGACAGCGAAACCCCGCGACGGCATCACTCGGCGGCCCCGTCTGGATCGGCATCGTCGTCAGGAGCGGACCCGGGCCGCTTCACCGACGTGGCCGACGCCGAACCACCACCCGCGGCCCCCGCGCTCGCCGCTGCCTTGTCCTTGTCCTGCACGCGAACAAGCAGCATCTGCTCCACCTTGCCGCCGTCGCGATGCACGAGAATCGTGGTCTGCTGCTGCGTGAGGTTGGAAAGGCCCGCTTCGTAGACCGGCGTCTTCTTGTCACCGATCGTCCACGCAGCCCGTTGCGACTTCTTGTCGACCTTGCCCGTGATGTTCTGGGTCGAGTCGGAGACGGCGTCGTAGTAGGTGCCCCGCAGCAAGCCGGCCTTGTCGATGGCGAGGCTCATGAACGTGCTGGGATTCGTCTCCTCGGCTCGTGCGAGCGCAAACACCCCGAGCGGCCGCCACTGGTCGTCGGCGGCCACCTTCACGTCAGCACCACCCTGTGCCGCGATCGCGGAAGCCTGCTGGGCGTATTCCTCGGCGGAGCCGACACGGGTGCCCTGCACATAGACGCCGTCGTCCTGGTAGCAGACGTTCGTGCCGTAGCTGTAGGCGACGGGTGCGGCGCCGTAGCCGCCCCAGCCGGCGAGTTCGCCCCACGCGAGGCCGGCCATCATGCCCACCCCCATGCCCCAGCCCCAGCCGCCATACCAGCCACCCGGCCACCACGCATTGAAGTGGTTGCCATACCAGCCCCGGCCGCCATACCAGCCGCCGTTGTAGAAGTTGTTGCGGATCATGTCGCCGCGATCGGCGAGCCGGCCGGCGGAGTAGGGACGCACGGCGTCGCGGCCGAGTCCGTCCCGGCCGATGCCCTGCCCGGCGATCCGCTGAAAGTCAGCCCGCGAGAGATTCCCCGCGCCTGCGAAGTGGCTGCCGCCAAGATCGCGGGCCGCGCCGCCGTCGAGCGGGCGACCGCCTTCGAGCCTGCCGCCACCATCGAGCGGGCGACCTCCGTCAAGTCTGCCGCCATCCACGCCACGGCCGCCGTCGAAGCCACGGTCGCCGCCGCCGCCGAAATCGCGGCCACCGCCAACGTCGCCACCGCGAAAATCACCGCCACCCCCGCCACCAAAATCGCGACCTCCGCCGAAGTTTCCGCCACCATAGCCGCCACCACCCATGGAGCGACCACCGCCACCACCACCGCCCATCGAGCGACCGCCACCACCGCCGCCGCCATGGCCGCCGCCGCCACCGTGAGCCCACACCGTGGCTGGAGCGACCATCTGACAGGCCACCGCGGCCAGAGCCATCACGAGGCCCCATCGGCCCGACGATCTTCCACCTGCACGCATCGTTTCATCTCCCCGGATCAGTTGTTCGTTCCCATCCCAACGCCCATGCACCTCGTCGCGGCGACTCAGCGAATCTTTTTGAAGTTGAGCGGCGCCGCGTCCGGCACCTCGACATCGTCGATCGAACGCTCGATCATGTGCGTGGTCACCCGCCCCTCGCCCGCCGGCGAGATCACCTGCACCCACTTCGCCACGCGGCCACGTACGGCGTCGGCTGGGGTGCCGGTCATCACCTTCTCGAAGGAGGTGCCGTCCCATTCGAAAAAGCCTTCGGCACGGGCCCCGGTGGAGTCGAAGATCCACGAACGGATCAGCCCCGCGTCGCGGTCGGCATGAATCACCTCGAGCGCCTCGATGCCGTTGGGGAGAAGCAGGGCCTTGCCCGGCTTCGGCGTGATCTTCACGCGGCCGACGATGGCATAGTCGCCGAGGGCTTTTTCGTACGTGAGTTCGATCGTCGCCCGGTCGGCCACCTCGGCCTGCCAGGTGCCGAGGATCCATTCGAGCTCGTCGAGCGCGGTCTTGTGGGCGGGGATGACCCGCGATTCCGCGATCCGCCACGTGTCGCCCTCCCGCACCCGCAGCCCGGTGAATCGCGACTCCAGCGGCTTGTCTCCCGCCTTCTGCCTGAACCGCATCACACCCGCCACCCGGGCCAGCGGCTCGGCAATGACCTCGACGTCACGCACCTCGATCTCGAGCGTCGATTGCGGGTGCCGGCCTCGCCAGGCCTTGATCGACTCGACGATCGTGTCGCGGCCGAAGAGCGTCGCGCCCCCTTCAACGAGTTCGGCGCGGGTCGTCCACTGGTCGGCGAGCGCGGCAAAGTCGCCCTTGTTGAAGGCCTCCGCATAGGCGGCCGACGCCTTCTTCACGCCGTCGACGACGGCTGACTGGGCGGTGGCCTCGGCCCGTGCGACGACTCCTGCCGACATCGCGACCGATGCAACCACGAGAAGAAAACGCTGGAGACGCGGCGAAACAACGTGCATCGATACGGTTCCTGGCGAAGAAAAATCCGACTTCGGCGAGCCGGAGCCTCCGAGTCTATAGAAAAGAATCGACCCGGTGCATCATTTGGGATGGTTCGCTTCGGCGGCGTCGAGGGCGAGGAGCCGGCCCGTCGTGCGAAACACCATCCGGCCGCCTGCCACCGCCGGCGTGGCCCGGCACTCCTCCCCAAGCGCCGTCCGCCCGAGCACCTCGAACGAGTCGCCGTCGGCGATCGCCACGGCCTCGCCATCGGCCGAGACGTTGCGGATCGTGCCCCCCACGGCGATCGGCGATGCGGAAAACGTGCCTCCCACCCTGCCTCGCCAACGCACCGCGCCGGAATGGGCATCGACGCAGGTCACGACGCCGCGATCGCCCCAGAGGTAGAGCCTTGGCCCCACGCAGAGCGGCGTGGGCACGTAGGGCGCGATGCTGCGGTCGAGCGAAAACACCGTCTCCGGTTCGACGGTGGCCGCGCCGCCTTCGGGCATCCGCACCGCGACGAGCGTATTGTCGCCCCCGCCGTCCCCGCTGGTTCCGATCACGAGCGGGCCGGCCACCACCGGTGACGACACCGCCCGCTTCGGCAGACACCGGCTCTCCCAGAGCACGCGGCCGGTCGCCGCATCGATCCCCGTGATGCCGTGGGCGTTGCTCGTGAGCACCAGTTGCCGGCCGGCGGCCGCTTCGATCACGAGCGGCGTGGCGTAGCCCGCCTTACCGCTCTCACGCGGCAGACGCCAGCGCTCCCGGCCCCCGGCCGTCTCCAGCGCGACGACGAAGCTTTCCCCCTCCTGATCATTCGGCACGATGAGGAGGTCGCCACAGACGGTCGCCGAGCCACCGAAACCGTGCTCGCCCGCGTAGGGGCCGAGATCGACGTGCCATTTGGGACGCCCGTCGAGCGTCCAGGCCTCCACCCGAAGTCCGTCCTGCGCGGCCCACATCCAGTAGACGCCGGCATCGTCCACCGCGACCGACCCCGAGGCGGAACTGTTCTGCGCGTGATGGCGGTCGATCGGCCCCGGGATCTCGCGGCTCCACACGAGCGACCCGTCGGCCAGCGAATGGCAGGTGACGAACCGCCGTCCGGCAGCCTCGTCGGCGCTCGCCGTGAAGATCCGGCCGTCGTGGATCACCGGAGACGCATGGCCGCTGCCCGGAAGCGCGGCCGTCCAGGCCCATGCGTCGTCTTTCCACTCGAGGGGAAACTGCCGGTCTCCGCCGAGCCCCGCTCCCGCTACGCCCCGCCAGCGCGGCCAGGGCTCCAGCGCCTCGTCGTCGGCGATCGCCGTGCGGCCGCAGGCTGCGGCGAGGAGGGCCGCGATCCAGATGATTCCCGGCAGTGGCATGCGGATCGGGGAGGCGTGGCGGCTGCGGAATATGAGCGTCAGTGTACACCACGATTCGCGGGCATGCGGCCCCGCGCATCCTCCTCTCGGGGGGTCCTGCTGCGGCCGCGACGACGGGCCATGCGGAATCTGCCAGAGCCGCCCGGGGCATCGTCGTCGACGAAAATTGGCCGCGTCGGCGGACCGATATCGCCAAGCAGGCCGGTCTCTTGCATCGAAAGAATCAAAATCCATGCGCACCATCGTGATCGCCACCGTGGCTGCGGCCGCGCTGATCCCCGTTTCGCCAATCGACGCCAGCGGCACCGGCTTCGACCCCCGGATCATCACGTTTGGCGAGACCCGCCAGCAGATCCAAAACACGCCCGTAATCGATCGGCCCTATCGGCCGCTCCATGTCTACGGCAACACGGTCCGCCGTCGGCACACCCGCGGCACGGCGGCCCCGCGGAGCGGATCGGTCCGCTGATCAGCCGAACCACGCCCCCAAACCGGCTCGGCGGCGGAGGCGTCTCGACGCCCTCCGCCGTCGTGGCCGGCTTGGTTTTGCCGTGACCTCCGGCTCCGCGTCGAGTGGCTCGACGAACAACAAGCCGTGCACGCGATACTCGCGGCCCGTGCCGCACTCGAAGCACTTCCGCCGTGTTCGCACCTGCCGGTCGGCCCGGAATGCCTGTCCTCCATCGACGCGGAAGAATGTTCCCTCGACGAGATCCTCCACCCGCACCCGACCGGGCGGCTGCTCGTCGTACCGGGCCAGCGCCAGCGCGAGCCCCCGATCGCTGCACGTCGCCGCAGCAGGGTTCCGCATCGACTGCGCGAGCGCGGCCGCGACCTCATCCGGCAACACGCCAGCTCCCACCACCGGCGAGAGAATGGCCTCGAACTCCCGCTTCCATTCCGGGCCGTGAGGCCGCACCCGCCGCCGCGGCCGGTGCCGCTCCCAGGTGGCTGCATGGGCCACCTCATGGAGGAGCGTGGTGAGAAACGCATAGGGATTGAGGTTGGCGTTGATCGAGATCCGATGCGCCGTCCAGCCCGCGGCGGGCGGCCGGTGATCGCCGAGCTTCGTCCGCCGCGGCCGCGCGATCCGCACGTGCAGGTCATAGCCGGCGAGCAGCGACTCCACGTGGACGACCGCCGCTGGCGGCAGAAACGGACGCACGACGCTGACGGGGGGGAGCGTCTTCACGGCCCTGCCTGCGGCAACGGGATGGTGAGCGTCGGAATCGCCGTCGCATCGACGGCATGCGTCTCGAAATAGCGGTCGATGGCCGCCGCGTCGGCCGCGGTGGGGGGAGGCGGCGTCTCGTCGTGCACCACCCGCTCCACCTCGGGCCGGCCGGCCACGATGCTCTTCCGCTCCTCGACCCGCCAGCGCGGTCCGAAATGAAAGACGGCGTAATACATCGTGTTGGCCTGCACGGGCCCCACACCACCGCATCGGCAGGCGTCGAAAAACATCCGGTGCACGTCCTGCCAAGGCCGGTCGCGTGACTCGCAGGCCACGTCGTGAACGACCGACGCGTTGCGGAAGCGGCCTGCGAAGGGCCCACCGATCAGTGACCAGAAGGCCTGCGGGATGCTCGCGCCGTTCACCACCGCGCCCGCCGACGCGTCCCAGCGCACCTCCTGCGGATCGACGTAGGCGAAGGGCTCGACGAGCGTCATGTCGCGGCCGTCGTCGCCCCACTTCGCGACCACGTCGCCGATGAACCGGCCCCACGCCCCGTCGGTCGTCGCGGCCGGCACCGCCGGCACCTCGGGGAGTGCAAACGTGAGCGGCTGCGGCACGGCCCGCTTGGTGAGGAAGCCGACGAGCGGCCGCGCGGGGTCGGGGAGGGAGGCGTCGTCGCACGACACCCGCACCAGCCGCACGGCCCGCTCGATCGCCAGGTCGTATTGGCGGCGGTCGCGGCCGGCGGCCGCAAATCGCTCGAACGATTCCGTCAGTCCGCTGGCCTCGACGAGCTGCTCCAGCTCATCCTGGTCCGCGGCCGCGAGCGTCGACGTGTCGAGGCGGCAGCCCCGGATGCTCCCCGCGAAGCCGCCTGAGAGCATGAACGTGATCCGCATCGAGAAGGCCTGCCGGAAGGACCGATACCGGGGCATTATGGAGGCCGGTGGTTCATTTCGTCATCCCGATGGCTAAGGAAGCCCGGAGCGCGAGCGACGGGTAGACGGGTGGCATCCCGCGAGGACGCCGCGGAGCGGGTCGGGGTGGAGGGCGTATTCCCCGCGCTCGCGCTTGGGGCTTCCCGACGCGGAGCCACGGCAAAAATAAGCCGCGAACGGTCGTCCGAGGCGGGATTTGCATTCCCCCAAAAGGCTGGCAATTGTTGTGGCGGCAAGAACGCCGTGGCGTGGCAGGAAGTGGCCCTCCCGCACCCCCGGACATCACCGTCTCATGCACACCGCATTCGTCACCGGCGCGACCGGCTTCATCGGACGCCATCTCGTTGATGGCCTGCTCGACCGTGGCTGCGAGGTTCGCTGCCTCGTCCGTGATCCCTCCCGCGCCGAGCACCTCCGCCGCGACGGCGTGCAGCTCGTGAATGGCTCCTTGGCAAACGTCGGGGCCTGGCAGGGCGAGCTCGCCGGCTGCGATGTCGTCTTCAACGCCGGCGGCCTGTGCATGGCCCGCAGCCGCGACGAACTCTTCGCGATCAATGAGCGGGCCGTCGGCGATCTCGCCGACGCCTGTGCGGCGCTCGAGACACCGCCGCCGCTCGTGCATGTCTCGTCGCTCGCGGCCGCCGGGCCGTCCCCCAACGGCAACACCGTTCGCGACGAGCGCGACGGGCTCGCGCCCGTCTCGGCCTACGGTGCCAGCAAACTCGCCGGCGACGTCACGCTGCGGCGCCGGGCCACGCAGCTCCCCATCACCGCCGTTCAGCCCGGGATCGTCTTCGGACCGCACGACACGAAAATGCTCCCGCTCTACCAAATGATCAACACCACCCGCCTCCATCTGCCGATGGGGCTGCGGCCGGTACCACTATCGTTGATCCACATCGACGATCTCGTCAGCCTGCTGCTTTCAGCTGCCGACCGTGGCGAGCGAATGCGGCCCGTCAACGGCTGCCCGCACGAGCCGTCGGGTATCTATCATGCCTGCGACGACCGCGAGCATCCGACCTACGAAGAACTCGGCCGCCGCGTCGCGCGGGCCATCGGCCGCGGCGTCGCCGTCATCCGACTGCCGGCCGCGCTGGCACTGCCATTTGTGGCGGCCATCGAGGGCTGCTGGAATCTGCTCGGTCAGGCCACGCTCATCTCCCGCGACAAGCTCCGTGAGGCCACGGCCCGGAGTTGGGCGGCCTCGGCCGCGAAGGCTCGCGACCAGCTCGGCTTTGCGGCCGCAGCCCCGATCGACGACCGCCTCCGCGAGACGGGCGACTGGTTCCGCTCGAACCGGCTGCTGTAGGATCTGGGCCCGGTTCCGGCCCTGAGTCCTGCGCGAGGGTTTCATGAGCGAGTCGCATTCGTTTCGCGAGGCGGGTCTCTCCCGCCGCTGCTTCACGGCCGGCGTGGCCGCGGTCGCAACAGCCATCACCGCCCCGGTGTTTGCCCGGTCTCGGCGTCTTGCCGACGAGACGATCATCGGCGAGGGCGAGCACCGCTTCCGCGTGAAGCACCACTTCCCGCAACTCCCCGACCGCTTCACATGGCAGACCACCCATGGCGTAGCCCTCGACAAGGCCGGCAATCTCTACGTGATCCACGAGGGCCGCGGGAACCAGAAAGACCACCCGTCGATCTTCGTGTTCGATCCCGCCGGCACGTTCGTCCGGGCCTTCGGCAGCGAGTTTCAGGGAGGCGGCCACGGCATCGAGGTTCGCACGGAGGGCAACGAGGAGTTTCTCTACGTCTGCGGGTATCAGGGCGTGAAGTGCTTCGCCAAGATGACGCCCACCGGCGAGATCGTCTGGTTTCGCAAGGCGCCGATGGAGTCGGGGGCCTACGCCCCCGGTGAAGACGTCTCGACGAAGCCCTCGTGGAACCGCCAGGGATTCCTGCCGACCAACTTCGCCTTCCTCGACAACGGCGGCTTTCTGCTTGCCGACGGCTACGGCTCGTTTCGGATCCATCGCTACGACAAAGACGCCAAGTGGCTCTCGTCGTTCGGCGGAGAGGGCAAGGGCGAGGGCACGTTCAACACGCCGCACGGCATCTGGATCGACCGCCGCGAGGGCCGCGAGCCCACGATCGTCGTCTGCGACCGGGCCCACAACACGCTCCAGATCCTCGGGCTCGACGGCAGTTATAAGGAGACGATCACCGGCTTCGGCCTGCCGGCCAACATCGACACCTGGAAAAACCTGATGCTCGTGCCAGAGCTCAAGGCCTGCGTGACGCTGCTGGACGACAAGAATCAGATCGTGGCCCGACTGGGCCGTGCGGTCGAGCGGCTCGACGAGGTCAAAAATCTCCGTGGCCAGCCCGAGCAGTGGCTCGATGGCCAGTTCGTGCACCCGCACGACGCCTGCTTCGCGGCCAATGGCGACATCGTCGTCGCCGAATGGGTGGGCACGGGCCGCGTCACGAAACTCGAGCGGGTCTGACGGGCCCCGCGGCAGGAAGCCGGTGCATGCGACGTTTCGACGTGATCGTGATCGGCGCGGGGGGCATGGGCACGGCCGCCGCCGCCCATCTCGCCCGCCGCGGCGCGACCGTGCTCGCGGTCGATCGTTTTCCGGTGGGCCATGCCCGGGGCAGCTCGCACGGGCAATCGCGGCTCATTCGCCTCGCTTATTTCGAGCATCCCGACTACGTGCCGCTCCTGCGGCGGGCCAGGGATCTCTGGCGGAGCCTCGAACAGGAGACCGACCGGCCGCTCCTCGTGGAATCGGGTCTGCTCTCGTCCGGCCCGCCAGCGGGCGACGTGCTCGCCGGCACGCTCCGCTCGGCCCGCGACCACGGCCTCGCGGTGGATCGCTTCACCGCCCGTGAGGCGATGGCCCGCTGGCCGGCGTTTCGGATTCCCGACGACTGGGAGTCGGTCTTCGAAGCGGAGGCGGGGCATCTCGCCGTGGAGGCGTGTGTCCGCGGCCATGCCGAGGTCGCCGTGCAGCATGGCGGGCTCATCGAAGCGGAGCATGATGTCCGCGGCTGGCGGATCGAGGGCAACGGCGTGGTGGTGGAGACGGCGAAGGAATCGCTCGCGGCGGGGCGGCTCGTGCTCTGTCCGGGGCCGTGGGCCGGCGGACTGCTCGGCCCGCCCGAGGTCCCGTGCACCGTGCTGCGCAAGTCGCTCTTCTGGTATGCGGCGGGTGGGCTCACAGCCGATGCCGCGGCCGCGCTCCCGGCCTTCGCCTTCGATACGCCGCAGGGATTCTTTTACGGCTTCCCGCAGCTCGACCACCGCGGCCTCAAGCTCGCCGATCACAGCGGCGGCCAGGTGGTCGCCGATCCCTTTGAGGTGGACCGACGGATCGACCCCGCCGAGCAGTCCACGATCGAGCACTGGCTCGCCGCACATCTCCCCGGCGTGGGCCGTCGGCGCACGGCACACGAAGTCTGCCTCTATACGATGTCGCCCGACGGCCATTTTCTTCTGGGGCTGCATCCCGCGCATCCGCAGGTCGTGGTCGCCGCCGGCTTCTCGGGGCACGGCTTCAAGTTCGCCAGCGTGGTCGGAGAGGTGCTCGCCGATCTCGCCCTCGACGGCGTCACGCGGCATCCGATCGGGTTTCTCGCACCGTCACGGTTCGCCGATCCGCTTTGGCGTGGTGAAACGCGAGCGACCTGAGGCTGTGTGGGAGCGAGAGCGCCGAGCGTGGGGTCGGGCTTGCCCCCGCCATCTCGCCGGACGCTCACTGCGGCCATCCTGGCCTCCGTTCGCTCCGTGCTGCCTGCGCTTCGCCATCCATGGCTTCGCTGGTCAGCAAGGCCGGCTCCATGGTGGGGGCAAGCCCTTCCGTCATCCGCGGGGCGGGCAACATGCACCGCGTTGTTGTTCACATCGACCGGGTGCCGAGCGTTGCCGTCAGTGATTTTGTCGCCACACCTCGGCAAGCACCACGCCGCAGGCGACCGACACGTTGAGGCTCTCGACGGCGCCGGTGCCCGGGATCTGCACGCAGTCGGTCGCCACCGCCTCGATCGACCGCGACACACCCTCCCCTTCGCTTCCGAGCACGAGCACCGTCCGACCGCCGAGCTTCGCCTTGCCGAGCGGCCCGCCGCGCAGGCTCGATGTGGCCACGATCCGGAAACCGTCTTTCGCGAGCCGGCGGAGGTCGGCCACCGGGTCGACGCAGTCACACACCGGCACAAACTCCGCCGCTCCCTCGGCCACCCGAACCGCCGCGGGCGAAAGCGGGGGCAGTTCACCGGCGCGGCCCACGATCGCGGCCACGCCGAAGTGTGCCGCGGTGCGGAGGATCGAGCCGAGGTTGTGCGGGTTTTGCACGCCGTCGAGATAGACGAGCGGCCCGACTGCTTTTCGCGCCGCGAGATCCCTCAGCAACTCGTCGAGCGACCAGCGACGGATCGCCTTGGCGAGGATCGCCACGCCTTCGTGGTGGATCGAGCCGGTCAGCCGCACGAGATTCTCGTCGGCCACGATCTGAAAGCCCTTCCGCTCGCGGGCGCACCAGTCGAGGAGTTTGGCGAACTGTCGCTTGCGGGCCTCGGTCACATACACGCGGATCACGTCGGCCGCCCGCCTGGCAAAGAGCGCCTCGCAGGCCCGCAGCCCGTGAAACATCTCCTCGGTCTTCGCCTGATGCCGCCGCGCATCGTCGAGCGGCCGTGCGGGCCGCTCTTGTCGCGCTGGTCGCTGGACGGCCGCCGGTCGTGCCGCGGCTACCGGACGCGCTGGGGCCGCCGGCCGTGCCGGTCGCTTGAACGGCTTCTTTGCGTGGGGACGTTTCATAGGGAGCCGATCCTACCCTCCCGGCAGGAAGCCCCAAGCGCCAGCGCGGGGAATACGCCCGCCACGCCGTCAGCCACGTTTCCGTGAGAGCATGAACTCGTTGCCTTCCGGATCGACGCACATCGCGAGATGCGGCGGTTCGCCGTTTTCCGGCTCGGGCTCCCGCGTGAGCGAGCCGCCGGCCGCCACCACCTCACGGGCGGCGACGATCACGTCGGGCACCTGGAAGCTGAGCCCTGTCCAGGTGCGCTTCCCCTCGCCGCCCGAGTGGATGCCGATCACGGAGCCTTTGATTTCGACCTCCGCGATCACGCTATTGTGCTTGAGCACGGTGCCGCCGCAGAGATCGCGGTAAAACCCGATGGCACGGTCCATGTCGGCGGCCCAGATCACATACTTCACGCGTTCGATGTTCATGCGAGGATTATAGAAGGGTTCGGGAGCGGCCGTCGCGATGAACTACATGGAGAACGGCATCGAGTTCGCCGCCTGGCAAGATCCTGGCTGACGGCGCCGCTCCTGCTCGATGCAGGCTGCGGGCGTGTTTCGTGGGATGTGCGCCTGGGCCTCGGCCCAGCGGATCGTTTCCAGGATCGCCTGCCAGCGGGCGGCGGGGTTCCAGGCTCGCTCGCGACGCGCGTGTTCGCGTTGGGCGAGATCGTCCGGTTCCGTCGCTGTCGAGCCGATCGCAGGCGTAATCATGTGATCGTGTCGTCCGGGCGCCCGACTCGTCCCGCAATGCGGTGCAAGGCCTCGACGCGGGATTGCCGCCGCTGCCCCGGCGGGAGGGCCAACTGGCAGGCGAGCATATCCTCGTCGCAGAGCCCGCGATACGGAGCGCCCCCGGCCGTCCTGCCTGCATGGGCCCGCGCGTTGCATTCCTCCCACGAGTGTAGTCCCGCCACGGTGCGAAAAATGTCGATCGCCCCGCTGGGACTTGTCAGGCAGAAGACCGGCTGCCGCACCAGCCACCCCGGCTGCGTGGCGACGGGCCGCCAGTCCTGTTCCGTGGCGCCCCAGGCTGCGTCGAGTCTCCGCAGGGCGATGTCGCAGCGATCGCGGTTTTCGGCGGAGTCGCGAATCCAGAAGTCGATGTCGTAGGTGAGCACCGGCTCATGACGAAGCAGGAAGTTCATGCCGCCGATCAAGAGATACTCGACACCGCAGTCGCCGAACGTGCGGAGAATATGATCGACATTCATGCGTCCATTGTCCCAGCCGTCCCCTCCGGTGTCCATCTGACGAGGAGGAGATGCCTCGGCGCCGTTTTCCGGCTCGGGCTCCCGCGTGAGCGTCGGCGGCCCAGATCACATACTTCACTCGTTCGATGTTCATGCGAAGAGTATATAAAGATTTGGGAGCGGCCGTCGCGGCCGGTTGAATCGACGTGTCTTCTTCCTCCAGCACCCGCCGCACGTTTCTCGCCGCCGCGGTCGCCGCGCGGGGTGTCGCATCCTGCCTGGCGGCAGATGAGCCCGTGGTGAATCGGCCGCTGAAGATCGGCGTCTCCACGTATTCCTTTTGGCAGTTCCGCGACCAGCGGGCCGCGATCGAAGACTGCATCGACACCGCCGCCCGCATGGGCTTCGACGGCGTCGAGATCCTCGAGAAGCAGATGCGGGACCAGTCGCCCGGCTACCTCCAGTCGCTCAAGCGGCGGGCCTTCTCGCACGGCCTCGAACTCTGCGGCCTCTCCACGCATCAGGGCTTCGTCTCCCCCGATGCGGCCGTCCGTTGCGAGAATGTGCTCATGACCTGCCGATCGATCCGGCTCGCCGCGCTGCTCGGCATCCCGACGATGCGGGTCAACACCGGCCGCTGGGGCACGACCAGGTCGTTCGACGACCTGATGGCCAACAAGGGGATCGAGCCGCGACTCCCCGGCCATACTGACGACGAGGCGTTTGGCTGGGTGATCGCGGCGTTGGAAGCGTGCCTGCCGACAGCCGAGGAATGTGGCGTGGTGCTCGGCCTCGAAAACCACTGGGGTCTGGGCCGTACGGCCGAGGGCGTGATGCGGGTCGTCGATGCGATCGACTCGCCGTGGCTGCAAGTCACCCTCGACACCGGCAACTTTCTCGACGACATCTACCCGCAGCTGGAACGGATCGCTCCCAAGGCCTGCCTGGTGCAGGCCAAGACCTACTTCGGCGGCGGCAAGTGGTATTCGCTCGAGATCGACTACGACCGCGTCGGGGCGATCCTGCGAAAGACCGGCTATCGCGGCTGGGTGTCGCTGGAGTTCGAGGGGCAGGAGGATCCAGCGACCGCGGTGCCCAGAAGCCTCGACCTGCTGCGAAAGGCCTTTGCATGAAGTCGCCGCCCGCCCGCCGCGTGATCCTTTCCGCGTTCACCGCGGCCTGCCTCGGCACCTGCGCCTCGGGCGACGAGCCGGCCCCCCTCGTGCCCGGCGACTACTGCATCGTCGTCTCCCAATCCACGCGCGACGATCCGGCGTGGGGCAAGGTGGTCGATGCCCTGCTCGACAAGCATCGTGGCCGCGAGCCGCGGGTGATCGCCTGGAAGAGCACGCCGGAGGAGGCGGTCGAGACGCTCGCCGAGTCGCTGCCCCGCCATGCCTGCTTCGTCGCCCGCCCGGAGGAGGCGACCCGCGACTTCGTCGCCCAGGTGCACCAGCTCACGCGGCGGCTCGATGACGATCCCTATACCGACGTCCTCTGGGGCATCCTCACCGGCTTCGATGCCGCCAATGCCCTCATGATCGCGAAGCAGGCCGAGCCTCTCGCGGTGAAGCGGGTCACGGCCGGCACCTCGCTCGCGATGGAGCGCGTCGTCGAGGGGGAGTGGTATTCGGAGCTCGTGAAAAACCGAATGGTCCGAAAGATGGCTGGCGGCGATGCGGTGGAGGCCCGGAGCCCCGACGACACTACCGCCGCCCTCGCGGCCCGGCTCAACGACGGCGTCACCGATCTCTTCGTGACCTCGGGCCATGCCACCGAGCGCGACTGGCAGATCGGGTTTTCGTATCAGAACGGTTCGTTTCGCTCGGGTGGCGGCAAGCTCTGGGGGCTCGACACCGCCGGTGTCCAGATCCCGATCGATTCGGCCAACCCAAAGGTCTGGCTGCCGATTGGCAACTGCCTCGCGGGCAACATCGACGGCCCCGACGCTCTGGCGGTGGCGTTCATGAACTCCGCTGGTGTTCGCCAGATGATCGGCTACACGGTGCCCACCTGGTTTGGCTACGCGGGCTGGGGATGCCTCGACTACTTCGTCGAGCAGCCCGGACGGTTCACGCTCTGCGAGGCGTTTCACGCCAACCAGCATGCGCTCGTGCACCGGCTCGAGACGCAGGCTGCCGCTCAAGACAACCGCGGCCTGCGGTTCGATCGCGACGTCGTCGCCTTCTACGGCGATCCGGCGTGGGAAGCCCGCATGGCGGCGGGAGAGCTTCAGTTTCGCCAGACGCTCACCGAGAAAGACGGCGTGTTCACGCTCGACATCGTGCCGCTCGCCGGTGACCGCTCCTACGCGCCGGTCGATACCAACGGCTCGCAGCGGGGCGGGCGGCCGATCGTGCAGTTCCTTCCGCGGCGGGTGTCCGGCTTGAAGGTGATCGAGGGTGCCGACCTGAAGCCCCTCGTCACCGATACGTTCGTACTTGTGCCGCTGCCCTCCTCCGACTCCAACGCTCCGCTCCGGGTGGTGTTCGGCCGCGATTCCGCCGGGGCTCCGCCTGACGGTTGACCTGCGGCGTATCATTCCCCGCCTCTCTCCGTTCTCCGGTTCTTCCTTCGGCATGGCCGCCGCCCCTCGCGGAGCCGTGCCATGACCCACAAGCGCATCCTGTTCCGCTCCGACGCCCGGGAGCGGGTGCTCCGCGGAGCCACCACGCTCGCCGACGCCGTCCGCGTCACGCTCGGCCCCAAGAGCAAGTGCGTGCTGATCGGCAGGTCGTGGGGCAGCCCGCTGGTCTGCAACGACGGCGTGACGATCGTGAAGGAAATCGAACTGGAAGACCCGGAGGAAAACCTCGGTGCCCGCATGCTCCGCGAGGCGGCCGAGCGCACCGGCGACGTGGTGGGCGACGGCACCACCACCTCCACGCTCCTGGCCCACGCGATTTTCGCCGAAGGCCTCAAGAATCTCGCCGCGGGAGCCAGCGCCGTCGACATGAAGCGGGGGCTTGACCGCGGACTCAGGGCCGCCGTCGCCGCAATCCGGTCGCTCTCGAAGCCGGTCGCCAGCAAAAAGGAGAAGTCGCAGGTCGCGGCCCTCTCGGCCCACAACGACACCGCTCTCGGCGACTTCGTGGCGGAGGCGATGGACAAGGTCGGCAGCGAGGGCGTGGTCACGGTCGAGGAGGCGAAGGGAACCGAGACCTCGATCGAGGTGGTGGACGGGATGCAGTTCGATCACGGCCTGCTCTCGCCGTATTTCGTCACCGATCCGGAGCGGCAGCAGGCGGTGCTGGAGAATCCGCTCGTGCTCCTTCACGAGTCGAAGATCGCGATCCTCAAGGAGTTTCTTCCCTTTCTTGAGATGGTCGTGCAGCAGCGGCGGCCGCTGGTGGTGATCGCGGAGAGCGTCGAGGCGGAAGCCCTGGCCACGCTCGTGGTCAACCGGCTCCGTGGGATCCTCGAGTGCGTGGCGGTGAAGGCTCCGGGCTACGGCGACCGCCGCCGCGAGATGCTCGAAGACATGGCGGTGCTCACCGGCGGCCGGCTGATCTCGTCCGACCTCGGCGTCACGCTCGACGGAGTAAAAGTGGCCGATCTTGGCAGTGCGGCCAAGGTGGCCGTCGACCGCGACACCACCACGATCATCGGTGGCAAGGGGGCGAAGGGGGCGATCACGGCCCGCTGCGAGGAGATTCGCCGCCGCATCAAGGAGGCAACGAGCGACTACGATCGCGAGAAGCTCGAGGAGCGGCTGGCGAAGCTCGCCGGCGGCGTGGCGATCATCCGCGTGGGCGCTCCGACCGAGGCCGAGCTCAAGAACCGCAAAGAGGCGCTCGCCGACGCGATCAGCGCCACGCGGGCGGCGATCGCCGAGGGCATCGTGCCGGGGGGCGGACTCTCCCTGCTGCGGGCGATCGACGCGGTCGAGCGGGAGGAGGCGGCCAGCGAGGGGGACGAGAGGACGGAGCGGCTCCATCCGGAGCTCGCCGCCGAGTTCTAGCTGTCCGTGGAAAAAGCCCTTCGTGGCCTTTTTCCACTTGGCCGACGGGTGGAAACGCCGAGGGTTTCCACGGTCGGCGATCGTCGCATCCTGCTCCGGCAGACTTGTTCCACAGTCTGCTAGCGCGGCGTGTGCGGCGTTCCAGACTCAACGCCAGGTGCGGAAAGGCTCGTAGATTCGCAGTCCGAAGAGGAGCTCGCTCGCGACGAACTGCTGCTGCAGCGGGAACCGTCCGGCCGGATTGTCGAACACGCGGATCGTGCCGGTCGAATCAGACTGCTCGAGGGCAAAAAAGCGGTAGCCGACGTCGAACGCCATTCTCTCGGTGATGTTGTAGACCACACCGCCGCCAGCCTGCCACGCAAACGTCGCCACCTGCACGCTGGAGTTCAAATTGACGAACAGGATATTTCCGTCAAAGTTGTAGCGGTATCCACCGGCACCGATGCCGCCGCCCGCATAGACCAGCCACCGCTCGTCGATCGCGAAGTCGCGCCAGATGTTGACCATGGCCGACCAGCCGTCGGCCGCAGACCAGTCGAAGTTGACGATGGGATTCGGCTGGATGTGCCGCGTCAGATCATCGCGGCCGCGGCCCTCGAACTCGACACGGAGCTGGCCGTTCTCGCGGGCATAGGCCATGCCGGCCGCGCCGCCAGCCGTGAGCAAGGTCCGGTTGATCGAGGCCCCCTCGTTCACCGAGCCATAAAGCGGGTCATCGAGGGTCGCGAACGAGGATCCGAGCATCCCAGTGAGATAAAACCGCGTCTCATTCCCGTCATTCAAGCCCGCCGACTCATAGGGCACGGCGTCCCAGACGGTCTCCTTCTGGCGGGGCGACACGATCTCGTCGAGTGACGAGAGATCGACGGTGTCGAGGTCGTTCACCGGGGCCGCCACGACGAAGGCGGCCGAGGTCACGGCCGCCGCGACAAACCAGCCGCGCACTACTGATTGCATCCTTGCCCCCGCCGTTGCCGCGAAGCCTTCGCTGCCTTGGCTTCGTCCATTCAGGCCGGCTGCGATCGCATCGGCCGTAGGCACAGGGGCAATCGTTGCAGGCGTGCAGGTCCGCAACCGCCCCCTTCGCGCATGGCGACCGTCAGCGTCGCCGGGGCCGACAATGTTGCCGGGGCCGTCAGCCCGGGGCGTAGGCCGGAAAGTCGGTGTAGCCGGTGGCGCCCGTGGGCGAATACCAGGCGGCCATGTCGGCCGGCTTGGCCAGGGGCCAGCCGTGGCGGAAGCGTTCGACCAGATCGGGGTTGCTGATGTACGGTCGGCCGAACGCCACCAGATCGGCGAGCCCCGCGGCCACCGCCTGCTCGGCCGACTCGACCGTGTAGCCGCAGTTGCCCATCAGCGGGCCGTGAAACACCCGGCGAAACTCCGTCAGCGTCATCGGCTCGCCCAGTTTGTGAAATCCGAAGGCGAGGCCGTCGACGACGTGGAGGTAGGCGAGGCCGCAGCGGTCGAGCATCGTGGCCACGTGCGTGAACTGCTCGCGGAAGTTGGGCGATCCCATGTCGTTGAAAACACCGTTCGGCGAAATCCGCACGCCCACGCGGCCGGCGGGCCATTCGGCCGAGACCGCCTCGACAACCTCCTTCAACAGGCGGGCCCGCTTCTCGATGCTGCCGCCGTAGTCGTCGGTGCGGAGGTTGGTCTTCGCCTGCAGAAACTGGTCGATCAGATAGCCGTTGGCGGCATGGATCTCGACGCCGTCGAAGCCGGCCGCTCGCGCCCGTGCGGCGGCGCGTCGGTAGTCGGCGACCACGCCGGCGATCTCCCGGGTCTCGAGGGCCCGCGGTGTTTCATAGAGCTTCTTGCCGAGCGGCGTGTTGATGCCGTCGCCGTCGATTTTCACGGCCGAGGCCGACACCGGCAGGCTGCCGCCGTGAAAGTCGCTGTGCGACGCCCGCCCCATGTGCCAGAGCTGCAGGAAGATTCGGCCGCCGGCGGCGTGCACGGCCGTGGTCACGGCCTTCCAGCCCGCCTCCATCGCGTCGGTATAAATACCGGGCGATTCGAGCCAGCCGTTGGCCTGCTCGGAGATCGTGGTGGCTTCCGCGACGATCAGCCCCGCGGAGGCCCGCTGCACGTAATACTTCGCCATCAGCGGGTTGGGGATCCGCTCCTTCCCAGCGCGGCCGCGGGTGAGCGGCGCCATCACCACGCGGTTGGGAAGCGTGAGATCGCCGAGGCGAAAGGGTTGCAGCAGCGAGTCGGCCGTGGCGTGGGATGTGTCCATAGGGCGGGGAGTATAGCCATCACCACTGCAGGCTGCACGAGGCGCACCAGGCGCCCCCCGGTCAGGCTTCACGCCATGCCCTTACTGGTCCAGCCAGCGTTCCTGCTAATCTGCTCGAACGTGTTGACGATGATTCCGGATTTCGTGCGAGGGAGATAAAAGCGATGCCGTTGTGTGACCATGCCTACCAAGCATCTAGCCGGAGCGTCAGGCGGCGCATGTGGCCCTGAATGCCTACTGGCGGGAGATCGGGGGCGACGTGATGCTGCCGGGCACGATCCGTGCCAGCGACCGATTCGTGCGGGCGAGTTTCTACCTCGATGCGATCCCGGCAGACCTCACGGGCACGCGGGCGATCGCGTCGGTGTTCAGCGTGATCCGCAACGCCTCGGCGCCGCTGGGCATCACCACACCGGGTGAGCCGAACGTCGCGAGCACGATCTGGCGGACGGTGCACGACCAGAAGAATCGCATCCTCGCCTTCGACTCGGCCACGAGCCCGACCGTGTTCTGGGTGCCGCTCGAGAAGCTCGACTTCACCGGCGGCTCGCCGGTGAAGAGGCTCCCGCTCAAGGATGGCGAAACCTACAGCGGCGACGCGAGCGGCTCCCTGCGACCCGCGGAGCCGTTTTCATTTTTGAAGGCCGCGCCGAAGTGATGACCACGGTCACGCCGGGCCGCTACCGGCACTACAAGAGCAACGACTACTCAGTGCTCGGCGTCGCTCGGCGTCGCCCGACATAGCGAGACGCTCGAGGAGCTCGTCGTCTACCGGCCTGAGGCTCAGGCGTCTTCGATGTCGGCGGCCTCGAGTCCGCCGGAGGCGATCGCCTCCGTGAGCCGCTTGTGATCCCCGGCCACGAAATGCGCCTCGGCCACCGCAAACACCTCGACCGCTTCGGGGAAGGTTTTGTCGTCGCCGAGGTAGGCAGCGATCGCCACGGTGTCGCCGCTGCGAGCGTGGGCCCGCGCGAGCGTGCGGGCGCAGAGGTCGGCATAGAGTTCGACGGTAGGCAGCTTGGCCGCCTCGACGTCGAAGCCGCCCTTCATGTCGTGCAGCTGTCGGCCGAAGAACTGTTTGCTCGTGCCGGGCATGCCGTCCACCCAGCCGAGAAACAGATCCGAGACCGCCTGCATCATTTTCTGGCCGCGCACGATCCGCTGCCCCTCGTGCTCGATCCGGGGGAATTCCCCAATGTTTTTCACATGCGGCGCGAGCACCGAGGCCGTCGCCTCCTTGAATTGCAGGATGATTCGGTCTTCGGCGTCGCGGCCTTCGAGCAGCGTGATGAAACGCCGCGTGCCGATGCTGCCCACGCCCACCACCTTCCGTGCGGAATCGATGATCTTGTAGCGGCGGGCGATGACCCGGTTTTCCGGCGGGAGCGTCTCGACGAAGGCCGCGTAGCCGGTTTCGACATACCCGCGCATCGAATCATCCTCGAGCCGCTCGAGCACGGGCGGCTTCGACTTGAAGCGGGCCTTGCCATCCACCTCTTCGGTGAGCCGCGCGATGGCCCGTTCCTGTGTGCGGCGGCGGGCCTTCTCGAGCGCGGCCTCGGTGTCTTTCGCGGGGGCAGCCGAACTGGCTTCGTCGGCCAACGCCTCGATGTCGGCCCCCGTCATGCGTTCGTAGAGCACGCCGACGGTCGGCTTCTTCGAAAGCTCCTGCATGGTCTCGCGGTAGGTGTCGGCGATATGGCGGGCGAGGGCGGCGGCTTTGTCCGGCTCGTCTCTGGATTGTAGGCAGGTGACGAACGATGTGGCCAGCCGCAGCACGTCCCACTCGAAGGGTCCGGGGTGGGTTTCGTCAAAATCGTTGACGTCGAAGACAAGGTCCCGCTCGGGCGAGGCGTAGATGCCAAAGTTGGAGAGGTGTGCGTCGCCGCAGAGCTGCACGATGAGATCGGTGCTCTTGCGGGCCCCGAGTGCGGCGGCCATCACGGAGGCCGAGCCGCGGAGCGTGGCCAGGGGGCTCACGGCCATGCTAAGAAGTTGAAGACTGGCGTGAAGCGGCGTTTCAGATCCTTGGGCGGTTGATCATCCGCAGGCCCGCGATCAGGACGATGGCGCCGACCGTGGCTGTCACGAGGCTGCCGATCGCACCATCGGCCGAGAGCCCGAGCAGGCCAAACAAAAACCCGCCGAGGATCGAGCCGATCACGCCCATGATCAGATCGGTGACGAGGCCCGAGCCGCCCCCCTTCATGATCTGGCTTGCGAGCCACCCGGCCGCCACACCGATCAAGAGAAACCACAACAGATTCATGACGTGAGTCTCCGGGAATCAAGAATGACGATAATCATCCTATCCTCGGGCCCGTCGCCGCAAACCATGACCGACCGGCAGGCTCCCCGGGGCTACACTCTGCGATTATGGAGACCTTCCGCCTGCTCTTCTTCACGACGCTCTGGACCGCCATCTGGGCCGCACCGCTGCCGAAGCTCTCCCGCCGCGTGGAACTCATCGCCGGGCTGATCCCGTTTGTCGCCTTCGGCCTGCGGGTGTTTGGAGCCTGCTTCATTGGCGTGCCGGCCGACGATCCCGTGCGGAGGGCAGTGGCGCCCCTTGTCGACTGGATCAACGGCACGTCGGGCACGGTACCTTTTCAGTGGATGCTCGATGGCACCGTGGCAATCGGGCTCGTGTGGCTCGCGTCGATCTCGAACATTTCGCGCCGGTGGCGGTGGGCCACGATCTGGGTCATGCCGGCCGTGGCTCTCGTGAGCCTCGCGATCGGCTGGAGCACGACTGCCGGGCGTTCGTCGGTCGACCCAAGCAGCATCAGGACTTCTCCTTCACCATGAACGGATTCGGGAATCTGCTCGCCGCTATGTTCACCACGCCGCCGGATGACGATCCCCCCTGCGTCGCGCAGGCGAACTCCTTTCGCGAGGTGGTGTCGCTGCAGGCGCTCTTTGTGACGCTCACCGTCGCGCTCCTGGCGTATGTCAGAAACTCGCCAACGTTCGAAGTGCGGGTCGATCTGCTCTTCGCCGTGCTGGCGGCACTACCCTTGATGGGCCTCTACCACATCGTGACGAGCCGCGTGAGGACCGAGTCGGGCGACGTCTACGTGTGCACGAAGCCGATCCGCATCTTCGCCCGCCAGGCGATGATTCTCGACATCGCGATCGTGATCGCGGTGTCGCTGCTCTATTGGGGACGGCAGCTCCCCGGGCAGTGATGCCAGGGCAGCGACACGGCCTGAGGCCGCGGACGTAGCCCGCAGGGTTTGCCAGGCCTCGCCACTTGAACGCCGGCCGGCCTCAGGCCGCGGATTCCCCACATCCAGCCGCACGGCCCTGCCGATGGTATCGGCACAACCGAACCGTGGGGCTGGCGACGTGCAAAGACGGCATCATGCCACCGGGCGGTTGATGTGCTGGCTGGCCGCCGGGCTGTGGTGCTGGCTGGTCGGCTCCGTCGCCGCCGACGATCCGCCGCAGCCCTATCTCGAGGAGCCACAGTATGAAATGGCTCCGCACCTCCTGGGATCGCAGGACAGCTTTCGCGAGCGGCTGGCCGACGCCGGGGTGACGATCCTCGCCGACAACACCGGCTTTTACATCGGCAATACCAACGGCGGCTTCGCCCAGGCCTTCGACTACGCCGGCCACGGCGACTACTGCGTGATCGCCGACGGCGGGAAACTCGGTGTGCGCGACGGGCTCTATCTCAAGCTCCGGGCCGAGCATCGCTACGGTGAAACGATCGTCGGCAACGTGGGCTGCTTCATCTCGCCGACGCTGATCGCCGACCTGCCCGTCTACGACAGCGAGGAGGTGTATCTGACGAACGTCTTGCTCACGCAGGAACTCTCCGACGCGTTCTCCGTGTTCGCCGGCAAGATGGACACGCTCGATGGCGACATGAACGCCTTCGCCCACGGCCGGGGCAAGACGCAGTTCTCGAACATGGGGTTCGTGTTCAACCCGATCGTCGGCGCGACGGTGCCCTATTCCACGCTCGGGGCCGGGTTCGTCATCCATCCCGACGACGGGCCGATGGCGATGGTGACGGTGCTCAACTCGACCGACACGACGGCCACGAGCGGCTTCGACACGCTGTTCAACGACGGCCTGCTGTTGTCGGCGGCCGTGCGTGTGCCCACAAACCTCTTCGACCGCCCGGGTCACCAACTGCTCGGCGGCACCTGGAACAGCCGCACCTACACGTCGATCACCGAGGCCTACATCCCCTATCCAGACGTCGCGATTCCGACGACCCGCGGCTCGTGGTGCCTGTATTGGAACTTCGATCAGTTTCTGGTCGTCGATCCGGCCGACGACACGCGGGGCTGGGGCCCGTTCGGCCGCGCCGGCATCGCGGATCCAAACACGAGCCCGATCGACGCGTTTCTGAGCTTTGGCTTCGGGGGCAATGTGCTGGGCCGGAGCAGGCGCAACGACACATTCGGTATCGGCTGGTATTGGGCGTCGGCCAGCCCCGAGATCGGCACGCTGATCACGTCGCAGTTTGGCCCGGTCGGCGATGGCCAGGGCATCGAGTGCTTCTACAACTACGCCGTCACGTCGGCCATCCGCATCACACCCGATCTGCAATATGTGGTGCCCACGCTGCGGCTGGCGGAGCCAGCGGTGATCGCCGGCGTTCGGGCGCTCGTGAGCTTCTGACGGAGCACCACGCCTCTACCGGTCAGGCCAGTGGGCGGATGCGGGCGGCGAGCCAGAGGGTCGCGACGGTCGCGGCCGCGGCGAGCATGCCAACGATCCCGAAATTCCTGAGCGGCTCGCCCGCGGCCCCGTCGACGATCATCCCGCCAAGCGTGGCCCCAAAGCCGCTCGCCACATGCTGCACCGCCGAGTTGGCCGACATGAAACTGCCGCGGCGGCGCGGCTCGATGCTCGACGTGATCAGCGACGTCGCACTGACCATCCGACTGGAGTTGGTCGCCATCAGCAAGGCCGTCGCTGGAGCTGCGACCACGATTCCCGCCGCGGGAAGATGCGTCAGCACCAGCATCAACGCGGCCGATAGGGGAACGACGCCGCGAAACACCCAAAGGGCGCCGAAGCGATCGACGAGCCGGCCAGCGAGCGGCGTGCTCACGAGCGTGAGCAGCCCGCCGGCGATGAACACGATCGGCAGCTGCGACTCCGTCACGCCCACGTTGGCCACGAGCGCCGTGCTGATGAACGGGATCACGGAAAACGCCGCGACCATCAAGAGGCTGATCAGGGCGTAGGCCCGGCGATGGGCGGGAACGGTGAGGGTCTCGAGCAGATGGGCGACGGGATGCCGATGCGTGCCGTCGACATGCGCGGCCAAGGGCGGCAGCGCCCACGCCGCCAGCCCGACCAGCGGCAGCCCGAGCGCCGTGAGCGCGAAGAACGGCGCCTGCCAGCCGAGTCTCGTGCCCAGCACGATGCCGAGCGGAACGCCCGCCACCGAGGCGACCCCAAACGCGAGCATCAGGATGCCCGTGGCGCGGCCACGGCGCTCCGGCGGAAACACGTCGGCCACGATCGCCAGGGAGAGTCCGCCGAGCACCCCGCCGAAAGCCCCGGTGACGCACCGCACGGCGAGCAGCAGCGGGTAGGTCGCCGCCAGCCCGCACGCCGCCGTGCCCGCGAGCAGGCCGAGCGCAAGCACGAGGTAGGCCGACTTCCGTGGCACGCGATCGAGCCACGGCGCTGCCAGCAATCCGGCGATCCCGGCGGCGAGCGTGTAGGCGGACACGACCCAACTGAACTTTTTGGCATCGATGCCGAGGTCGGCCAGCAGTTGCGGCCCCAGCGGCATCACGATCATGAAGTCGACCATGCTGATGAACTGGAGCGCCGCCAGCGTGAACAGGATCACGCCCTCACGCCCGGCCACGTTCGATCCCGGAGGACCAGAGGCGGGTCGATCGACAGTGGACGTGGCTGCCACGGTGGTGCGGGCTCTCCTGGGGGCCGTCCAGCGCTTGTGGCCGCGGCGCAGGCTGCACTATACCTGAGTCGTCCGCGGTCTCCGCGCGCGGCAGCCGGCGATCCAACACCTTCGAAGCTCCCATGCTGCATCACCTGCTCCGACAGGCGCTCGAGACAGCCCCCGACCGCCCGATCCTCGAGTGCGATGGATCCTGGACCACCGCAGCGGAACTCGAGCGGCTGGCCTCACGCATGGCATCGGGCCTGGCGGCCATGGGCCTCGACGAAGGCGATCGGGTGGCCCTCCTCCTGCCAAATAGCCTCGAGGCGGTCGTCTGCTATCTCGCTTGCTTCCGGATGCGCCTGGTCATCGTGCCGCTCGATTACCAATACCATCCGCTGCAGATCGGCTATGCGCTCGGCCACAGCGGCGCGGCGATCCTCGTCGCACATCACGAACGCATCCCCGGTCTCGAAGAGGCCGGCGTCCTCGCAGCGGGGCCCCGAGTGGTCGTCGTGGGAGACAGACCCACGACCGGCAACCGTCGCCCGTTTGAAGCGCTGCTCGGGGCGGAACGCCCCCTGCCCTCCGAGCGGCCACACGACGATACGCCAGCGGTGATGATCTACACCTCCGGAACGACATCCCGGCCCAAGGGGGTCGTGCTCTCGCACGGGGCCTTGTCCACCGGCGTCCGCAAATATCTCGCGCGGGTCACGCTCACGCCGGACGACGTCGCCTTGGTTGTGACGTCCGTCTCGCGGCCCCTGGCGCTGCGCTGCCAGATCCTGCCCACACTCTGGGCCGGGGGACGCGTCAGCCTGCTGCGAAAGTTCACCGTCGGAAACTTCGTCGCTGCCCTGCGTCGGCCGCCCGCCAAGACGTTTTTGACGCTCACGCCCGCGGGTCTCGGGCAGCTGATGGAGAGTCCCGACTTCCGGGGCTGCGACTTCAGCCAGCTTCGGCTCTGCCTCGCCGGCGGCGACCGTGTTCCCCTCAAGCTTCTCGAATCGTTCGAGCGGCTGACGGGCGTGACGGTCACCGAGCAGTGCGGCTCCACGGAGACGGGGCCCTACGCCATGAACCCTCCCTTCGGCCGCAAGAAGCTGGGATCCGTCGGGCCACCGGCGCACGGGGTGCATGTGGCGATCGTGGATGAGCACGGCGCCGACGTGCCGACCGGGACGGTGGGAGATGTCCGGGTCAGCGGACCGGGAATCATGGACGGCTACTGGAACGAATCGGCGATGACGAGGAAGACATTACAGAAGGGCTGGGTGCTGACCGGAGATCTAGGCCGCTACGACGAGGACGGCTACCTCTGGTTCGTGGGTCGGAGGAAGGACGTGATCGTCCGCGCGGGGAACAAGATTGCGCCCCTCGAGGTGGAGGCGGCGCTGTCCGACCACCCGGCGGTTCGGGAGGTGTGCGTGATCGGTGTTCCCGACGCCGCCTGCGGCGAGGTGCCACACGCCTACGTCATTCTCCAGCCGGACGCCGAGTCTCGCCCGGAGGATCTGCGAAGCTTCGTCGCCGGCCGGCTGGCTGACTTCATGGTGCCCGCCGAAGTCCACGTCATCTCCGAAATGCCCTCCAAGGGACCGGGAAAGATCGATCGTGAACTGCTGCGCATGCGGGCCATCACCGCCGCGCTGATCGAGCAGGTGCCCTTCTTCAAGAACGCGAGCAGTGACTTCCTGCGCGATATCATCCCGCGGCTCGATGCCCGGCAGTTTGCGCCGGGCGAGATGCTCGTGCACGAGGGAGACGTGGGGGACGAGATGTATTTCCTCACCAAAGGACAGGTCGACCGTCCTGCAGGATGCGCCCCGGGCGGCCACGATCCGCGCGCTCACCGATGTGGAGGTCTACGCCCTCCGCCGCGACGCAGTTCTCCAACTCGCCCAGGCCCACGCCGACTTCGATCGGTATCTGCAGGCCGCCGCCCGGCAGTATTCAACCGCCTCCTCCACGGGACCATGAGCGACATTGCCCTCGCCGCCGGAAGCGGCAGCTCGCGGCCTCACGGCCGGTCGGCTTGGGTAAGATAGAGACATGGAAACCGAGCCGCCAAAAGAGTTGCCGACGTTTCTTGGCCCACTCTTCTGGGACGTCGATCCGCGCGAGCTTGATGCAGAGATGCACCGCGACTTCGTTATCGGGCGGATTCTTTCGGCGGGCACGCTGGAGTCGATTCGCTGGGCCCGGTCACGCTACGGCGACGATGCCCTTCGTGAGTGGATCGTGCGGCATGAGGGCCGCCAGCTTTCCGGGCCCCAGCTTCGCTTCTGGGAGACCGTGATCGGGCTGCCGGATGAGAGCGTGAACGTCTGGCTGGCGACTCCGGAACGACGCCTCTGGGAAGGCAGAGCCGCATCATGATCCATGCCGAGGTGCTGCCTGACGAGCAAGTCGCGTGCCTGCGGGCGCTCGCGCCGGCCGCCACGAGCCTTGGCTTTTATCTCGCTGGCGGCACGGCCGTGGCGCTCCACCATGGTCATCGCCGGTCGGTCGATTTTGACTGGTTCGCCCCGCGGGTCCCGGGCCAGCCTGTCGATCTATCCGAATCACTTGCAGCCCATGGCATCGCGCTCGAGCCCACTGCACTCGCCGAGCAAACGGTGCATGGACGTATCGGCAGAGTGAAGGTGAGCTTTCTCGAGTTCCGGCCACCGCTCTTGGAACCGCTCGTGGAATGGTCGGACGTCGGCTGCCGGCTGGCTTCCTGTGCGGATCTTGCCGCCATGAAACTTCTGGCTGTCGCCCAACGCGGAACAAAGAAGGACTTCATAGACATCCACGCCCTGAGTCGGCAGATGCCACTCACACGCATGCTTGACTGCTATCAACGACGTTTCGGCGTGACCGACACCAGCCGCATACTCGCCGGCCTGTGCTTCTTCGACAATGCGGAGGCGGAGCCGATGCCGGTCATGCTCATTCCGCTCGACTGGGAAACCGTCAAGCGAGATCTGCGCGACATGGTTCGGCGGCTTGTCAGGCCATAGCTTCGGCCGCTACCCGCTCAGCGGCGGCGAGCAGGGCGTCCGGATTTGTCATCAACCTGCTCCGTACGGGAGCTCTGCAGCAGCCCCGCGAGACGGTCTCGTAGGCTCAATGCCATAAGGATGCGTTCCTCGACCGACAGCCGAGCAATGCGCTCTCGCTCCAGTTCCTGTGAGCCTGCGATGGAGCGGCTCGGCCGGGGTGATGGCAGGGAGAACGCGCCATGGACGGACATACCACGGGCTCGAAAAGGAACGCAGCGGGCCATGCGGTGGCGACGGCCCACGCAGCCGATCACTGCTTGGGCGTGGTGTTTTACGGAGCGAAGGCCGTCAAGGCCGCCGGCGGGTCAATCGATGAAGAGCTGGCGTGGCAACTTGCCCGGCTCCCGTCGAGGCTTCGCCTGCTCGTGACCTCGGCCATGAACAACCGTCGCTTTCAGGAAACGAATTCCGGCACTATCTTCACGCGTGAGAAGGCCGTCGCTGGGAGAAGGAGGAATCGTGGCCAAGAAACCCGCTAAGGTCGTGCTGCTATCGGGTGGCAACCCGCAAATCGCCAAGGCCGATGGGGCAGCGCCCGTGAAGGCCTACATCGCCGCGATGCCGGGCTGGAAACGTGATATCGGGCAACGCCTCGACCGCCTCATTTCCAAGACCGTTCCCGGCGTGCGCAAGGCGGTGAAATGGAATACACCCTTTTACGGCGTCGAAGGGCAAGGCTGGTTTCTCGGCTACCACTGCCTCACGAAGTACGTGAAGGTCGCCTTCTTTCGCGGCACCGCGCTCCAGCCCATGCCCCCGGGCGGATCCAAGCAGAAGGATGTCAGGTACTTCGACATCTACGAAAACACGCCGCTCGACGAGGAACTCATGGCCGACTGGATACGCCAGGCAGCGAAGCTGCCCGGGTGGCGACCGTGACGCTGCCCCCTGTGCTCCTGCGATACACCGCTTCACGATCATGCTGACCACCGCATCCCGTCGCAGTTTTCTCCGAAACGCTGGCGCCGCACTGCTGGCCACGGCGACACCTGCCGTCGCGCAACCTCCGATCCAACGGACCGGCAAGGCGATTCCTACGTGAACCGGATCAAGCGATTCATGCACGATCGCGGGATCGTGCCGAGTGGCACGGGCGTAAAAAATGACTTCGCCACAACCGACAAGGCTGTCCGGGCCGCGGCCGGCGACGACACGTCGCTCGAGCGGCCGCGGCCCTCAGGCAGTCTCGTTGTCGCGGATCTGCTGATCGATTTCAGCCGGGTGGGCGTGCCAATAGGCCCACGTCTCGACCAAATCCTGTGCCCGCAGCGTCGGGTAGGCACGAAACAGATCGGCCTCGCTGGCCCCGAGCCTACGCGTTTGAACCAGTAGCCATACGGGAATCCGTGTGCGAACGACACAAGGCTCACCGCCGCAGACATCCGGCCGGGAGTCAATCCCGGGAAAACTTTCGTCAAGCTGGGAGACGATGTCTCTCACCAGCCGCGCCTTCTCGCCGCGTGTGAGCTGGCCAATCAGATCGATTGCCTGTTCAAGGGCCGTCATTCGAGTCTCTCTACGATCGGCACATCGCCGGAACGGAACACTCCACGACATAACCGGCAGGAGAGAAGTGTCCAAAGAGGCAGTGGCAAGAGCAACCGCCAGGAAGCCCGCCGCTGCCCGACTGATCCCTGACGGATAGCCCGGCCAATGGCTCTTCCACCGCTATTCCCGAGCGACTGAGCGGCCGGTGAGCCACGTGCTGCCGTTTCGCCGGCCCCAGGAGCAGTTCCCGGAACGCCTGCCTTTCCGGCCTGGAGTGGCGGTTTTCTGGCGGCGGCGCAGACCCTCTCCTCGTCCGGCCGCATGGCGGCTTCGTTGGCGCCGAACGTCCGGTAGCGGTCAGAGACGGTGAATGTCGATCGCAGACCTCTCGTCAGGCGAGTCTTGAAGGACGTCGCGGTCGTCGTGCACGTCAACGAGCTCGCCCCAGTCGTTCGGTGGCCCGCGGGCGGGTGAGACGGGCGGTGGTTCGAGCGGCTCACCGAGGTGTGTGATACGGCCCCCACTTGATCCTCGCGCGTCCGTCTGTCCAAATTCCAACGCCGTGAGGCGTGGGGTGAACCCGAGATGAGCCTTGATTCCAAGGAGTTCGCCCGCGGCCTCACGGCCGGTCGGCTTTCACCTGCCAGGCAGTCGAGCGCAAGGCTCAAGTGTGACCCGTATGAGCCGCGGATCATGAAAAGTGGCTTCCGGGCGGCCCGCGTCGATATGCGGCGGCGCCTACCCGCGGCACACATCATCCTTACCCGCAGCCGTCAGACCGGCGGGCGATCGGCATGCGCGGTGGGGCGGTGGCCCACATGAGGTCGATCTCGTC
>JAIOPD010000039.1 GCA_021414115.1 Planctomycetia bacterium
CCGCATCGAGATCGTGCGGCCACCGTGGGGCGAGGTGATGACCGCCGGCGAGGCTTCGGTGCGGCATGCGTTTTCCGAGCCGCAGTTGGCGATGCTCGCCGCCGAGATGCAAAGCCGGGGCAATGTCGTCACCCGCCGCTACCGCGGACTGGCGGGCATTGACGCCGCGGTGCTGCGTGACACGTGCGTCGTGCCCGCCACGCGAAAGACCGACCGCGTCACGACGGCGGAGGTCGGAGCGATGATCGAGATGCTCGGTTCATACGATCCCGCCTCTTAACGGCACTCCACTGAGTTTCGAGCGACCTCGCCCGATCATATGGGCCCCGTAGAGGCCGCCGGTACACTGGTCGCATGCCCACGACATCTCCCGTACCAAGGCCGCCATCGGCGCCGCCTGCCGTCCGCCCGGACGACACACCGCCCGCCGCCGAGTTGCTCCGTGCCTGGGATCGCGAGCATGTCTGGCACGCCTTCACGCAGATGCAGGAATACGAGCCGCTCCTGATCGAACAAGGCGACGGCTCGTGGCTCATCGACACGGACGGCCGCCGCTACCTCGACGGCTCGGCGAGCATGTGGTGCAACGTACACGGCCACCGGCACCCCCGGCTCGACGCGGCGCTCGTCGACCAGGCGGGCAGGGTGGCCCACACCACGAACCTCGGCCTCTCGAACCCCACCACGGTCGAGTTTGCACGGCGGCTCGTCGAGGTGTCGCCGCCGGGGCTCGAGAAGGTGTTCTTCTCCGGCGACGGCTCGAGCGCCATCGAGACGGCGCTCAAGATGGCCTTCCAATACTGGACGCAGACCGCGCCGCCGCAGCCGGCCAGGACCCGCTTCATCGCGATCGGCGAGGCCTACCACGGCGACACGCTCGGCGCGATCGGCGTCGGGGGCGTCGATCGATTCACCGCGATGTTCGCGCCGCTCACGTTCGAGGCGATCCGCGTGCCGTCGCCCGGCGGTCCCTGTCCGGCGACCGGAAATCCCGCTCCATCGCTCACCGAATCGCTGGCGACGATCGAGCGGGTGTTCGCGGAGCACGCCGGCACGGTCGCCGCGCTGATCATGGAGCCGCTCGTGCAGGCGGCGGCGGGCATCTACGTGCACCCACATGGGTTTCTCCGCGGCGTGGCCGACCTCTGCCGCAGGCACGACGTGCTACTCATCCTCGACGAGGTGGCCGTCGGCTTCGGCCGCACCGGCACGATGTTCGCCTGCGAGCAGGAGGAGGTGTCGCCCGACTTCCTCTGCCTCGCGAAAGGGCTCACAGCCGGCTATCTGCCGATGGCCGCGACGCTCACGACCGAGCGGATCTGGAACGCGTTCCTGGGCCCGCACACCGACCGCCGCACGTTTTTTCACGGCCACACCTACGGCGGCAACCCGCTCGCGGCCGCCGTGGGCCTCGCATCGCTCGACATCTTTCGCGACGAGCAGGTGCTCGAGTCGCTGCCGCCCAAGATCGAACGGCTCCGCGGCCATGCCGAACGGCTCGCGCGGCTCGACCATGTCGGCGGCGTGCGGCAGTGCGGCCTGCTCGTCGGCTTCGACCTCGTGGCCGACAAGACGACGGCCGCGGCCTACCCGTGGCAGGAGAAGCGGGGCATGCGGGCCTGCCTCGCGGCGCGGCGGCACGGAGCGCTCCTGCGGCCGCTCGGCGACGTGGTCGTCATCATGCCGCCGCTCTCGATCACGCTCGACGAACTCGACGCCCTCGCCGCCGCCACCGAGGCCGGCATCCGTGAGGCGACGGCCTGAGGCAAATCCTGTTCAGCGAGACAGATGCAGGACGGCTCGAACCGCGTCTGGCCTGGCTCGGGGCTCCCCACGCCCTCTCGCCGGACGTTCGTCTCAGCCCTCCAGGACTCGACTCACTGCATGTCCGCTGCGCTCCGCCATCCTGGCTGCGCTTGCTCCCATAGCCCGCTCGAGGGCATGGGCAGCCCCTCGCTGACTCCCGATCGTGAGGAGCCGGGGGTGGCACGCGCAGAAGCCGGGAATCTTTGCGACTCACGAACGACGTTCAGTCGGCCAGCCGCGCATCCTGTAGCAAAATCCCCGGCGCCGAGCATGTCACCCGCGGCGAACCATTCCGGCACCGTCTCAGTGCGACCCGTATACCCCGCGCTCGCGCTTGGGGCTTCCTGACGGGAAGCAACGCCCACGGTTGACCCACACGATGCCCGATCGTGAGGGTGAGCCGCGCACGCCCGTACCCTTCTTGATCGGGAATTCCATGGGGGGCAGCCCCGGTCCACGAGAACGATGGCACATCATGCGTGCGCCGCACGAGGCCTATTGCACGACCGACTTGCTTCCCTCGGTCGAGCCGCCGATCGGGGCGCCGTCGGGCAACGGCCGGCCAGCCGTCGGCACGCCCAGCCGATGGAGTTCCTCGCGAACCTGCCGGTAGGCCGCGAAACTGTCGGGATAGCACCAGAGCGTGACCGTGGTGTCGGGCTTCACGCCCCCGAGCACCCCGCGAAATCGCGACCTCGGTGCGAGCGCCTCGGCGACCGGCTCTCCCACCACCGGATCGGCGGGCCGCACGACCCATTCCCGCGACCGGATCAGCACCTGGCCACGGGCCTGGTCGATCTTGGCTTCGATCACGTAGTCGAGCGAGAAGCCCTGCGCGGGGCCGACCGTCTCGATCCGCGACGACATCTCGGCGATGGAGCTCGCACGCCGTTGCGTGTTGCGCTTGGCGAGTTCGAAGAGCTCCTCGATCGGGATGTAGGCGATTCGCCCGCCCGCGAGCTGGAAGTGCAGCTCTTCTCCGTTGACTGTGCGGCCGATCGGCGTCGGATAGGCGAGCACCTCGGCGGTCGTCGCCTTTTGGTAACCGATGGCCTCGGTCTCGAGCGTGCATTTCTGGAGCGCCGCCTCCAGTTCGCGACGCTTCGCGCTGCGTTCGGCGAATGCCACCCGTGCGGAATCGACGGCCTGCTTGCGCTGCTCGACTTCGATCCTCGCGGCCGACACGGCCGTGGCCAGTTGCAGCCGCGCGCTCGCGGCCCCATCAGCCGCGGCCGCCACCATGCGGGCCTGGGCCTGGAGTTCCTGGATCTCGGTCTCGGCGGAAGTGAGCGTGCTGGCGAGCCCTCCGACCTCGGCGTCGAGCGCGGCATTGGCATCGGGCACCGCCTCCCGCACCGCGTCGAGCGAGATCTTGTGCACCCGGGCGCCGACGACCATCACGAGGATGATCAGGATGCCCACGATGTTGGTGATGACGTCGAGGAACGAGTCCTGGCCGGCGGACAGGTCTTCCACATGCTTCAGTCGCGGCATCTCACGCCCTCCGGCTACCGTCTGGGGAATACCCCGCCCGTGCGCTGCACCGGGGGCAGATTCTTGACCTTCTCGCGGGCCTCGTTCCGCCGCGTGTCGATGCCGCTGTCGGCCAGGAGCCTCTCGAGATCATCGCGACGAGTGACCCCGTCGGGAGTGGCCACGAGCACGAGCTCGGGCTTCCAGTACATGCGATCGCCGGCGAGCCCCCAGCGGCCCACCGCGGCATGCACCTCGCGCACGAGCGGATCGATCGAGTCGTCGGTGTGGGTGCCGATCGGGATTCGCGACTCCACGCGGCCTCCCTCGCCGAGAATCCGAAACTCGCTCCCCGAGCACTCGAGCTTGATCGGCCGCGTGAGCGGCACGGGATTGTCGTGCGTGGCAAGGCTCGCCCAGTTGCTGCCCCGCTTGCCGGCAAGCGATGCGCTGCCGCCGGCGGTAGCGCCCGACATGCCGCCCACCGACGCAGGCCCACCCGGCTGGTGCAGCCCAGGCATCGCCGGACCGCTGCCACCACCTCCGCCACCCGCTCCACTGGACGCGGACATCGT
>JAIOPD010000018.1 GCA_021414115.1 Planctomycetia bacterium
GCAGTCTGTCGCGACAGCCGTGAGGTGACCGCGCGATGGCGTTGGAAAGCGCAACATTGCCTCGATGCCGAGCCCATGATGGAGGGATGTTGCCTCGTGTCTCTCACGTCGGCGCCGTCGAGACCCGGTTCTTTTATCGGCACGATCGATACGAACCGTGCAAACTCCGCAGCCGCTATGGCCGGGTCCGGTGGCAAGCCGGGAAAGATGGCGATGACAGAGAAGCTGCCTGCCCACCGGGGTTCATGGGCAAGGCAACGCTGCTCATCGTGGGAAGCTGAGAAAGCGAGAAATTGAGTGACGAAGACGGGGTGATTGAGAGGCGTCAGTCGGTGAGTTCCCGGGCCAGGAACGTCCAGCCGAGGGCGTCCATGAACGCCTTCTGCTTGTTGTCGGCGGCGCCGCCGTGACCCCCTTCGATGTTCTCGTAGGAGAGCACCGGCTTCCCAAACTCCAGCAGCCGGGCCGTCATCTTGCGGGCATGGCCGGGGTGCACGCGATCGTCGCGGGTCGAGGTCGTGATCAGGATCGGCGGATAGTCGGCGTCCCGCGTCAGGTTGTGATACGGGGAGAAGCCGCGGATGAAGGCCCACTCCTCCGGCTTGTCGGGATCGCCGTACTCGCCCATCCAGCTCGCGCCGGCGAGGAGCTTGTTGAACCGCCGCATGTCGAGCAGCGGCACTTGGCAGACGACCGCCCCGAAAAGGTCGGGACGCATCGTGAGCATGTTGCCCATCAGCAGACCGCCGTTGCTGCCCCCCATGATGCCGAGGTATTTCGGTGACGTGACCCTGCGGGCCACGAGATCCTCGGCCACCGCGATGAAATCCTCGTAGGCCCGGTGACGGTGTTCCTTGAGCGCCGCCTGGTGCCACCGCGGGCCAAACTCACCGCCGCCGCGGATGTTCGCGATCACGTAGGCGTGGCCCTGTTCGAGCCAGGCAACGCCCGACACCGGGTTGTAGCCGGGCACGAGCGGGATCTCGAAGCCGCCGTATCCGTAGAGAAGCGTGGGCATGTGGCCGCAGGCGCGAAAGGGCTTCGAGATCTGGAAGTAGGGAATGCGCGTGCCGTCTTTCGACACCGCCTCGAACTGCTCTACCCGGACATCCGGCGCATCGAAGAACGCGGGCGTGTGCTTGAGTTTCTCGGCCGCGGTTGCGGGCTCTGCGGCCGATCCCAGCGCGAGTGTGGAGGGTTCGACGGGGCTCGACGTCACCAGCCAGTAGTCGTCCGACTCCATCTCATCGACGGAGCACGTGGAGCTTTCGATCACCCTTCAGGAAAGCCTCGAAGTCGCTGGCGAGCAGGGCCCCGGCGGGATAGGTCGTCTCGCCAACCTTCCACGGCGACCGCAGCTCGATCAGGAGCCACTCGCGGTGGACCGACGCATCGGCATCGTCGGGCTTGGCGATCTTGATGAGCTGGCCGTCGCGTCGCAGGAAGAGTTCGTTGGTCCAAAACGTGATCTGCCGGGAAACGAAGTCTCGTTCGAAGCCGGGAGTGAGGTCGCGCATCCCGCCCACCGCCATGTCGTCGGCTTTCCCCTCGTATACGGCCGCCGCGGCAGCCAACGGCGTGCCGCGGGTCCACTCCCGAACGGTTCGCGGGTATCCGGAAGTCGTGAGCGACCCCGGGCCGAAGTCGGTGGCCACGAAAAGGCTCTGGCCGTCGCGCCAGGCGACGCGGCTCTTGGCCTCCGGCAGGGCGAAGCCACCCTCGACGAACGCCTTCCGCTCGAGGTCGAACTCGCGGACGACGTCGGCGTCGGCACCGCCGCGGGAGAGCGACACGAGGCACAGCCGGTCCTCGGGCTCGAGCACCGTCGCCCCGTGCCAGACCCAGTTTTCACCCTCCGCCTTCGCCAGGGCGTCGACGTCGATCACCGTCTCCCAGGCCGGCTCGGCCTTGCGATACTCTTCGAGCGTGGTCCGCCGCCAGAGGCCCTTCGGATTCGCGGCATCGCGCCAGAAGTTGTAATAGCGATCGCCGATCTTCGTGACGGCCGGAATCCGCTCCTTCGAGTCGAGGATCGAAAGAATCCGCTGTTCGAGCACGGAGAAGCCGGTGCCGCTGGTCAGGGCCTTCATGCTCTCGGCGTTGCGCTCGCGGACCCAGGCGAGCTGCTTCTCGCCCATCACGTCTTCGAGCCAGAGATGCGGGTCATCGGGGGTGTCGTCAGGCGCCGCGGCGAGCGTGGATGTCATGAGAACGGCCATGGAGAACGGAAGGAAGGCTTTCATGTGCGAACGTGTCCCGTGCCGGTGACGACGTACTTGTAGGTGGTGAGTTCGCGGGTGCCGCACGGGCCGCGGGCGTGGAGCTTGTCGGTCGAGATGCCGATCTCCGCCCCGAGCCCGAGTTCGCCACCGTCGTTGAACCGCGTGCTCGCGTTGACCATCGCGCAGGCGGTGTCTACCCGCGACGCAAACCGCCGGGCCGCCGCGGCGTCGGAGGTGACGATAGCGTCGGTGTGCCGGGAGCCGTAGCGGTTGACATGGTCGATCGCGGCGTCGAGCGAATCGACGACCGCCACCGATATTCTGGGCCCGAGATACTCGGTGGCCCAGTCGGCCTCGGTGGCTGCGGCCGCCTCAGGCACAAGCTGCCGCGTCGCGGCGTCGCCAACGATCTCCACGCCCTGCGCGGCGAGGGCCGTGGCGATCCGCGGCAGAAACCTGCCGGCCATGTCGCGATGCACGAGGAGCGACTCGGCGGCGTTGCAGACGCCCATCCGCTGGCACTTCGCGTTGACCGTGATCGCTTCGGCCATGTCGAGATCGGCGGCCTTGTCGATGTAGACGTGGCAGTTGCCGGTGAAGTGCTTGAGCACGGGCATCCGGGCCTCGGAGCAGACACGCCTGATCAGGGCCTCACCGCCGCGCGGGATCGCCACGTCGATGAGGTCGTCCATCGCGAGAAACTCGCCCACGGCCTGGCGATCGGCGACATCGACCAGCTGCACGCAGTCGGTCGGCAGGCCGCATGCCGCGACAGCGGCCCGGATCGTTTCGACGATTCGCTGGCTGGAGTGCGCCGCCTCTTTGCCTCCGCGGAGAATGATCGCGTTGCCGGAGGCCAGTGCCACGGCGGCGGCATCGGCGGTGACGTTGGGCCGCGATTCGTAGACGAAAAACACGACCCCGAGCGGCACACGGATTTTGCGGACAACGAGACCGTTGGGCCGGACCGATTCCTCGATCACCTCGCCCACGGGATCGCTCTGCTCCGCCACGGCCTCGATGCCCGCCGCGATCCCCTCCACCCGGTGGTCGTCGAGCAGGAGCCTGTCGATCTGTGCGGGAGTCAGGCCAAAGCCCGGTGCGGCGGCGACATCGGCCGCATTGGCGGCGAGAATGGCCGGGACGTCGCCGCGGATCCTGGCGGCCGCCGCCTTCAGGCAGGCGGCCTTCTTGGCACCGGGCACGGCGGCCAGATCGATCGCGGCGCGGCGGGCCCGTTCGGCGATTCCGCGGCAATGAGCGTGCAGCGAATGCGGTTGTGACGGGGAGGGAGTCGTGGCCATGAGAGGGCTCCGGGCAGGAGGCCGTGAAAACGCTTATCTTAATAGCGATGAGCGGAAAAAGGTGCCGGCACGCTTTTTCCGTTTTTGCACCATCATCCTCGAATACCAAGGAGTCGTTTCATGCGGGAGTACACCGTGGGCCGTCGTTCATTTCTCGCCGCCGGAGCCGCTGCGATCGGCACGCTGGCCATCCGCCCCGGATTTGCAGCGGCCGCGGAAGACGGGCCGAACCTGGGCATCCAGATGTATTCCCTGCGAGGCTTCAAAGTCGACGAGGCCCTGGGGCACGTCAAGGATCTCGGCTTGAAGTGCGTCGAGTTTTATTCGGGCATGTTCCCGATCACCGATGACACCGCCGCGATCGACGCCATGAAGAAAAAGGTCGCCGACCTCGGCCTCACGATCTCGGCTCACGGCGTCAACAGGTTCACCAAGGACGACGCCGCCAACCGGAAGATCTTCGTGTTCGCGAAGGCGGCGGGCATCGGCATCCTCGGGGCCGATCCCGACCCCGATTCGTTCGCGAGCCTCGATGGGCTCGTCAAGGAGTTCGACATCCGGATCGCGATCCACAACCATGGTCCCACGCACCGCTACAACAAGGCGCTCGACGTGCTCCAGGCCATCGAGAAGCACGATTCTCGCATCGGCGCCTGTGCCGACCTCGGGCATTTCCTGCGGAGCGGCGAGAAGCCCACCGAAGTGATCCGCCTGCTGGCCGGACGGCTCTACGGCATCCACCTCAAGGACTTCGCCGAGATGCAGGACAAGACGAAGGGGGTGATTCTCGGCAAGGGACACATCGACGTCCCAGCCGTGTTTGCCGCGCTCGAGCAGGCGAAGTTTCCCGCCGACGGGGCGCTCTCGATCGAATACGAGGAGAACCCCAAGAATCCGCTCGACGACATCCGGCAGTGCATCCTGGCCGCGCGGGAGGCGATGGTGGCCGCCTGACAGGCTGCTCGTTCAGGCCATCCCAGCGAAAAGTTCGACCGCGGACCGCACCAGCCCCACGGCGTGGACGCGGACGATCTGAATGCCCTGGGCGGCGAGTCCGCAGGCTGCGCCGGCCGTGCCGCCGTCCCGCTCGGCCTCGGACGCCGGCCGTCCCAGGGCCCGCTCGATCGATCTGCCGATGAAACCCTTGCGCGAATGGCCGACGAGGATCGGCACGCCGAGGTCGAGAAAACGGCCTGCGTGAGCCATCAAGGCGAGGTTGTGCTCGTGGGTCTTGCCGAAGCCGATCCCCGGATCGAGGCAGATCCGGGCCAGCGGGATCCCCGCGGCGACCAGCGCGTCGCGGCGGCCAGTCAGGTAGTCGTGAATCTCGGCGACGACGTCGTCGTAGCGGGGCTCGATCTGCATCGTCAGGGGCGTGCCCTGCATGTGCATCGCGCAGATGCCCGCCCCGCTCTCGCGAGCCACGCGTGCCATGTCGGGATCGCCCTCGAGCCCCGTGACGTCATTGATGATCTCGGCGCCGAGTTCGACGGCGCGTTCCGCGACGACCGCCTTCGATGTGTCGATCGACACGGGCACCCCCGTCTCGGCCGCAAGCCGGCGCACGACCTCGGCCACGCGCCGCAGTTCCTCGCCGGCGGCCACCGGCTCGGAAAACGGTCGCGTGCTCTCGCCGCCGACGTCCAGGATGTCGGCTCCTTCGCCTGCCAGCCGCAGCCCATGCGCGACGGCGGCCTCGACGTCGGCGTGACGTCCGCCGTCAGAAAAACTGTCGGGCGTGACGTTGACGATTCCCATCACGAGCGGCCGTTTCAGGCGGCCGCCGGAGTGCGGCAGCTCGATCGCCCGCGTGCGGAGTTGCCAGTGCGTGGGGAGGGGGAGCGATTCCATGCACGTCAGTCTACCTGGACCTGCCGTGGCTCTTCGTCGGGAAGCCCCAATCGCGAGCGCGGGGAATCCGTCCGCCACCCCGTCCGGCTCCGCACCACTGCCACGGTCGCCACCGGCTTTCCCATCGCTTGCGCTCCGGGCTTTCCGGGGTACTCGCTCACCAAGGCTCTTCCATGAGCCCCACGATCTGCTGCGCGAGCTTGATGATCGCCTCTTGCTGCGTGCTCACGACCGACCGGCCGAATTCAGGCACGAGACTGGCCGACTGGCCGACGTCCACCGTCGCCGCCGGCAGAGGCACCTCGCCCGACGCGATCACCGTCCCGCCACGGTCGGCCCAGGTGACGAGGGCCTGGTAGTTCATCTGCACCGACCGCGATTGGTCGGTGGGACTTTCCACCACCATCCGTTTGGTGTCGGCCACGATCCGCGCCGTGAGCACGCTGTCGGCCGCCCCGTCGCTGCCCACCACCTTGAAGGGCGTCCGCTTCTCGATCTCCTTGCAGACGGCCTCCGTGAGCCGCTCGCCGATGTCGATGGCGGGCGTGGTGCGAAAACTGTCGCTCTGAATCATCGGCACGTAGACCGTGCGGACGTTCGGCGCGTACAGCGTGTTGTTGCCGAAGCGGTAGCCGGCGCAGCCCGCGATCCCGAGCAGCGCGGGGACGAGCAGGCAGGCCAGCCGGCGGAGGGCACGGTTTCTCATGTCGCCTCCTTGCCGGGCCGCATCAGAAGCGGGGCGGGGCGATGCCCGACTCGTCCTGACGCGCGATCTGGGTCTCCGCCTCAGCCATGGCGTCGAGTTCCGCCTCCTTGAGCGAGTCGGGGTTGAGCACGCGGGACAGGAGCGGGAGCGGGTCGTCGGAGACGTCGGCCTTGTCCTTGATGCCGAGGTATTTCTCGCGCGCCTGCTGGGCCAGTTGCGTCTTCGGATAGTCGCGGGCGATGAGAGCGTAGTAGATGCGGGCCGACGAGTAGTGTTTGCCCTTGGCGTAAAACTCCGCACGGTTCCAGTGCCGCTGCGCCTGCTGGGCCGCGATCTCGGCACGCGTCTGCTCGACCCGATCCTCCTCCTCCCGGCCGAGCTGGTCGGGAAACTGCACGAGTACCTGCTCGGCGAGGATCTCCGCCTCGTCGAGGATGCCCCCTTCGTATCCGGGGCCCTGATAGGCACGGAGCTTCGACTGCAGGCCGAGCAGGTGGGCCTGGAGCAGGAAATCGCTGTCGGGATATTCGCTGCGGAGCAGTCCGTAAAAGTAGTCGGCGTCGAGCCACTGCCGGTCGAGGAAATGGGCGTTGGCCTGCGCCATGATGCTGTCGTCGGCCAGCGGCCCACGGGGATCGTTGATGCGGACGTGGTCGTAGGTCTTGAGGGCCCGGCCCTGCGTGTCGAAGATCGGGCGGCTGCGGTCGAAGAGGTTGGGCACGATCACCGGAAGATGCGACTTCTGATCGACCGCGATCCAGTATTGGGCGATCACGAACTGCCGCTGCGCGATGCGGTCGAGGTATTTCGTGTTGGCGTACTTTTTGACGAGCTCGTCGTACTGGTCCTCGGCCTTCGGATACTGGTCGGTGAAGAAGTAGCTCTCGGCAAGCTGCCAGAGGGCGTCTTCCTCGATCACCGAGTCGGGCCACCGATCGATCGCCACTTTGTATTTGGCGATCGCCTCCTTGAACTTCCCTTCGCGGTAGAGCGTGTCGGCCTCGGCGAGAGCCTTGCGGGCGACGGGCTCGCTCGGGCCGCGGCCCACCATCTTCTTCCAGCGTTTCTTGACGTTGTCTCCCTTGAAGTAGTCCCAGCCGATGTCTTCCGAAGGCGGCGTGTATTCGGAGGAGATCACCTCGGAGTCGGCATTCTCGCCGAGCTGCCGATCGATGTCCTTCTCGGCGTCCGCCGCCGGCGTCTTCGACCAGGGCCAGGTCGGCTTCTGGAACGTCGCGCAGCCCGATGCGACCACGGCGCAGACCGCCAGCGCGGAGGCGAGGCGGCGGGCGGCGGGCTTGGCCGATGTCATCGTGGGCGGTTTCCGGTGGTGGTCTGTCAGGAGGTGCGACGGGCCCGCCGCGTCATGCTGGCGGGCACGCGAAGGGGGCGTTCGAGCAGGTGGGAAAGAATGGTCGTCATGATGCCGCGCACCTCCCCGCACACGGCGGGCGGCAGGGGCACGTCATCCGCGGCAACGCGGCCGTCGGCGAGCAGGCGGAGCGCAGCCAGGGCAGATGCCGAGACGGAGACGACGCCGCGGCGGCCGCCGCGGCAGCGGTCGCAGAGGGTGCCGCCATCGAGCATGCCGAACGCCGTGCGGGCCGCGTCGGGCAGGCGGTCGTGGCACTCGGCGCACCGCATGAGCACCGGGGCGTGGCCGACGATGCGGAGCGTCGTGAGTTGTGCCGCCGCGAGCAGCACCGGAATCCGGGTGTCGTCGCCTTGCCAGTCCGAGAGCCTTCGCAATGTCGCATGGGCCACCTCGAACAGTTCCGGTTGCGGATCGGCATCGGCCGTCAGGGCATCGAGCAGTTCGGCGATGTGCATGCCGCCGAGCACCGCCGACAGGCTCGTGCCCACGCGAAACCGGCTCTCCAGCCCGGCCTCGGTGAGCAGATCGAGTCCGCCCGACGATTTCCGGAGGACGAGTACCTGACAGGTCGAAAGCAGGTCAAGACCGCCATCGAAGCCGCTTTTTGGCCGCCACGCCCCCTTTGCCAGGGCCCGCAGCTTGCCAAACTCCCGGCAGTAGATCGTGACGACGCTGCTCGTCTCGCCAAAAGGCGAAGCGCGGATGACGATCGCCCGTGACTTCTCAGCGGCCATCGTCGGACGGTGTCCCGAGGCGCTCCACCCGCACGAGGTCGATCCGCCGCCGGGTGGCCGCCAGCACCTCGACCGCCGCGCCGTGCGATTCGATCCGGTCGCCCACCTCGGCGATGCGGCCGAGTTGGTGGAAGACGAAGCCGCCGATCGTCTCGAAATCCTCCTCCTCGGGAAGATGGATGTCGAGCCGGTCGTTGACCGTCGCGATCCGGACGTGGGCGAGCGCTTCGCAGGCCGTCGGCGACGTCATGCGGATGCCGTCGGTGAAGGCCTCGTCGTGCTCGTCGGCGATCTCACCCACGATCTCCTCGAGCGCGTCTTCGATCGTCACCAGCCCTGAGACGCCGCCGAACTCGTCCGTCACGATCGCCATGTGCGTGTTGCCCCGCTGAAACTCGAGCAGGAGCTTCTGTACGCTCATCGACTCCGGCACGAACCAGGGAGGACGTAGCAGCGGCCGGAGGCTCGGTTCGGGGCGGTCGGCAGAGGGGGCCGCGAACGCATCGGCGAGCCTGGTGAGCACGTCGCGGGTATGGAGAATCCCGACCACATCGTCGGGCGAGCGGTCCCAGACGGGCAGCCGGGTGTGACCGCTCTCGGCGGCCAGCCGCACGGCCGCCTCCCACGCTGTCTCGAGCGGGATCGCGATCGTCTTCGTGCGCGGCGTCATGATCGTGGCGACCCGCACTTCGTCGAGCCCGATGATGCCCTTGATCATGTCCCGGGTGGTGCCCGCCAGTCGGCCCTCGCGGTGCGCCTCGTCAACCACGAGCCGAAACTCGTCCCGCGGCCGCTCGTCGGTCGCCCCGCCACCGCTCCGGCCAAAGGTCGATGCCAGCCTGCCGAGATGGGCCACGACCGGCGCGATCAGGCCGACGATCGGCCGCCAGATCGGCCAGGTGGCGACCACGATCCACGGTCCGGCAAACCGCACGAGCAGCATCGGCAACACGACGAGGGCGAGCCAGACCATGCCGATCCAGCTCGAAACCGCCGAGATCTCCAGGGCGAGCGAGCGGTCACCCGCGGCCCGCAGTCCAGGAAACGCCAAGAGCGTGGCGCCGACGGCCGTGATCGCGACGATCGACGCGGCGATGAAGGCGATCGTCTCGCTGCCGGCGATGATCTCGCCATACCGCTCGGGGCGGCCACGCCGCTCGCAGAGCTCTTGGATCGTGGTCCGCTGAGCACCGCGAACGGCCCGGGACTGTATGGCCGCCATGCTCGCCAGCATGAGCAACACGACGGCCGATTCGACACCGAGCAGCGCGGACTCGCTCATCGTGTACCTCGCGTGGTGCGGCCGCGGCGGCGAGACAGCGGTGGCCGCGGCAGCCCCGCAGCCGCCATCAGCTTCCGCTCCCGCGCCCGCATCCGGCGGCGGTCTGCCGGATCGTGGTCGTCCTCACCGGCCAGATGCAGCATCCCATGCACGATGTAATAGGCCAGCTCGTGCTTGGGCTGCCAGCCCAACTCACGGGCGACGCGGCGGGCCGTCTCGGTGCTCACGGCGATGTCGCCCTGAAGACCGCCCGTCAGGTCGCCATCGGACAGGTCGAACGTGAGCACGTCGGTCGGGCCGTCGAGCCCGAGCCAGCGGTCGTGGAGTTCCGCGATCCCGGCGTCGTCGAGAAGCACCAGACTGATTTCCGCCCGGGCGATGCCCGCGCCCAAGAGCGCGTCGGCGACCACGCGCCGCAGCCACGTCCGATCGACGCGGAGCAGCCGCTGCCTGTCGACGATCTCGACGGCGATCTTCGAAGTGGACGTGGCCGTCGAGCGTCCGGTGCCAGACCGGCTGCCGCTCACGAGGCCGTCCTCTGATCGGGATACTTGACGCGGCCGTGGTAGACGGCCGTCAGGCTCTTCACAAGGCTCTGCTCGACGATGCCGAGCTCCTCGAGCGTCAGGCCGCATTCGTCGAACTGGCCGTCGAGCAGCCGCTTCATCGCGAGTTCGTGCACGAGGTTCGCGATCCGTGCGGGAGTCGGTTCGGTCAGCGTGCGGCTGGCGCTCTCGACGGCGTCGGAGAGCATCATCACCGCCGATTCTCGCGTGGTCGGTTTCGGGCCCGGATAGCGGTAGGTCTGTTCGTCGACCTCCTCGCCGTTCGGGTCGGCCTGCGACCGTTCCTCGGCCCGGCGGAAGAAATACTCGACGAGCGTCGTGCCGTGGTGCTCGGCGATCAGATCGATGATGGGCTGCGGGAGGTTGTATTGCCGGGCGAGCTCCACGCCTTCCTTGACGTGCGCGACGATGATCAGCGTGCTCATCGCCGGCACGAGCGACTCGTGCCGATTCTCCTTGCCCTGGTTTTCGACGAAGTAGGCGGGCTTGAGCATCTTGCCGACGTCGTGAAAGTAGGCGCCCACGCGGACGAGCAGACCGCGGGCACCGATCGCCTCGGCGGCCGACTCGGCCAGGCTCGCGACGTTGATCGAGTGGTTGTAGGTGCCAGGCGCGCGGCGGACGAGCTCCTGGAGGAGCGGATGGGCGACGTCGCCCACCTCCAGAAGGCTCAGGTCGGTGAGCACGCCGAAGGTCCGTTCGATGAAGGGGAGCAGACCGGTCATCAGGAAACCGGCCAGCAGGGTCCAGATACCGGTGCGGCCCGCCTCGTAGAGCATCTGCGCATCGAACGAGCGCTCGTCGAGAAGGCCCGTGCCGAGCTGCGTCAACGTCGCCACGGCGCCGGCCCAGAGCCCGACGTAGATGAGTTTGCTACGGCTGCGGATGCGGCCCATCCAGAAGATCATCGCCGCCGCCGCGGAGGTGAGCGTGATGTACGGCGCCAAACCCCAGCCGAGCCCCACGACCACGACCAGCGCTACCTGCGCCGTGAACAGAAGCGCCAGGTCTTCGTCGTAGGCGATCGCCACGGTCATCGCGAACACGAGCAGAGGCACGATCTCCGCCTGCCAGGCGTCGTGGGCGGAAAGCATGCAGAGCACCACGGTCACAACCGAGAGCCCCAGCAGCGTGACGACGTCGCTGATGTCGTCGAGCAGGTGGCGATGGTGGAGGTGGATGTAGAAGCCGGAAAGGGCGAACATCGCGGCGCACAGGCCCAGCATCGAGAGCGTCCGCGCCAGCCGCTGCCGGGTATCGCGTTGCCGAAGGTATTCATCGTGCTCCCGTCGGAGGAGCACGACCTCGTCCGTCGAGACCGGCACGTTCGCCTCGGCCAGCACGTCGCCGAGGGCGTAACGCACGAACTGCGGCGGCGTTTTCGCGATCGCTTCGCGCTTGGCACGGTCGGTGCCATCGCGGTCGATTTCGAGCGTGCCCGAGAGCCGTGGCTCGAGCCAGGCGTAAACGCGGTCGACGAACGGCCCCTCGCCGAGTTCGTCCCGCAGCCGAGTCTTGAGCCGGGCCTTGGCCTCGACCAGCACGACGTCCGACACCTGCACCCGCGTCGTCTCGGCGGCATTGCCGATCGGGTGCACGTCGATCTCGTTCTGGCTGCCCTCGTCATAGGCGTGCTGGATCTTTTCGAGCACCCCACTGTTGAGGAGATCCTGAAATGCGAGATCGATCGATTTGTCGAACAGCAGGAGTTTGTCCTTGGTATCGATCAGGCCGCGAAACTTCTGAAACTCGAGTTCCGCGTCGGCGAGCCGCCGCGTCCGCTCCGATTCGGCTGGGCCGCGCTTTTCATCCGTCGATGATTCTCCTGCAGCGTCGGCGGCTGCCGCCGGGGCAGCCTGATCCGAACTCGGTGGTGGCTCCGGGGCGACGGGCGGGTCAGGAGACAGATCGGCGAGCGTGGCTGCCGTGACGGGAGCGAATTCGAGCCAGGCCTCCTTGATGCCGCCGGCGAGTTTCTCCGCGGCGGCGATCTCGGCGGCGCGGTTTTTCAGGCCGTCGCGAAGGCGGACGACGGGCGCCTTGTCCTGGGTGTAGACGACACGCACCTTGGCCGCGGCCCGCTCCTGCGCGGTGCGCGTGGCTTCCGGGTCGGGCCTCTCGAAGGCGACCCGCGAGACGATTCCGCGGGGCGGCACCCAGCCGAGGCGGAAGGGAAACGGCTCCTCCCATCCGCGGAGCATCAACAGGATGACGATCGCCGCCGCGAGACACAGACCGAGACGCGCGAGCACGTGCGGCTGCGCGACTCGTTCGGCGAGCAACGTCCAAAAACCGTGCGGCGCGTCCACGGAGGCGCCGCGGCGTGTGCGGCGACGGTTGTGATTCACGTTGAGTGCCATGTGCGGATCAGCGGTCGTAGGCCTCGACGATGCGCTGTACGAGCCGATGCCGGACGATATCGGCACCACCGAGCCGCACCTGGCCGCATCCGGGCACGTCCTCCAGCCGCTTCATCGCGTCGATCAGGCCGCTGCACCGGTCGGGTGGCAGGTCGATCTGCGTGATGTCGCCCGAGATCACCATCTTCGAGCCCATGCCGAGCCGTGTCAGAAACATCTTCATCTGCGCCACGGTCGTGTTTTGAGCCTCGTCGAGGATGATGAAGGCATTGTTGAGCGTGCGGCCCCGCATGTAGGCCAGCGGGATCATCTCCACGACGTCCTGTTCGGTGAGCCGTTTCAGATGCTCGTAGTCCATCATCTCGCGGAGCGCGTCCATCAACGGCCGAAGATAAGGGTTGATTTTCGCCTGGAGATCGCCCGGGAGATACCCGAGGCTCTCGCCCGCTTCCACGGCCGGCCTCACGAGCACGATCTTGCTGACCTGCTCGCTGCGGAGTGCGGCAACGGCCATCGCGACGGCGAGGAATGTCTTGCCGCTGCCCGCCGGGCCCGCGCAGAGCACGATGTCGTGGTCGCGGATCGCCTGGACGTAGGCGGCCTGGCCGGCTGACCGCGGTTGGAGCGGCCGGCCCGGCTTCTGGACGTCGATCGGATCGTGCCGCGGCGGCGGCCGCTCGCCGGTGGCCACGGCCAGGAGCCGCGACACCTGATCGCTCTCGACGCCGCCATGCTCGCGGGCGATCCGGTCGAGTTCCTCGAAGATCTCGGTGGCTCGCCGAACGGCCGACTCGTCACCGTCGATGTGAATCGAGTCGTCGCGGGCCGACACGCCGACCCCGAGCGCATCGCGAATCCTGCGCAGATGCTGATCGCGCGGTCCGAAGATGGCGCCGAGCCTTTTGGAGTCGACGACCGCGATCGTGGAGCGGGGCATCGAAACCCGCGGCGAATGGTGGTCGCCGACGGTCTCGGGGGAGCGGAACCAATGCCTAGAATATACCCCACGCCGTCCCACACCCGGTGGAATCGTGAAAAAGGGCGGATTTGTGGCCGCACGAACGGATCCGACTCAGGCGGATCGCCGGCTTGGGGCGACAAAAGTCGCCGCTTCTCCGTCCTTCGGATTCTCGCGGCGGCAGGATCGCCGCCGCTCTGCGCCTCCCCGTCAGGAAGCCCCAAGCGCCAGCGCGGGGAATACGCCCACCACGCCGGAAGGCTCCGTGCCATCAATACGGTTGCCATCCGTTTACCCGTCGCTCGCGCTCCGGGCTTCCCCAGCAACGGGCACAAACGAGAACCCGCGAGGGGCAGCCCCGACCCACCACTCAGGCCTCCGTCAGGCGACACGCCCAAGTCGGATGGGATCTAGCCCGCCGTCCAGAGGATCCAGGCCACCGGCGCGGCGACCAGGAGCGAGTCGACGAGATCGAGGAATCCTCCCATGCCGCCGAGGCTGGCCCCCGAGTCCTTGGCGTTGAGTTCACGCTTCACAAGCGACTCCGAGAGATCGCCCAGCATGCCGGCGCTACCCACGAGGAGTCCGAAGAGGGGCCAGCCGCCGAGCGGTCGCGGCCCCACGGGAGTGGAGAACTGCCCGATCACGACCCAGGCCATGCAGAGCGACGCGACGATCGAGGCCGCAGCACCCTCCCAGGTCTTGCCCGGGCTCAGTCTCGGCGCCATCCGATGCCGGCCGATCAGCGATCCGACGACGTAGGCCGCAACGTCGCCTGCCTTGACGACGGCGATCAGGCTCACGAGCGGAATCAGTCCCGACCATCTTCCGCTCGCAGCGGGGCTGGGCAGGAGCCGCAGCGCGACGATGAACGCCAGGGACAGGCCGAGCGTCATGGAGGCGAACACGCTCCTCGAGAGTCGGGCGAGGGGACGGTCGCCGAACGGATAGCGGCCGATCTCGGCGGCGAACATCGCGATGATCGCGAGGCAGCACGCGACCGCCGTGGCGCCCACGACCGAGAGCGGCTCTGCGGGATTGGCGGCGTGGGTCCAGACGCCGACCACGGGGGAGACGGCGATCACCGCCGCCGCGCAGGGCACGAACACGGAAGCGATGCCGTCGCCCTGCGCCGCCGCGAGCCGCACCGCCTCGCGACCGCCGCCCACGGCGACCACGACGGCCAGCGGCAGGAGCCAGACGACGGGGGGAGCACCGGCGAGCCCGGTCACGTCGGCCCAGGCAAGCGCGGCGAAACTGCCGATCGTGATCGCGGCCACGATCAGCCGCGACAGGAGTGACCCGCGGGCCTTGCCCGCGATGGCGACGGAATCGCTCACGATGGCGACAAGCCTCCGAACCGGCGGTCGCGGGCGGCGAAGGCGTCGATCGCCTCGTCGAGGTGCCGTTCCTCGAACTCGGGCCACGCCACCGGCGTCACCCAGAGCTCGGCGTAACTGATCTGCCAGAGCAGGAAGTTGCTGATCCGCATCTCGCCCGCCGTGCGGATGAGCAGATCGGGATCGGGCATTCCGGCCGTGTCGAGGCGGGATGCGAACGATTCCTCGTCGATGTCCTCGGGGCGGAGGCGGCCGGCCGCGGCGTCGCGGGCGATGCTCCTGGCGGCATCGACGATCTCGGCGCGGGAGCCGTAGTTGATCGCGAGGCACAGCCGCATACCGTCGTTGGCGGCGGAGAGTTCGACCGTACGGTCGAGGGCCTCGAGTGTCTCCGCGGGCAGTCCCTCGCGGCGGCCGATCATCGAAAGCCGCACCCGCTGCCGCATGAGCAGCGACCGCTCCTCGATCATGTATTGCTCGAGGAGGCACATGAGAAACGTGAGTTCGGCCGCGGGCCGCCGCCAGTTCTCGCTCGAAAGACAGTAGAGCGTCAGCTGGCCGATGCCGCGACGGACGCAATGCTCGGTGATCCGACGCACGCTGGCCACGCCCTGCCGATGACCCTCGATGCGAGGGAGTCCGCGGCCCTGAGCCCAGCGGCCGTTGCCGTCCATGATGATGGCGACATGCCGCGGGAGCCGGGCTTCATCGGCCGCGGGCGAGACGATGGCGACGGACTGGCGTGTGTCGTCCGCCGCCATCAAGCGTTGGCCGGCTGGAGGGGATGCCATGGGCGCCGCGTGCTCCCGCAGTCGCGGATGATGGTCTGGTCACGGTCAGGGCCCACCGACACGATCGACACCGGCCTGCCGAGGAGTTCGGCGATCCGATCGACGTACCGGCGGGCGTTGACCGGCAGCGAATGCTCGTCGCGGGCGGCGTCGAGTTCCTCCGGCCAGCCCGGCAGGGTTTCGTAGACCGGCACTGCACGCTCGAGGTCGGCGATCTGACTGGGAAACTGAGCCGTCCGCCGACCGTCGATCTCATAGGCAGTGCAGATCTTCAGTTCGTCGAGCCCTCCGAGCACGTCGAGCAGCATCACGGCGAGTTCGTCAACGCCGGAGAGTCGGGCCGTGTAGCGGGCGGCGACCGCGTCGAACCAGCCGCAGCGGCGGGGACGCTTGGTCACGGTGCCATATTCGCGGCCCCGCTCGCGGAGATGCATCCCGGTCGCGTTGTCCTGCTCGGTGGGAAGCGGTCCGCCGCCGACGCGGGTCGAATAGGCCTTCACCACGCCGATCACGCGATCGATCCAGCGACCGGGCACGCCCGATCCACTCGCGACGCCCACGCCCGACGAGTTGCTGCTCGTCACGAACGGGAACGTGCCGTGATCGATGTCGAGCAGCGCACCCTGGGCGCCCTCGAAGAGCAGGCGACTCCCCTGCTCGACGGCGTCGAGCAGGAAGGCGTTGGTGTCGGCGACATGGGGCCGCAGTCGCTCGGCGTAGGCGGCGTATTGGGCGTGGATCGCGGCGGCATCCAGCGGCGCCGCGGTTCCGGAGGGCCAGCTGGAAAAAAGACGGTTCTTGAAGTCGACCACGTGGTCCACCTTCGCGCGGAAGTCGGCGCGATAGAGATCGCCGAGCCGGATCGCGAGTGCCCGACCCACCTTGTCGCGATAGCAGGGGCCGATGCCGCGGCCGGTGGTGCCGATCGCGCCGCCGCCCGAGAGGCTCGAGTCGAGGAGCCGATCTTCGACGACATGCCATGGAAAGACGACGTGCGCCCGATCGCTGAGCTGGAGTTTGCCTTCCATGCGGATGCCCCGCGACTCGAGACCATCCATCTCCTCGATCACCTTCGCGGGGTCGAGCACGACGCCGCCGGTGACGACGCAGGCGACCCCGTCGCGGAGGATGCCGCTGGGGATGATGGAGAGTTTCCAGGTCTGGCCGCCGGAGACGACGGTGTGACCGGCGTTGGCACCACCCTGGTAGCGGACGACGATATCGTGGTCTTCCGTCAGGATATCGACGAGCTTGCCCTTGGCCTCGTCGCCCCATTGCAGACCGATGACGCAGGTGCCGGGCACGGTTCAGAAGTCCTCTCGACGTGGAAACGACGGAGGCGTGAAACGCGCGACCTCCCGACAGAGTCTAAAACCGCGGGAAAACCGGTCAAGGTGGCCCTTTTTGCGGGCAGAGACACCCGCGGCGTGCCCCGTGGGCACCTTGGGCGCCACGGCCGTGGAAAAAGTCTTCCGTGACCTTTGTCCACGTCAAACCGTGAAAGATCGAAGCGATCAGTACTTCGGCACGATGCTCACCGTCGGCCCCGGCGAGAAGATCTTCGCGTAGGCGATCCTCCCCTTGCCGACCGAGTAGTTGGCCGTGTCGCTGGGTGGCGGCAGCGGTCCCGACTGGGGAACCAGACTGGCGTCGATGACCGCGATGGTGCCGTTGCCGGATGGCACCGGATAGAAGATCGCCCTGCTGCTGGGGCCGAGCAGCACCGCACCGAGCCGCTTGGCATCGGCGACCGTAAGCGGCTGCGCGAAGCCCTGTGGAACGATCACGACGTAGGTCGGGATCGCGCCCACGTTTTGAATCTTGACGTTGGCGGTCTTCTTGACACCGACCGCGCCGGCCGTGGCACCGGCCTGTGCCGGCGAAGCCATCAGACAGCCGAAGGCCACGGCGGCCAGAGCGGCGAGAACTTTTCTGCGAAGCATGAGTTACCCCTTCGATGGAAACAACCATGGGAAACGCCGGGACCGAACCGGGATTCAGCCGCGGCGGAGTGTGCTGCGATCCATCGCGCGGGCGGTCGCAACGCGCGGCCTCCCGCCGCCGGACGTCGTGGAGGCGATCACTTGTCCGCCCGGGACGAAGACTCGGCTTCGCCACCGTTGCGGGTGCAGATCGCTGCCAGAACGCGCGGCTCCGTCATGTCGGAAAGAAAGGTGACGCGGCCGTCTGCGAAAGCGACCTGGGCTCCGCCGACGTGGTTGCTCGCGATGTCGCTGCCGCGTGTATTGATGAACGACGCGCTCTGTGCGAAGCAGTTGATCCTTGCCCAGCGACCGGTCGCGTCGGGGGCGTCGGCCGGTTCATTCGCGGTGCCGCGGTCGGCCGCCTCCGCAACGAGCAGTGTCTGGCTCAGCCCGTCGGTCACGCTCGCCGCCCGTGCCGGCCGATGATCGGCATCGACGGCGAAGAGGATGCCGTTGGAAAATCCGGCCGCGCCGGCGAAGGGTATGCCCTCTTCGACAATCCATGATCCAGCGACGCCGCCGTAATCCGCCTTGCCGATCGACGGCACGATGCCGCTGGCGCAGGCGTAGGTCGCGACGGACTGATCGGAGGCGATGTCGTTGCCACCGGGGGCGTCCCAGCGGCTGGCGTAGTTGATCCGGGAGGCCAGGCTCTGTTCGTCGATCGTCGGAAGAATCACCGACGACCAGGCGTGCTGCGTGCCCTCCGGCAGGGCCGGTTCGTGCGGTGTTGCGTCATAGCCGGCGGGAAACGACCGGCGGGCCGACTCGTAGCTGCAGACGCCGAGGGCGATCTGTCGGAGGTTGGTGCTGCACGTGGCCATTCGGGCCGACTCGCGGGCCCGCTGGACAGCCGGCAGCAGCAGCCCTATGAGCGTGCCGATGATGGCGATCACCACCAACATTTCGACGAGCGAGAATGCCCGCCGCGGCGGAACAAGCCGCCCGCGGGGACGGCTTACACGACCAGGCCAGATTGCAGGTATCATCGGGGCAACGCCTGAGAGGATGGCGGCCTGCCGAAAAATATCCCGGGGAGGAGCCCCGCGGTCGTGCGAAGCGGCCAAGCCTACGCTTCGGAGAACCGCGGTCAACGAGTTCGGCGGGAACCCCTGATTCTTCGTGGACACGCTCCATCGGACACTCAGTACGCCGAGACTTCTTTCACCCCGGGCAGCACCCTCGAATCTGATACCGCCTGATGAAACAGCACCCTGGGCAAGCCTATCACGTGACCCCCGCCGACCGCGGCCAGACGCTCGCGGCGTTTCTCCGCGGCCGGCTCGGCGGCGCCAGCTGGTCGCGGGTGCAGAAACTGGTGCGGTCCCGGCACGTGCTGGTTCATGGCAACGTCTGCATCGACGCGGCTCGCCGGCTCAAGGAGGGAGAGGTGGTGAAGGTGCTCGAGGTCGCCGCCGCCGCGCCACCGAAGGTCGATGACGTGAAGGTCGTTCACGTCGACGACGACGTGGTGGTGGTCGACAAACCGACCGGCGTGACCACCACGAGACACCACGAGGAGCTCTCGTGGCCCGCCCGCCGCAAGCAGATGCAGCCCACGCTCGAGGAGCTCGTGCCCGACGCGATCGGCCGGCACCTCGCCGCCCGCTATGGATCGGTCGAAGGCCGTGCGGCGCCGAAGCGCCGCCGCATTTCGCCCGTTAGCGCGGTGCATCGGATCGATCGTGAGACGAGCGGGCTGGTCGTGTTTGCGAGAAACGTGCCGGCAAGCCGGATTCTCGCGGAGCAGTTCCGCATGCATACGACCCACCGGCGCTACCTCGCCATCGTCGTCGGCCGGGCGCGGGCCCGGACCATCACCTCGAATCTCGTTCGTGACCGCGGCGATGGCCGGCGGGGCAGCGGCGTGGGTGAAGACGGCAAGGAGGCGACCACGCACGTCACTCCGATGGAGCATTTCGGCGACGACTACACGCTCGTCGAATGTCGTTTGGAGACGGGCCGCACCCATCAGATCCGCATCCACATGTCCGAGAGCGGGCACCCGGTGTGCGGGGAGCGGGTGTATGCGTCGTCGCGGCGCGACGGCAAGCAGGATGAGTCGCGGGCGCCGCGGGTGATGCTGCATGCAGCCGAGCTCGGCTTCGTGCATCCGGTCTCGGGGGAGGAGCTGCGATTCACCAGCCCGCTGCCCACCGACATCCGTCGCGTGCTCGCCTGGCTCCGCAAGGACTATCCGCCGCAATAGGCTTCGCCGCCGGCCCGCGTGTCGTTGCGGGAGGCGTGATGCTTTGGCGGGCTTCGCGCCGGGTGCTCGGGAAGCCCGGAGCGCGAGCGACGGGTATCGGGGTGGCGATCCGAAACGGAACCGCGGAGCGGGTAGGGGTGGAGGACGTCTTCCCCGCGCTCGCGCTTGGGGCGTGCGTCGTGAATGGTGTGTTTTATCCCGCGGGTGCAAGACCCGCACCTGGAGATGGTTGTCCACCAGGAAGCAGTCGGAGTCGACAGGGAGGTGACGAACTGGCGAGAGCCTCTGACGTC
>JAIOPD010000019.1 GCA_021414115.1 Planctomycetia bacterium
GGTTTTCAGTTGCTTTCGTACCTTCACGTTCACTCGAAACTCCTCCGTCAGAGACGAGCCGCGTGACCTGGCTCCAACCGTAGTCACGCGATTCGTCGGGGGATTTCGAGTTTTTTATGCGCTCAGCACAAAATGCGCAAGTCCAAACTCGCTTGGCTAAGGTCTAGCGGAGGATGACGCGGTCTTCGGCGGCGGTCGCCGTGGCGACCGTGCCGATGCGGAAGTTCTCGTGGCCGAGGTCGGCGAGCTGCTTCTGGATGCTCTCGGCGACATGGGGTGACACGACGAGCACCATGCCAATACCCATGTTGAAGACCCGCTCCATCTCGTCGGCCGCGATGTTCCCGAGGCCCTGCACCCACGGAAAAACGCTCGGCACCGTCCATGAGCCCCGCTCGAGGACAATCTGCACGGAGTCGGGAACGATGCGGGCGAGATTCTCGACGAGGCCACCGCCCGTGATGTGCGCGATCCCGTGCACCACCTGCTTCGCGCCGTAGTGTGTGAGGACCGCCTTTACGGGCCTGGCATAGAGCCGCGTCGGCGTGAGAAGCACCTCGCCCACGGTGCGATCGCCCAGCGCCGGCACCCGGTCGGCACAGGCGAGGCCCCCCATCTCGAAGACCGCCTTCCGCACGAGGCTGTAGCCGTTGGAGTGAAAGCCGCTCGACGCGATGCCGATGGCCACGTCGCCGGACTGGATCTCGCGGCCGTCGACGAGCCGCTTCCGCTCCACGACGCCCACGCAGAAGCCCGCGAGGTCGTATTCGCCCGGATGGTACATGTCCGGCAGGATCGCGGTCTCGCCCCCGACCAGGGCGCAGCCACACTCCACGCAGGCGTCGGCGATGCCCCGGACGATCTGCTCGAGGAGGGCGGGATCGTCCTTCGCCATGGCCACATAGTCGAGAAAGAAGAGCGGCTCACCGCCGGTGCACAGCGCGTCGTTGACGCTCATCGCCACGAGATCGATGCCGACCGTGTGGTGGATGCCGGTGTCGATGGCGACTTTGAGCTTCGTGCCCACGCCGTCGGTGCACGACACGAGCAGCGGATCCTCGTAGCCGCGGGCGAAGAGCCCCTTGAAGTCGAGGGCAAAGAGGGCCGCGAAGCCCCCCTCTTTGCTCATCACCCGCGGACACTGCGTCCGCCGCATGTGCGCGGGGAGCCGCGCCATCCCCTCGCGGTAGAGTTCGAGGTTCACGCCGGCACTGGAATAAGTCGCACCGCTCACGCCGGTATCATCTCCGCCCTCGCGGGTGCCGCAAGCCCCCGCCCTGCCCTCCGCGGTGCGGTAGCGGTCGCGGATACGGCAGCCATGGCGGGGTGGTATCATTCCCGCATGTCGCCGCGGAAGCCGATCGCGTCCAGACGCACCCACGCCAAGAAGCCGCTGCCGCCCCTGCAGTTCAGCCAGCCGCTGCCCTACGGCGCCGTGCTGCACGACAAGGGGGTGCAGTTCGTGGTGTACAGCCGCTCGGCGACGGCCATGCGGGTGCTCCTCTATGCGGGGGTCGATGACGTCGAGCCCGAGGAGGTGATCGAGCTCGACCCGACCAACGACCGCTGGGGCGACATCTGGAGCATCTACGTTCCGGGCGTGAAGCCGGGCCAGCTCTACCACTTCCAGGCCGACGGCCCGTTCGACCCCGAGCACGGCCAGCGGTTCGACGGCTCCGCCCGACTGGTCGATCCGTATGCCCGCGCTCTCGCCGGCGAGTTCTCGATCAGCCCCGACGGGCTGCTCGTGCCTCCGAAGTGCGTCGTCGTCGACGATGCTTTCGACTGGCAGGGCGACCGCCACCTCCGCCGCGGCCTCGCCGACACCGTGATCTACGAGATGCACGTCCGGGGATTCACCAACAGTCCCACGAGCGGGGTCGCCCATCCCGGCACCTATCTCGGCGTCATCGACAAGATCCCCTATCTCCAATCGCTGGGGGTGACCGCCGTGGAGCTGATGCCCGTCCACGACTTCGCGGCCGCGCTGCCGGCCGCCGACGGCACCGTTCGCGGCAACTACTGGGGCTATGACCCGATCGCCTTCTTCGCGCCCCACCGGGGATATGCCGCCGGCTCGGAGCCGGGATGTCAGGTGCGCGAGTTCAAGGAGATGGTGCGGGCCCTGCATGCCGCCGGGATCGAGGTGATCCTCGACGTGGTCTTCAACCACACCGCCGAGGGCAATCACCTCGGCCCCACGCTCTCCTTCAAGGGACTGGAAAACCGTGTCTATTACATGCTCGGTGACGGCGGCTCGACCTACCGCAACTACACCGGCTGCGGCAACACGATCAACGGCAACCATCCGATCGTCCGCGAGTTGATCTTCCTCTGCCTGCGACACTGGGTGCACAACTACCACATCGACGGCTTCCGATTCGATCTGGCGAGCGTGCTCAGTCGCGACCGCAACGGCGACATCCTCCCCAATCCGCCGATCGTGGAGCTGATCACGGAAGACCCGATGCTCGCCGATACGAAGATCATCGCCGAGGCCTGGGACGCGGCCGGCGCCTACCAGGTGGGCTCGTTCGCCGACATGCGCTGGGCCGAATGGAACGGCCGTTACCGTGACGACGTGCGGCGGTTCTGGCGTGGGGATTCCGCGCAGACAGGCCACCTCGCCACGCGGCTGGCCGGGTCGAGCGACCTGTATGGCGACGATGGTCGCCAGCCCTGCCACAGTATCAACTTCGTCACCTCGCACGACGGCTTCACGCTCGCCGACCTCGTGAGCTACCGCGAGAAGCACAACGAGGCCAATGGCGAAGGCAATCGTGATGGCGACAACAACAACTTCTCGGAAAACTACGGCGTCGAGGGGCCGACCCGCCGTCCTGAAGTCAACGAGGCGCGGTCCCGTCAGATCCGCAACATGCTCGCGACGCTGCTCGTGAGTCAGGGCGTGCCGATGATCCTCTCGGGTGACGAGTGCCGCCGGACGCAGGGGGGCAACAACAACGCGTGGTGCCAGAACAACGCGGTGTCGTGGTTTGACTGGCGCCTCGTGGAAGCCAACGCCGACCTGGGCCGATTCGTCCGGGAGTTGATTCGCTTTCGACGCGGCAATCCCACGCTCCGCCGGCGGTCGTTTCTGGAAGGAGGATCGAGCGGATCGGGCGTCCTTCCCGACGTGGAATGGTTCTCCCCCGACGGCGTCCATATCGACTGGTACGCGGCCGACGGCGGACTGGTCTGCTTCTTCGCGGCGCCGTCGCCGGAAAAACTGCGGCAGGGCGTGGATCCCGCCGCCGGAGGCATCGAGGGCGTACCGCGGCACGTGCTGATCTTCGCCCATGCGGGCGACGGTGCCCGCACGTTCGCGATGCCTCAGGCGACGGCCGTGCGAACGCTGCCGTGGCGGCTCTTCGTCCACACGGGACAGTCCGCGCCCGACGATATTTTCATCGATGGCCGCGGGCCTGTGGTCGACGGGGAAAAGCCGCTCGTCCTGCCCGAGCGGTCGCTCGTCTGCATGGTGGCCGACGTCCTGCCGGCCTCCCGCACGAAAGTTGCCGTGAAGGCCTCGTGAATTGTACGGTTATGGAAGTCTCGTTATCCCACCCTTGCCCCCGATCGGAGTCCCCCATGTCGGTGTTGTGCCGTGTCGCGACGATCATGACCATCACGAGCGTCTCCTGTCTCGCCTTGCCTGGCTGCGCGCCCGCCACCACCAAGGCCCCTGCGGCCAAGCCCGCTGCGGCGAGCCATGATCACGGGCACGATCATGATCACGACCATGACGAACCCGAATCGTTCGCCGACGGCGTCGAGAAGCTCGAATCACTCGCTGAGGATCTCGCCAAGAAACTCGCCGACAATGCTGGCGAGGCGGCCGACGATGCCGTCCATGACCTGGGCCATCTCCTGGAGGAGGTCCGCGAGTTCGCCACGAAGGAAAAGTTTGCAGCCGATGTGGCCGTCACGGTCACCGGTGCCCTCGACGAGCTCGAGGAGTGCTTCGGCAAGGTCGACGAGGCGTTTCATTCCGCCGAAGAGAAGGCCGATCCGGCGAAGGCGCTGGAGTCGGTCAAGGAGCGGATCGAGGCGGCGTTCAAGGCGTTGAAGGTCAAGGCGACCGGGGAGGACAAGTGATGAACGGCTCCTCGCGTCGCAGGTTCATGGGTGTGGCGGCGATGGCGACGTTCGTCATCGCTGGAATCGAGGTTCGCGCCGAGGTCGATGCAACCGCCGTCCGCGGCGCGCTCCTTCTGGCTGAGGAACCGGCAGGTGCCATGACGCTCGCGGCCGCGAAGGCGAAGCTCACCCCGACGCCGCAGCCGATCGTGGTGGCTGGCCGGATCGGCGGCCGGGGCACGGAGCCTTTCGGCAGGAATGAAGCCACGTTTTCTATGCTCGAGATCCCGGCTGACGACCACGCCAAGAAGCCCGGCCACAAGCCCGACGACTGCCCGTTCTGCAAGAAGCGAAATGCCAACTCGCCGATCGCGGCGGTGAGTTTCATGGGGGCCGACGGCAAGGTGATTCCGGTCGACGCCCAGAAGCTCTTCGGCCTTGCCGACGGTCAGGACGTCGTGGTCCGTGGGACCGGGTTCTTCGATCCGAAGCTCGGCATTCCGGTGATCCAGATCACGGGCGACGGCCTCTTCATCCGCAAGCCCCAGTAACCCGTCACCACTCCCCGCCGATGAACGAGTCTCTGCCGCCGCGCGCCGCGTTCAAGGAATGGGCGGTGATCTGCCGGGCCCTGGCCTCCGGCCGGCAGGATGTGATCCTGCGGAAAGGCGGCATCGTGGAGCCCGGCGGGGAGTTTCGCCCGGAGCATTCCGCGTTTCTCCTGCTGCCGACCTTCGTCCATCAGTCGCCGGAGAGCCTCGTCCCCGAGGCCCGCGACCTGCTCGTTGATATCGACGCTGACCGGCCGCCAGAGGGCACGGTGGTGTTTCGGCACGGCGCCCGGGTCTGCGAGTCGCGGCGGGTGCTTCGCCTCGCTGACCTCGCCGCCTACCGCGACCGCCACGTCTGGTCCGATGCCACGGTCGCCGAGCGGTTTCATCGGTGGAAGAATGAACTGAATGTCCTCGTGGTCGACGTGGCCCCCCTGCCCTCGCCCATCAGCATGCCGTGGCACGAGTCATTCGGCGGCTGCAAGTCGTGGGTGGACCTGGGACCGCCGTCCTGAATCTTGCCGTCCGTGGGACTGGGACGGCCCCACTCGAGCCGCGCTTCCGATCGGGAAGCCCCAAGCGCGAGCGCGGGGTAAACGGATGGCCTCGAAGCCGGCGTGTGCGGAGCCGCGAGACGTTGCCTCGAGGCGGCCCGTCTACCCGTCGCTCGCGCTCCGGGCTTCCTCGGGACCCCATGCCACGACGCGCGGATCACCGCTCCGCATTCGACTCGCACGCCTTCCCGGCTCTCGGGGCACGGGCAGCCCCTCGCAGCCATCCTGCGTCGTCGGGTCCCGCCGACATGACGCAGGCTGATTTCATACTTTCAGGACGACATGCCCACGAACCTGACCACGAGCGAGTCGTAGCCCAGCGGGCGATCGTAGGCGGCGGTGTGCTCGACCCGGGGCGTCGCCGCGACCAGGTCGATCCGCCGCACACGGTCGCAGAACACGTCGAGCAGTCCGCGGACGATGGCTCGCGAGTGGGCGGCTCCCAGGCAGAGATGGCCGCCGAACCCGAACGCCACGTGGGGATTCGGCCGCCGGTCGAGCCGCACCTCCCGCGGACACTCGAACACCGCCTCGTCGAGGTTTGCTGATGCCCAGCCGAGCGACATCCGTCCTCCCGGAACGACCTCGATTCCATGCACATCGGCTCCTGCCGGACAGACGCGGCCAATGTGCGTGAGCGGCATGAAGACGCGAAAAAACTCCTCGCCCGCCAGCACGATCCGGTTGCGGTCCTCCCGGAGGAAGTCGAACGCGGTCGGCTTGGTCGCGAGGTGCCCGAGCATGCTCGCGACCGTGTGGATGATCGTGTCGCGGCCGCCGGCGAACGTCAGATTTCCGAATCCGACCATCTCGCTTCGCGTCAGCCGCCGCCCCCGAAACTCGACCTTCGTGAGCAGGCTGAAGAAGTCGTCGCCGGGGGCTGCCTCCGCTCGATCGAAGGCGGCATGGAGATAAGCGTCGAGCGCGGCCGCCTTCGACTCGCCGTCGCCACCGTGGAAGACGTGCACGCCCCAGTCGATCCACCGCTCGGCCTCCGCCTCGGGCACGCCAAGAAGCACGGCGAGCGCCCGCGACTGGAGGGGGAGCGCAAAGCCCTCCACGATCTCTGTCGTCTCGCGACCGAGCGACTCGTCGAGCAGCCGGTGGACGATCGCCTCGATCCGCTTCGCATACGCCGGCTCACGGGCCCGCTGAAAGAGCGGCTCGACCAGATCGCGGTAGTCGGTGTGGTCCGGGGGATCGGTCTCGATCGGCAGCTGCCGATCATGCCGGAGGTGCTCCTCCGAGGGAATCGGCACGCGGAAGGGCGCATCGGAACTGAAGGTTCGCCAGTCCTTGGCGGCGCGGCGTACCTCGTCGTGCCTTAGCAGCATCGGAATCGTCTCGTCGCCGGCCGGCAGCGGCAGCACGCCGTCTTTCCGGCGGGCGGCGGCAAACGGATCGGGAATCTCGCTTTTGTCGCTCATCGCACCACCCGTGCTCCTCCGCCCTTGATCTGCCTTTCCACCTCGGCACGGGTGGCCATGGAGGTGTCGCCGGGGGTCGTGCTTGCCAGAGCGCCGTGGGCGGCACCGTAGTCGACCGCCTTCTGCGGGCAGTTGAACTCCAGAAACCCGAACGCCAGGCCGCTGGCGAAGCTGTCGCCGCCGCCGACGCGGTCGAGGATCTCGAGCTCGGGATACTTGCGGCTGTCGTAGAACTTCCCGTCGTGCCAGCAGATCGCACTCCAGTCGTTCTTCGTCGCCGTGATCACGCGGCGGAGCGTCGTGGCTGCGACCTTGAAGTTGGGGAACTCCCTGACGGCCGTCTCGATCATCTTGCGAAAGGCGTCGGTCTCGATTTCGCTGATGGCATGGTCCACCCCGGCGACCTCGAACCCGAGCGACGCCGTGAAGTCCTCCTCGTTGCCGATCATGACGTCGACGTGCGTGGCGATCTCGCGGTTGACCTCGCGGGCCTTGGCATGGCCGCCGATGCTCTTCCAGAGGCTCGGACGATAGTTGAGGTCGTAGGAGACGATCGTGCCGTACTTTTTGGCGGCCTTCACCGCTTCGATCGTGACCGCGGCGGTCGTTTCGGAGAGCGCGGCGAAGATGCCGCCGGTATGAAACCAGCGGACGCCCAGCGTCCCGAAGAGATGGTCCCAGTCGACGTCGCCCGGCTTCAACTGGCTGGCTGCGGTGTTGCCGCGGTCCGGCACGCCGACGGCGCCGCGGATGCCGAAACCACGCTCGGTGAAGTTGAGCCCGTTGCGGACGCTCCGCCCGATGCCGTCGTCAGCCCGCCACTGGATGAAGTCGGTGCACACGCCCCCCTGCATGATGAAGTCTTCGACGAGGTGACCGACCTCGTTGTCCACGAAGGCGGTCACCACGGCGGTCTTGAGGCCGAAGCACTTCCGCAGGCCACGGGCGACGTTGTATTCGCCGCCCCCCTCCCAGACGTCGAACCGCCGTGCCGTGCGGATCCGCCCCTCGCCCGGGTCGAGCCGGAGCATGATCTCGCCGAGCGAGACCTCGTCGAAGGTGCAGGAATCCTTGGGCTTGATCGGTAGCGACATCCGGGGTCCTTTCGGAGGGAAGACGGGTGGAATGGGTCAGGCGATCGGCAGGGCGGCGGGATCGAGCGGCGTCACGCCCGCCTCGTGGGCGATCTCGTTCAACGCATCGACCTCGGCGCGGGAAAAGAGCAGGCCGCCGGCCTGCTCGCTCCGCTTCGCCGCCTCGGCCTCGATCTGCCCCGGCAGCATGCACGCCTCGTTGCCGTGGCCGAGGACGTCGCCGAGCACCGCCTTGATATTCTCCGCCTGCGAGCGGCCCTTCGCGAACGCCCCGCCACTGAGGGCGTCGGGATGGATCACCTGGAAGAAGAAGGCACAGCCCTGCTTCTCGCCAACCACGGGGGCCCGGCTGCGAAGCGTCGGCAGCGACCCACCGATGAACGCGGCCACGATCTCGTTGATCAGCGACAGGCCATAGCCCTTGTGATCGCCGAATGGCAGCAGCGACACCGCCTTGTCAGGATCGGTCGTCGGCTTGCCGTCCTTGTCGACGGCGGCGTTGGGCGGCAGCGGCTTGCCCTCCCGCTTGAGCTGCTGCACCCGTCCCATGGCGATCACGCTCGTGGCCCAGTCGATCACGATCGGGAATCCGACCGCCTCGGTGGTCGGGAAACCCCAGGAATGAGGATTGGTGCCGAGCGTCGGAAAGACGCCCTTGAAAGGCACCACTTCCGCAAGCGATGCCGTGCAGTTGGTGTAGGCGATGTAGCCCTTCTTCGCCGCCTCCATCACGTAGCCGCCGCCCCACAGATAGTGGAAGGCATTGTCGATCGACACCGTGCCGCAGCCGTACGTGTCGGCGAGCCTCATGCAGGTGTCGATCGCCTCCCAGGCGACGGCCTGACCGAGCTTCTTCCGAGCGTCCCAGACCTCGGCCGCCTTGAACCGGCTCGGCAGTCGGCGGATCGACGCCTTGGGCACGCAGCCACCCGCCTTCGAGCCGAAGAGCTCGTCGAGGTGAACCGCCTTGATCGCATTGTGGGTGCGGATGCCGTGCTTCGTGGCGGCCGTGGCAAGCTTCGCCGCGTGCTCGGCCTCGGCCGCATCGAACCCGCGGTGGAGATAGGCCGAGCGGACGAGCGACTCGTGGGCGGCGACGGGAACGACGTGGAACGTTTCAGCCATGATGTCAGACGACCTTGGTGACGGGGACGGCGGGGTTGACCTGTGCGAGCGGCTTTTCCCCGTGCATGGCACGGATGAGGTTGGTGACGGCGGCCATGGCCTGCCGCTGCACGCTCTCGTGGGTCCGCGAGCCAACATGGGGTGTGACGAGGCAGTTGGGAAGTTTTGTGAGCGGATGGTCGGCCTGGGGCGGCTCCTCGTCGAGCACGTCGGTGCCGTAGCCCCGCACCCTGCCCGATGCGAGCGCGGCGGCCATGTCGGCCGTATTGACGATCTCGCCGCGGGCGCAGTTCAAGATGATCACCCCGGGCTTCATCGTCGCGATCGTCTCGGCACGGACAAGATCGCGGGTCTCGGGAGTGAGGTTGGTGTGGAGCGAGAGATAGTCGGAGGCGGCGAAGATCTCCTCGAGCGTGGCCGCCCTGGGGATGCCCTGCTCCTTGGCAAACGCTTCGTCCCAATAGACGTCGTAGCCGATCGGCTTCATGCCGAACGCCTTGGCTCGGATCGCCACCTCCTTGCCGATGCGTCCCATCCCCACGATCCCGATCGTCTTGTCGAGGAGCTCGTGGCCGGTTTGCCGCTTCCAGCCGCCGCTGCGGACGGAGTCGGTGTGGAACAGGAGACTCTTCTCGAGCGCGAGAAGCAGGAGAAACGTGTGCTCGGCGACGGTCGTGTGGTTGACTCCCGGCGTGAACAGGAGCGGGATGCCAAACTCCGTGCAGGCGGCGACGTCGATCTTGTCGACGCCGATGCCGTATTTGCTGAGCACTTTGAGCCGCGGCCGGGCCTTCTCCAGCACGGCCCGGGTGATCGCATCGTCGCCGCAGATGTATCCGTCGATCGCGCCGACCTGGGCCAGTGTGTCGGCTTCGGAGAGCGGTCCGCGGGCGCGGATCACCTCCCAGCCGGTGGCCGCGAGCATGTCGTGATGCGGGCCGGGCGTGTCTTGAAACGAGGTCGTCGTGAGCAGGATACGCGGCGTCATGCGGGGTTCCTCGGGGGTGCGGACCCCGAAGAGTACGCGGTTTCTCGGGAATCGACAATTCACAAGCCGGGTGCGGCCCGCTCGGTGACGAAGGCCTCCAAGAGGGTCGCGTGTCGACCGTTCCACTTCCAGAGGTGGCAGTCGCGCCGGTCGAGCGAGCCCGCGCCGGCGATGCCCGTGCGGTGCAGCCAATACGACTCGGCGGGGCCAAGCGGATATCTCGCGAACTCCGGCAGCCGCTGCGGAGGCAGCCGCGTCTTGATCCAGTTCCAGAGGTTCACGTGAAACCGGAAGGTCTCGTCGGGGCAGCGGATGCACCACAGTCGGTATTCAAGTTCGGTGACCGCCACGAGTCGGTCGCCTAGGAGGGCAGCGAGATCGCCAGCCGACCCGAGCACCGCCTCCGCGGCAGCCATACCGGGGCCGGACGTGGTCAGGACAATCGCCGGATCGGCGTCAGCGCCACGTGCTCGGCGGGCCTGTCGGATCGCCTCGACCTCGGCCAGACGGGTGGCGAGTGCCACGCCGAGAATCGACCGCTCCGCGGCCCACTGGGCGCCGTTTGCCGGCGGCTCAGGCAGCGGCTTTGCGACCCGGTGCTCGATCGCGAACGCACGGAGCCCATCGAGCCAGTCGCGAGTGGTGGGAGGGGGCACGGGTCGGCGGGCCTCGGAGTCACAACGCGAACAGCGGGCCGGCGTGCCGCAATGGCATGCCGACCCGCTGTTGCAAATCCTACCGTGTGTCGGAGTTCCACCCGCGGAATGCGTGGGTGGTCGTCAACGATCAGCGGCTGAGGAACTTCTCGCGGAGCCACTCGTTCTTGCGGCGCTCGAGCTCGACGAGCTTGGCGACCGGACCCTTACGGGCAGCGCCGATTTCCGAACGGGTGTTCTGGGCCTGCGAGGCCGAGGGAGCGATCACGAGGGTGGCGAGCACGGCGAAGACGACGAGCATCCGTTGCATGGTAGGCATCCTGACGGGGGAGAGGTGACGACGGGCACACGAGCGACGCGGCCCAAGGGTGGCCCGCCAAATCGCTCCGCCAGAAGTTTCGGCAGCCGGCCACGCCACGCTGCACGCCCGGCTCGCCGGCCCCTCCGCGTGAAACAACCGCGATCACGTGCATAGACCGCGCGTCGCGTGCTCGCGACACCACACCACTCCAGGCCCCCCAGTGCAGGGGTGCGAGAGGCCGATTTTCACCAGCCGGAGATTTGACGCGTCACGATTTGCGTGCATCGCGGGTGGTTCGATCGATCGTTCTGGTTCGACCCGTGAGGCTGAGCCTCGGGTGCTCGGGAAGCCCGGAGCGCGAGCGACGGGTAGACGGGTGGCAGCCGTGTTGGCTCCGCGGAGCGGGTTGGGTTGGAGAGCGAATACCCCGCGATGGCGCTTGGGGCTTCCTGATCGAGAACCTCCCTCGCCCCACAAAACGCCGGCTCGACCTCTCAACGAGACGCCTTGCGTGCCGGTGGGGCCAGCGGGTCGTCGGGCCAGGCGTGCTTCGGGTAGCGGCGGCGGAGCTCCTTCTTGACGCTCGGATAGGTGTTGGCCCAGAAACTGGCGAGATCGCTCGTCACCTGCTGCGGCCGATGGTTCGGGCCGAGCAGATGCAGGAGCACGGGCACGCGTCCGCCACCGATCCGCGGTGTCTCGCGCACGCCGAATAGTTCCTGGATTCGAATCGCGAGCAGCGGACCGCCGGCCGGGTCGTACGTGATCCGGTGTCGCTTGCCGGTGGGAAGGTCGATGTGCATCGGGGCGAGCCGTTCGATCTCGGCGACGCGGTCGTGGCCGACAAGTGCGTGCAGATGCGCTGCCCAGTCGGCCGCCTTGACCTCGTCGAGCGACCGCAGGCCCCGACAGAGGTCAGGAAGCAGGGCCGCGATCGCCGCGTCGTCGAGTCGCGGCAGGGCGAGTTCGGGAAGCGTTGTGGCCAGCCAGCGGCAGCGGGCCAGAAACCCGCCGGCGGTCGTGTCGGCCGCCGGCATCAGGCGGTCGAGTGTTGCGGCAGCCTCCAGGGCGAGGATCGCCGCCGCGGCCTCATGATCGCGGATCGCCGTCGGTGCCTCATCGATCACGAGGTCCATCCACGACGTCCGCAGCCGCGCCTCCACCTGCCGCCGCGACGGGTGATAGAGCAGCTCCTCGGCCGTCGAAAGGTTGGCCGTGGCGAGCGGTTCGAGATCGAGCCAGGCCCGCTCGACGGCCGACGCCTGCCGTACGCCGGCCTCGCCCGTCGAGTCGTCGAGGTCGACGGCCAGAAACAGCGGCTCACCGCGGACCCGCGACGAGTCGAGCCGCAATCCCCTGCCGCCCACGAGCGCTCCTCGATCCTGCGTGCCCGGGCGAAGGCGGGCCAGACGGTCTGGAAATGCCTCGAGGAGGGCGAGCCTGATCGCCGCGGCGGGATCGGCGGCCCGCGGTGCGAGCGGCACATCCACGAGCCGGTAGAGCTGTTCGGCCACCCGCAGCACATTGCGGCCTCCGGCAGGATGCGGATCGAGCGTGGCGTCGCCGCTCGGGATTCCCGCATGCAAGGCCTGAAGCGCCGCGATCCGGTCGACGACGTCGGACCGCGTCCGCACGGCATGCCGATCGCGGGGACCGCCGCCCCGCGGCACCCGGAAGGGATCGCGCTCGGAAAGCAGCGCCGCCGCGATCGACGCCTCGCGGAGCACGCCGTGCCCCGCGCCCGCAAGCAGCAGCCGGGCCAGCCGCGGATGCGCCGGGAGCCGCAGCAGATCGGTGCCGAGCGGTGTGACGCGATCTCGGCCAGTCGCATCGCACTCGATCGCGCCGAGATGGGCGAGCAGCCCGCGGGCGTTGGCGACCGCCTCCGGCGGCGGCGGATCGAGCCACGGAAAGTCGCGGTCTTCGTTGAGGGCGAGCAGCTGCAGAAGCGGGCCGGCCAGGTCGCCGCGGACCGCTTCGGGCATCTCGGCCGCCGCTCGGTGCTGGTGCGACGATTCGTCCCACAGCCGCCAGCAGATGCCGGCGGCCGTGCGGCCCGCGCGGCCGGCCCGCTGGTCCGCGGCCGCCTTCGCGATCGGCACGAGTTCCAGCCGTGGCAGACCGGTTGCATGCGACACGCGGCTTTGCCGCGCGAGCCCCGAGTCGATCACGGCCGTCACTCCCGGAATCGTCAGCGACGTTTCCGCGACGTTGGTCGAGAGGATGACCTTGCGGCGTCCGATGTCGGCCAGCACGCTGTCTTGCTGGTCGGGAGCCAGGTCGCCGTAGAGCACGACCACGGCATGCCCCTGGCGTTCGGCCGCTGCCGCGATCTCCTGCTGGCAGCGGAGAATCTCGCCGACACCGGGCAGAAAGACGAGCACGTGGCCCGCGGTCGCCCGCACCGCCTCCGGCACGGTCGTTGTCACAAGGTCGACGAGGTCCCGGCGATCGCCGTGTTTCAGATACCGCATCTCCACCGGAAACATCCGCCCCGTCGCCGAGACGACGCGACACGCCGCGCCGTCTCGGCCAAGGAGCGCCGCCACCGGCTCCGCGGCAAGCGTCGCACTCATCACGATGATCCGCAGGTCGGGCCGCAGCGTTTCCCGCAGGCGGATGAGCAGGCCGAGGACGAGATCCATCTCCAGCGTGCGCTCGTGAAACTCGTCGAGCACCACGGCCCCGATCGACTCGAGGGCCACGTCGCCGACGAGCCGCCGCAGCATGATGCCGGTCGTCTCCACGATGAGCCTCGTGTCGCGGCCGACGCACGACTCGAATCGCACCTGATAGCCGACTTCGCCCCCCGGCTCGCCACCACGAAGGTGGGCGATCTGTCGGGCCACCGCGCGGGCCGCGAGCCGCCGCGGCTGGAGGAGCACCACCCTTGACCCTCGCGGTAGATCGTCGAGCACCGCCGCTGGCACGAGCATCGTCTTGCCGGAGCCCGGCGGCGCCGTGACGACCACGGCACCGCTACGGGAGGCATGCACCACCTCGTCGAGCACGGCAGCGACGGGGAGATCGGAGGGAAGCCTGGCGGGCATCGAACGCTCGGCGGAACGCGGGCCGCGAACCGCTGCAACCGCCGGGTCACACCTCGTCGCGATACTCGAACTTATACTTGCCCGGATTGGGCACCGGATAGCGGCCCTCCGCGTCGGCGACGAGCGGGGCGGACGATTCCATGGTGAGATGCTCCACGCCGGCCGTGAGATCGTCCGGGCAGTCGAGCATCTCCTGGTAGGTGACGGGCCGGCCGGTGTGGGCGGAGAACCGGCCCATGGCCGTGACAAGGCTCGCCTCGGCGCCTCGAACCGCCTCGTTGTAGGGCGTGTCGGCCGCGATCGCCGCCACGAAGTGCTCCCATTCGCGGCGGTACGGGCTCGGCTCCGGCTGCGCTGCCGCCCAGAGAATGTTGTCCTTGGAGACGTCCTGGGATTTGTAGATCGTCGACTTGGCGGGCGAGTGGCCGCTCGTGGAGATCGTAAACGCCCCCTTCGATCCCTGCCCGTAGACGCCGAAATGCTGGTGGCAGCCGGGGATCAAGCGATTCTCGTAGAAGAACTTCGCTCCGTCGGCGAACGTGTATTCGATCGCATACACGTCGAAGTTCTGGTCGGTGATCTTTCCCTTCACGTGCCGGCCGCCGATCGCATCGGCCGTCACCGGCCATGCGCCCTTCATCATCGCGACCTCGTCGATGTGATGGATGCAGTAGTCGCTGAAGATGCCGCCGCTCGCCCAGAGGAAGTTGTGAAACCGTTTCACCTGCCAGAGCAGTTCGCTCGTGTCCTTCGGCCCGGGCGACAGGTCGAGGTTGTGCGCGGGGTTCTGGTTGCGGTAGCCCCGAAACGCGATCAGGTCGCCAGCTTCTCCCGCGCGAAGCCGTTCGAGCAGCTCGATGCGGCGATCACAGTGCCGGCACATCAGCCCCACCGCGACCTTGAGATTCTTGGCGTCGGCCTGCGCGGCGAGCTCGATGATCCGCTTCGTGCTCGGCCCGTCGATGGAGACCGGTTTCTCCATGAAAACGTGGACACCCTTCTCGATCGCCTGCGCAAAATGGACCGCCCGGAATGCCGGCGGTGTGGCAAAGATCGCGATCCCGCCAGGCGGCAGCGTGTCGATCGCCTGACGGTAGGCGTCGAAGCCGACGAAGGTGCGGTCGTCGGGAACATCGACGCGATCCTTGAACTGCTCGCCGAGCGACCGCTTCACCGCGCTCATCCGCCCGGGAAAGACGTCGGCCATCGCGGTGAGCGTGACCCGCCCGCCGGGAGCGTTGAAGGCGTCTACGATCGCGCCGCCGCCACGGCCACCACAGCCGATGAGGGCCGCCTTGATCTCGTCGCTCCCGGCGACATGCACGCCTCCCGGGGGCGTGACCGCAGCCGGAGGCGTGTCGCTGCCCGACTCGGCGGCGCGGGCAAGGCCACCGGTGGCGAGTGCAGCGCCGACGGAGCCCAGAAAGTCGCGGCGGCTGGCAGCACTGGAACGGGGAGAAACTGGTTTCATGACAGCCTCGTGTTGGTCTCGTGGTGGATCAGCCACCATAGGCGGTGGCATTGTGCGTGATCAGCAGGTCGTCGTCGAGCGAGCGGTGCGGCGCGAGTCCGAGGCGGGCGAGCGCGGCATGATAGGCCCGCACCCCCTCTGCCGCCGACAGTTCATCGTCGGCGACGGCGCGCAGGCAGCGAACAAACTCCACCTGGTGCTCGGCGGCGTTGATTTTGCGGCCGAAGAGGGCGACCCGGGCCCCGTGACGCTTCGACTCCGCGACCAGGGAGAAGGCGTCGTGCGTGGTGCCCGCGGCGCCGCCGAGAATCCCGACGATCAGCGAACGGTCGTATGAGGCCAGCTGTTCCGTCACCTCCGGCCCGAGGTAGGGAATCTTGAGGAACACGGGCCTGCCGGCCCTGGGCACGCCCGCCAGCGCTCGCACGACATGATCGGCCAAGAACCGCGCCGTGCCGAGCGGCGCGGCGTCGGCCGCTGCCGGCATCGCATTGGGGTAGAAGACCTCGAGAAAGTGCCGGAAGCCCGAGAGCTCCGCGTCGCGGCGAAACCGGCCGTAGGCTTCGAGCATGTCGCGGTCGAGGCGGGCGTCGCCGTTGAGGGTCATGGAGAACAGACCCAGGTCGACGGCCGGCCGGCCGATGCGGGCTGGCTCGAGCCGGCCCCACTGGACGTGGTCGATCGCGGCAGTGGAGAAGGGCAAAGCCGACTGCCGGGTGTACGAGCCCGACCCCGACGCAAGCCAGATGTCCGTCGTGTCATTCATCCGCACGGCCGGCGTCACGGCCGAGGCGGTGAACAGGCTTTCGTCGATGGCGAGCACCTCACTGGTGCTCGCGCTCATGAGCATCACGTCGACGAGGCCCTGCTGAACGATCTCCCGAATGCTGGCCCGATACTCGTCGATCGACCGGAAAGGGCCACGGCTCCGGTCAGCCCCTGTCCGGAGGCCGGGAGCGGCGAGCCCAAACGCCATGTCGGCATCTTTCGCGTCGGCGAGGATGAAGTCGCGGCAGCCTGGCGAGTCGAGCAGCCTGCGCAGCTTGAGATCGAGGGATTTGTGAGGCGTGGTGAGAAGTGTGCTCATGCGGAGGAGTCTAGCCGGGACTCGCGAGCGGGTGGCCAAGGCGACGTGGAAAACGTAAAGCTTTTATGGGATTCTGAAAAGTCGTCGCGGTATGGTCAACGCATCGGGCGAGGTCTCACTTGTCCTCCCGCCGTCTGATCACCCATCACGAGAACATCATGCCCGCCGCCTACCGCTTCTCCATCGGGCCCTGGAACATCCATCCCGGCGCCGATCCGTTTGGACCTCCCGTGAGGCCGCCCGTTCCGTTCGATCAGGTCCTCGACGCCGCCGTCGCCCTGGGCTTCGAGGGCATTCAGTTTCACGACGACGACGCCGTGCCCGACCTCGAGAGCCTTGCCCCCGCCGCGATCGCCCGCGAGGCCGAGGCGATGCGCCGCCGTCTCGCCGACCAGGGACTCGTCGCCGAGTTCGTGGCGCCGCGGCTCTGGGAGCACGCCCACGGCATCGATGGCGGCTACACCAGCAACGACCCGTCCGCCCGGCGGTGGGCGATCGAGCGGTCCAAACGCTGCGTCGACGTGGCTCTGGCCCTGGGCTGCGACCTCATCGTGATGTGGCCCGCCCGGGAGGGGACGGCCGTGCGTGAGAGCAAGAATCCCGTGCAGGCCTCGCGGCAAGTGCTGGAGGCCATCGACGCCATCCTGTTGGCGGCGCCGAACGTGCGAATCGCGATCGAGCCCAAGCCCAACGAGCCAGTCGATCACGCGTTCGTGCCGACGATCGGCCACGCGCTGTCGCTGGGGGCGAGGTCCGTCGCACCAGACCGAGTGGGTGTATTGATCGAGACGGCCCACGCGATCCTCGCGGGCCTCGACCCGTCCGACGAGATGGGCTTCGCCCTCGCCGCCGGCAAGCTCTGGAGCGTGCATCTCAACGATCAAAACGGCCTGAAGTTCGACCAGGACAAGGTCTTCGGAGCCGCCAATCTCCGCGGGGCCTTCGACCAGGTGCGGGTCTTGGAAATGGCGGGCTACGGTGACACGGGGGCGTTCATCGGGTTCGACGTCAAGGCGCAGCGTACCCAGCGGGCGGACTCGGCCACCGCCCACCTCGCCACGAGCAAGCGGGTCTTTCTGGCGCTCGTGGAGAAGGTGCGTTCTTTTCCGCAGACGATCGCCGATCAATGCATTGCCGACCGAGACTACGAGTCGCTGGAGCGACTCGTTCTGGAACACCTCCTTGCCGTGTGACCGCGTTGCGTGTGCCGCATGCCCGATGCCCCGCTCGTCGCCGTGATCCTCGATGCCGCGCGGCCGTATGACCGGCTCATCATCGGCGGCGTCGCCCGCTACGTCCGCGAGCAGGCACCGTCGTGGAGCCTGTATGTCGAGGAGGATCCACTCGAGAAGCTTCCCGACCTGAAGCGGTGGCATGGCGATGGGATCATCGCCAACTTCGACGACCGCCGGGTCGCCGCGGCGCTCCGCGACTTGAAACTGCCGATCGTCGGCGTCGGCGGTGGCTACGGCTGGTTCGACCCGGCTTCGGGCATCCCCTACGTCTTCACCGACAACCGGGCCATTGGCCGCCTCGGTGCGGCCCATCTTCTGGCCTGCGGCTTTGCGGAGTTTGCCTTCTACGGCTCTCCACGGACGTCGACGGATGGATGGTCAAAGGAGCGAGCCGTCGGTTTCGAGGCCGCGTGTCGTGAGGCCGGCCGGCCCTGTCACATCCATACGGGCCGTCAGACCACTGCCCGTCGCTGGCAGGAGCTGCAGCGGGATCTTCGAGCCTGGATCGCGAAGCTGCCGAAGCCGATCGGTCTGATGGCGTGCAACGACGTCAGGGCGCGCCACGTGCTCGAGGCCTGTCGAACGCTCGGACTACGGGTGCCCGACGACGTCGCCGTGTTGGGCGTCGACAACGACGAGATGATCTGCGAGCTCACCAGCCCGCCCCTTTCCAGCATCGACCAGGCAGCGCGACAGATCGGCTACGAAGCGGCGACCCTTCTCGGCAGAATGTTGAGTCGCGGCAGGTCGGCGGCGCGGTCCGCTCGCGTGGTCGTGCCGCCGATCGGCGTGGTGCCCCGGATGTCGACCGACACCATGGCCACGACCGACGACGCCGTCGCCCACACCCTGCACGCGCTGCGATCCAGGCAGCTCCAGAGGCCCGATATCACCGCGCTCGCCGAGGAGGTCTGCCTCTCTCGGCCGGGACTCGAGGCCCGCTTCAGGGCCGTGGTGGGGCGATCGATCCACGACGAGTCGGTGCGCATCCGCGTGGCGGCGATCCGCAGACTCATCACGCAGACCGACCTTCCGCTCAAGGCGATCTCCGCCCGGGCGGGGTTTGGGTCGGTGCAATACATGACCACGTTCCTCCATCGTCATACCGGCACCACGCCGGCACGACTGCGACTTCTGGAGCGCAGCCCTGCCAACCCCGCCGCCGAGACGGTGCCCGCGTCCGATCCTTTCTCACGAGGCCAGTGATGAGTTCACCGACCGATTGCATCGTCTGTGGCACGTGCGTGGCCGACCTCATCGTGCGGCCGGTGCCGCTGGAACAGCCCGTCGGCGGCGGTCGGCTGTTTCACGTCGACCCGCTCGCCGTCACGACGGGCGGCATCGTCTGCAACACCGGCGTGGCCATGCGCCGGCTCGGCGCCACGGTCGAGGTCGCCGCCTTCGTCGGCGATGACCTCTGGGGCAGGGAGATTCGCAGCGGACTCTTGGCCGAGGGAATCGTCGTGGAGGCGCTCGAAGGGCATCCTTCGGCTGCAAGCAGCACGACGGCCGTGCTGATCGACGCCGGCAGCGAGCGGAGTTTCGCCCACCACGTCGGGGCCGCCGGAATGCTCGACCTGGCGTTCGTTCGTCGTCACGTCGCCCGCTTCGCCCGCAGCCGGATCGCGGTGGTGGGCTACGTGGGCCTGCTGCCGGCGCTCGAACGTGATCTCGTCGAAGCCGTCGCCTTGATCCGGGACACCGGCTGTCGCGTGGTGCTCGAAACCGGCGGATCCGGTGGTTCGATTCTGGACGTTGCCCCCGCCCTCCGGCACACCGACGTCTTCGTTCCGAGCCACGACGAGGCGCGGCACCAGACCGGGCTCGACGACCCGCGCGACATCATCGCCTGCTACCGGGGCCACGGCGCCGCGGGAATCGTCGGAGTGAAGTGCGGTACGCGGGGCTCCGTCGTGAGTCCCTCGCCCGGCGTGGTCATCGAGGTGCCGTGCATCGTGCCGCCCGCACCTGTCATCGACACCACCGGCGCGGGCGATTCGTTTCTGGCCGGCCTGCTCGTGGGGCTGCTCCGCGGCATGCCCGTGGCCGAGGCCGCGCGGCTCGGCGCGGCCACCGCCGCGTGCTGCGTGACCAGGGCCGGTGCCACGGCCGGGCTCCGTGGATACGACGAGACGCTGCGACTGGCGCGAGGCTGAGGCTCACGCACGCCGGGTCTGTCGCTCCCAGGCATCGCGCCAGGCGAGCCAGGCCAGTGGCGTGACCGGCACCAGAGCGTCGACCGGACGGCCAACACCCAGATCGCTGGTGCCGCCGGGCATCTCGGCATATCCCGCCGTGGCCTCGTCGGCGGCAGCCAAGCGGTGAAAGCCGGCGATGGCCAGCCGCACGGCGACTTGCTGGTCGGCTCGCACCCGGCCCAGCCAGCCATCCGAAACGACGCGGGAATCGATCCTGCCCTCGTCCTCGACGAGCGCCAGGATGAGAGAACCCGCCTCGATGGCCGCGGAGTCGATCGCGATCTCGATCCGGCCGACGGCCAACCGAACGGCGGTCACCCGCAGCGCGAGATCGCGGCCGGCGTCGGTACGCTCGACAAGTCCGAACGCATCCCGCTCCACGAACGCGGCGATGTCGCGCTCGAGTTCATGGATCTGATGCTCGAGCCGCCGCATCCTCGTCGCCGATCGGCGCTGCGCTGGATCCCGCCCATGGGTCCGCCGCAGTCGGGCGAAGAGCCGGGGAATCGTGCCCGAATGAAAGCCCGGCGCGAGCAGGCGACGCATCGTCTCGCCGTGGTGCCCAACCTGCACCGGGCGGAGCGTCGTCGAGCGGTTGGCCGCGTAGAGCCGCCAGTTCTCCTTCAGCTCCCAGGCGAGGAAGCCGAACACGCCGGGAATGCAGGTCGAGACGAACGTCACCGCCGTGAGCGCCATCCCCTTCTCCATCCCGGTCGCCGCCACGAGCTGGGAGGCGACCACCGGGATCATCGGCACCAGCAACTTATGCGACACCGTCACCACGGGAAAGTGCTTGATGGGGTTGAGCTGCGGCTCGATGAGGAGCGTGATGCAAAACCGCACGAAGGCTTCGATGATCGACCAGCCCGCGCCGAGCACCGCCTTCACCGCAAGCATCAGGCCCGACTCGTCGGAACGGAACCGGAGGCTCTCGTCGACGGCATAGAGGGTGCCCTCGATGAAGTCGACCGCGCGGCGAAAGGCGTCGATGATCCAGGCGAACAGCCCCACGATCACGTGCAGGTGAAACTGGTGCAGGGCCCGGCCGGCCGTCTCGACCACCTGTTCCTGCATCTGCCGCCCGAAACGGGAGTTGAGCAGCACGGCGCTCGCGGCAAACACCAGGGGAGCGACCCAGGGCGTCTGCCGCGAGATCCAGCGGCTGTCGTAGGGCAGCAGGAGCCAGACCAAGAGTGTGACCACCAGCGGGCTCCAGGCGTGGCGGATGAACCACCGCACCGGCGGACTGCGGACGATCCGCTCGAAGACGGGCAGTCGCAGGAGCCGGCCTGGCAGGCCGATCACGACGAAGTGGACGGCGGCCACGATGCCACGGAGTGCCTGAATCGCAGCCACGCGAACCGCCGGAAGGTGGATCAGCGCCCAGAGCGCGATCCCGACGGCGAGCATGCGGCCGCGGGTGTAGACGTGCCACATCTCGCCGAGTGAATACTCGGTGATCGGCTCGATGACGTGTTCGAGGCCGCGCAGGATGATCCACGCACCACCGAACGGCAGCAGGACATGCGTGGTGATCAGGCGACCGACCGACACGCCGAAAAAGGGAGCGCTCAGACGCTGCATGGCCGCGAGATACACGGGGGCCTGCCGGTAGACGCCGTCGAGCGAGGCGGCCAGCCGGTCGTCGAGCTCCAGCAGCTGGTCGCCCGCGAGCCACTGCCCCGGGCCTCGCAGATCGGGAAGCTTCAACTGGTTGCGGGAGATCGCGTCACGCACGCTGCCGAACGAGACGAATCCCCGCTCGGTGATCCCGTCGAGAAGCTCGTCGACCAGCTTGTCGAGCGCCGCCTCCTCCACGAGGCAGCCGGGAATGAGTCCTGCGTCGTGGATCGCCGTCTCGACACGCGGGCGGAGCGTCTCCCGGGCGGCGGCGTCGGTCGTCTCCAGGGCCACGCGCATCAGGCGGTCGGCCCGCCGCCGGAGCGGCTCCGTGAGGCCGACTGCAGGCACACGTGCGGCTGCATCGACGGCGTGCCGGTGGATGAGCACGAGTCGCTGGCAGGGCAAGGGCGTGGCGAGCGGTCTCTTTCCCAGCGAGAAGAGCCAGCCGAGGAGCTGCGTGCGGAAGCTCTCTCGTTCCGAGTCCACGCAGATCTTCTGCAGGTCATAGAGCAGCCGGGCCTGCGGCGTCCACGACGAGCCACCCGTCCGCTCCACCAGCCCGCGGATCACTTCCGCGGCGTCGTCGATCGTCGCCGCATCGAGGTCGAGTGCCCAGCCGAGCCGCCGTGCAAAGGCGTCGATCTGCCGATCGAGTCGCCCGGTCGCGGGCCGGGCACCCTCCGGCCGCGCCGATGCGGCCCGCCATTCGTCGAGCGCCGCCCGCACCATGTTGCCCCGGAGTGCGGTGCGGTCGGCCTGTCGCCGGAGCGCCGCCGGCCGTGGCCGAAACCACTCGGGCCAGCGGAACGATGCCGGCCGCTCCTGGGGAGGAGACTGCGGCACCGCGTCGGGATCATGCCCGTCCGGCAACGCCCGGTCGAGCAGGTCTTCGGCGCCGATGAGCTCGGAGAGCCGGCCCGCGAGCCCGTCGGGGTCGTCGATCGACGGAAACCACGCCCACACCGAGTCGGGTGCGAAGCAGCGGAGCTCGAGAAACACCGCGATGAACTCGGCGAAGGTCTCACGCTGGTCGGCTCCAGGCCGCAGCAGGCCCTCCTGCACGAGCACCGTCGCCGCCTCGGCCGATGTCGGTCCGAGCCACGTCGCGATCCGCTGCCGGGCGGCCGCGGCCTCCGCCGGATCATCGAGCAGCCGACGGCTCGCAAGGTCGAGCAGCGCATGGAAGCACAACCGCCAATACTCGCGAAGCAGCGGCTGCACGTCGGCGGTTTCGAATCGCTCGGCATCGGGGCGGGCGACCACCGCGACCGTGTCGGGGAGGTCGGCGGGAAATGCCAGCACGTCGTCCGTGAGCGACGCCAGTCGGCGGGTGCTCATGATCGCGATGTCGCGGTGCGGTAGCCGGGCCAGACCCAGCGGGAGCTCGTGCTGGGCACGAATGATCCGGCGGACCATCCGCGGCGAGGCAAACACGATCTCCGGCACCGCCGCGCGGATCGACTGTTCGACGTGAAACACGTCGAACGCTGGTGGCCGCCCGCTCATTCGGCCTCGAGCTGCTTCCGCGCCGCCTCGATCGCCCGCTGCTTCTCGGCATCGACTTTCGGCCACTCGAGGCCGAGGTTGCGGATCGTTCCGGCGAGCACCGCGGCCACCACCGCCCGGCTGACCCATTTCTTATCGGCCGGAACGATGTACCACGGTGCGTACTCCGTGCTCGTGGCGGCGATCGCCTCCTGGTAGGCCTTCATGTAGTCATCCCAGTGCTGCCGTTCGGCGACGTCCGATGGCGAGAACTTCCAGTGCTTGTCGGGCTCCTCGATCCGGTCGAGAAACCGCTTCTTCTGCTCTTTTCGCGAGATGTTGAGGAAGAACTTCACGATTGCCGTGCCGTTGCGGGCGAGGTGCCGCTCGAAGGCGTTGATGTCGTCGAACCGGTCGGCCCAGGTCTTTTTCGAAGCCGCGATGTCCGGGATCCGCTGCGCTTCGAGGAGCTGTTCGTGCACCCGCACGATCAACACCTCCTCGTAGTAGGAGCGGTTGAAGATGCCGATCCGCCCGCGTTCGGGGAGCCGCTTCATGCACCGCCAGAGAAACGTGTGATCGAGCTCTTCGGCCGATGGATGCTTGAAACTCGTCACCTCGACGCCCTGCGGGTTGATCCCCGACATGACGTGCTTGATGGCACCGTCCTTTCCGGCGGCGTCCATCGCCTGAAAGATCACCAGCACGCTCCAGCTGTCGGCCGCCCAGAGGAGTTCCTGCGTCGTCGCGAGATCGGCGACGTCGCTGGCGAGAATCTCGGCTGCCGTCTCCTTCCGCTTCTTCTCGGGGATATCGCCGTCACCGGTCCAGGCCGGATCGTGGTCGGCGAGGCGAAACCGCGAGCCCGCCGCGACGCGAAACATCTTCTCCACCTGCTGGAAGTCAACTGGCATGCGTGGTCGCTCCAAGGACTCGCGTCGCCCGTGGAACACGAGGACACGGGAGACTGCAATCGCCGGCATCATACCGCCCCCCAGTCGCCAAGGGCCACGCCGCGTCTCACTCGGGAAGCCCGGAGCGCGAGCGACGGGTAAACGGGTGGCGACCGTGTTGGCTCCGCGGAGCGGGTTGGGATGGAGGGCGTATCCCCCGCGTTGCCGCTTGGGGCTTCCTGACCGGGAACGGTGCATTTCGTTGCGTGGCAGCGCGGCGTCCTCGCCGGGAAGCCCGGAGCGCGAGCGACGGGTAAACGGGTGGCGACCGTGTTGGCTCCGCGGAGCGGGTCGGGGTGGAGGGCGTCTACCCCGCGCTCGCGCTTGGGGCTTCCTGACCGGGAACGGTGCATTTCATTGCGTGGCAGCGCGGCGTCCTCGCCGGGAAGCCCGGAGCGCGAGCGACGGGTAAACGGGTGGCGACCGTGTTGGCTCCGCGGAGCGGGTCAGGGTGGAGGGCGTCTACCCCGCGCTCGCGCTTGGGGTTTCCTGACCGGAACATGGCATTTCGCCGCCAGAGAATGCGCACGATCCTTGGGAAGCCACCGGGGTCATCTCCGTTTATAGTAGAGCGTCGCCCGGTCGCATGATTCATCGCGAGGAGAATGCACCCATGCCCTGTACCCACGTCGCTGACTGCCGTCGTCAGATAGCACAGGCGCTCCTGGCGATCGCCGCCACGTTTGTCGCCGCGCCGGCTACCTTCGCCGTCGATCCGGCGCTCACGCTCGAGAAGGGCGACCACATCGCCATCATCGGCAACACGCTCGCCGACCGGATGCAGCACTCAGGATGGCTCGAGACCTACGTGCACGCGCTCCATCCGGACCTCGACCTCGTATTCCGCAATCTTGGGTTCTCCGGCGACGAACTGAAGAACCGCGTGCGCGAGGACAACTTCGGCACCCCCGACCAATGGCTCGAGAAGGTGCAGGCCAGCGTGGTCTTCTGCTTCTTCGGCTTCAACGAGGCGTGGCGCGGGCCGGCGGGCCTCGACGGCTTCAAGAAGGACCTCGCCGACACGATCGACGGCATGCGGGCCCAGAAATACGACGGCCGGTCGGCACCGCGGCTCGTCTTCTTCTCGCCGATCGCCCACGAAGACTTGAAGAGTCCGCACCTGCCGGACGGCTCGGCCAACAATACGAACCTCGCCCTCTATACGGCCGCGATGCAGGAAGTCTGCCAGGCCAAGGGCGTTGCCTTCATCGATCTCTTCGCGGCCACCAAGGAACTTTACGCCAAGGCTGCGAAGCCGCTGACGATGAACGGCATCCACCTCCTCGAGCACGGCGACCGGGCCGTGGCCGAGGTGATCGTCAAGGATCTCTTCGGGGCCGCGAAGCCGGCCGCCGACGAGCCTGCGGTCGAGAGGCTCCGTCAGGCGATTCTCGACCGCAACTACTACTGGTTCAGCCGCTACCGCGTCGTCGATGGCTACAACGTCTTCGGCGGCCGCTCGAAGCTCGCCTGGTTCGGCCAGTCGAACGCCGACGTCATGATGCGCGAGATGGAGATCTTCGACGTCATGACCGCCAACCGCGACGCGCGGGTATGGGCCGTGGCGAAGGGGGGCGACCTGGTCGTGAAGGACGACAACATCCCGGCGGAGTTGGAAGTGAAAACCAACATTCCCGGCAAGCTCGAAGGGGGTAAACACGAATACCTCGGCGGTAAGGAGGCGATCGGAAAGATGAAGATCGCCGAGGGGATGGAGGCAAATCTGTTCGCCTCGGAGGAGATGTTTCCCGAGCTGGCGAACCCCGTGCAAATGGCGGTGGACACCGACGGACGGATCTTCGCCTCCGTCTGGCCGTCCTACCCCCACTGGAACCCGACCGAGCCGCGGCGGGACCGGATCGTCTGCCTGCCCGACGACGACGGCGACGGCGTGGCGGACCGCTGCGTGACGTTCGCCGACGAACTCAACAGCGTCACCGGGTTCGAGTTCTGGGGAGGCGGCATGCTCGTGGCCGCGCTTCCCGAGATCTGGTTTCTCAAGGACACCGACGGCGACGACAAGGCGGACGTCAAAATCCGCATGCTGCAGGGGCTCGACAGCGCCGACTCCCATCACTCGGCCAATGCGATGCTCGTCGGCCCGGACGGTTGGCTCTACTGGTCCCGCGGCGTGTTCAATGTCTCCGCCATGGAGACGCCCACGAAGACGGTCCGCTCGGGCGCTACCGGCGTCCACCGCTTCAATCCACGGACGTTCGAGGTGGAGTTTCATTTCCCGATCGGCCCCAATCCCCACGGCGACGTCTTCGATCAGTGGGGCTACCAGTTTGCCAACGACGGCACGTCCGGGACGGGCAACTACGTCAATATCGGCAAGGGCGTCGGCAACAAACAGTGGTTTCGGAAGCGGGTGCGACCGGTCCCGGCCACAGGGCTCCTGTCGAGCAGCCACTTCCCCGAGAAGAACCGGGGCAACTTTCTGATCTGCAACTCGATCGGATTTCTCGGCGTGCTCCAGCACGAGATCACGTATGACGGCGCCGACATCACAGCCCGGGAGATCGAGCCGATTCTCGTTTCCGACGACCCCAACTTCCGGCCCACCGACCTCGAGATCGGGGCCGATGGCGCGCTCTACGTTTCGGACTGGGCCAATGCGATCGTCGGTCACATGCAGCACAACATGCGGGATCCCAACCGCGATCATTCCCATGGCCGCATCTACCGCATCACCGCCACGGGTCGGCCGCTCGTGCCGCCGGTCAGACTCAAGGGAAAGCCGATTCAAGACGTCTGCCAGCAGGCCTTCTTTGCCAAGGAAAACACGACCCGCTATCGCGGCCGGCTCGAGCTCAGTGGCCGGCCCGCGGACGAGGTGGTGTCGCAGGTCGGCTCGTGGACGAAGTCGCTCGATCCGGCGAAGCCGGACGACGCCCAGGCGCTGCTCGAATGCCTCTGGGTGTTCGAGGAACAACGCGTGCCGAACGAGGATCTGTTGAAGCGGGTCTTCGCCGCCGGCGAGCCGCGGGTGCGTGCCGCCGCGATCCGGACGCTTGGTCACTGGGGACCGCAGATTGCCGGCTGGGAGCCACTCTTGCTCGCCGCGGCCACGGATTCCGCGGCGCTGGTGCGGGCGGAGGCCGTGAAGGCGGCTGTCTCGTTCGAAGGGGCCGCCCCGGCCGAGACGATCTTCGAAGTCGCCACGCGTCCGCTCGACCCGGAGCTCGACACGGTCCTGAAATACGCCCGTGGCAAAATCAACGTCGATAAGGTCGTGGCCGACGCGCTCGCCGCGAAGCAGCCGCTCTCGAAAGCGGCGCGGGCCTTTGTCCTCGCGAACTCAAACGCCGACCTTCTGCTCAAGCTCGAGCGTACAGAGGACGTCTGTCAGGCGATTCTCAGTCGTCAGGATGCGTCGGTCGATGCCCTGCGGCAGGCCCTCGCCGGCCTCGCGGATATCCGTAAAACCAGTTCCCTGCCCACGCTCCTGCAGCTGATCCGTGACCGCGACGCGGCGGGCAAGCCCGACTCACTCGACGGGCTCTCGAAGCTGCTCGCCGAGCAGCCAGCCGCAGACCTCGCGCAGGCGCAGCGCACGATCGAGGAGCTCGCGGCGACCGCCAAGAGCCCACGGACCAGGCAGATTGCCTATGCCGCCTGGATCAAGGCCGACGGCTCGGGAGACGGGGCGTTTCTTGCAGCCTCCAAGGGCAAAGAGAGTCTCCGCGACGTGCTCGCCGCGGTTCCGCTGATTGCCGATGAGAAACTCCGCTCGGGCCTCTACTCCGTCGTGCGACCGCTGCTCTTTGAACTGCCACCGGGTATCGAGAAGGAGTCGGCCAGCGGACTCCAGCAGTCCGGCTTGAGAGTCGCTTTCTACCATCCGAACCCGCCGAACGCGGCGATCGAGACGTTCGCCGGACTCACTCCGAAAGCGACGGGCATCGCGAGCCAGATCACGCTCGACGTTCCCCAGAAGACCCAGCGTGAGGCGTTTGGGCTCACGTTCAGCGGGTTTCTCCAGGTGCCGATGAACGGAAAATACACGTTCTTCCTCGCCTCCGACGATGGCTCGCGGCTGTATCTCGATGGGAAACTCGTGGTGAACAACGACGGCCTCCACGGCATGGGCGAGAAGGCCGGCGGCGTCGACCTCACTGCCGGCTCCCATCCGATCGCGGTCACCTACTTCGACAACGGCGGAGGCAACGGCCTCTCCCTCGCCTGGACTGGCCCCGACCTCCCAAGGCAGCCGCTGGGAGCCGACCGCCTCGCGACGGTCGTCGGTGTCGATACCGTGCACGACGTGGCGATCCGGTCGCTGCGATCGATCCCGGGCCACGGGGCCGAGAAGTTCAGGGATCTGGACGCTCTCATCAAGGCCGGCCGCTCGCGGGCCACCGCGATCGAGGCACTCGGCGGCATTCCCGAAAAGGACTGGTCGCAGGCGGAACTGCCAGAACTCGCCGACAATGTCGTCGGCTTTCTGACGTCGATCCCCGCGGCGGGAAGGACGAGCGGTGTGGCCCTCGAGGCGATGACACTCGCCCGGGCGATCGCCGCAAAGCTCCCCTCCGACAAGGGCAAGGCGATCACCGAACGGCTCCAGAATCTGGACGTGCCCGTGATCGCGATCGGAACGGTGCTCGAGCGGATGATCTACGACAAGGAGAGCCTGGCGGTGCAGGCGGGCAAGCCCGTGGAGTTTCGGTTCTCGAACAGCGATGCCATGCCGCACAACTTCGTGCTCGTGCGGCCAGGATCGCTCGAGGAGGTGGGGCTCGCGGCGGAAGCCAGCGCCCGCGACGCCGACGCGAAAGATCGTCACTACGTGCCGAAGTCCGACAAGGTGCTGCTGGCAAGCCGGATGCTCGAGTCGGGGCAGAGCCAGACGATCGCCTTCGAAGCCCCGCAGGAGCCCGGCATCTATCCCTATGTCTGCACCTACCCCGGGCACTGGCGGCGGATGTACGGGGCGCTCACGGTGGTGGCCGACATCGACGCCTACGAGGCGAATCCGGACGCCTACCTCGCCTCCCACCCCCTGCCCCTCCGCGACGAACTGCTCGCGAGCGTGGGCCGCAACAAGGAGTGGGCCTACGACGACCTGATCACCGCCGTCAAGGCGATGCCCTCGGGCCGCTCGTTCGATGTGGGCAGGAAGGTGTTTGCCGTCGCCAACTGCGTCGGCTGCCACAAGCTCGGCGGCGCAGGGCAGGAAGTGGGGCCCGACCTCACGAAGATCGATCCCGCCAAGCACACGGCCGAGCACCTCCTGAAATCGATCTGCGAGCCGTCGCAGGAAATCGCGGAAAAGTTTCAGTCGAATGTGTTCGTGCTCGACTCCGGCAAGGTGGTGACGGGCATGGTCGTCGCGGAGACGGCGGACGAATGCCGGGTGATGGTCGATCCGCTGGCCCGATGTGAGCCGGTCGTGGTGGCCAAGCCGACGATCGACGAACGAACGAAGTCGCCCGTCTCGATCATGCCGAAGGGAATGCTCAACCGGCTCTCGCAGGAGGAGATTCTCGACCTGATGGCCTACCTGCTGGCCAAGGGCGACAAGTCCCATCCGGTGTATGCAGCCAAGCCCTGAGTGCCCGGTCGCGAGGAGAAGACTTCCATGGCCCAGATCGCAGTCGGAGACCGGGCACCCGTGTTTACGGCCGTCCTTCAAGACGGCAGCACGTTCGACTCGTCCTCGGTGATCGGGAAGAAGTGGCTCGTGCTCTTCTTTTATCCCAAGGACGACACGCCGGTCTGCACGAAGGAGGCGTGTGCGTTTCGCGATTCCTACGCCCGGTTCGTGGACGCCGGTGCCGAGGTCGTCGGCGTGAGCAGCGATACCGCCGCCAGCCACGCGAAGTTCGCCGCCAAGCATCGGCTGCCGTTCCCGATCATCGCCGACCAGGATCGCGCGGTGCGGCGGCTCTTCGGCGTGCCCAACACGCTGGCGATCTTTCCGGGTCGGGTCACCTACGTGATCGACCGTGAGGGCGTCGTTCGGATGGTTTATTCCGCGATGCTCGCCTCCGACGAGCACGTCACCCGCGCGCTCGCCGCGATCACGCCGTCCCGCGGTTGAACGACCCCGTCAGGGAGCCCCAAGCGCGAGCGCGGGGTATACGCCCTCCACCCCGACCCGCTCCGCGGAGCCGCCACGGACAGCTACCCGTCTACCCGTCGCTCGCGCTCCGGGCTTCCCGGGCACCCGGTGCCACGGCACCCGCAGGTCCTCACTCGGGGAGATGGAAGAAGCCGATCGCGAGGATGGTGTAGACGCCGAGGAGCAGAAACCCTTCGAACCAGTTTGCCTTTCCGTCCTCGATAAGATCCCGAGTGATGACGGTGGCGAGCACGATCGCGACGACTTCGAAGCCGGTGAAGGCCAAGTCCATTGGCTGCCCGATGATCCGTCCGGTGAACACCAGCAGCGGCGCGACGAGGAGCACGAGTTGGATCGTCGAGCCAACCGTGGCGGCGAGCACGAGCGCCGGCCGTCCGCGTCTGGCGAAGTGAAACCCGGACAGAATCTCGCCGAGGCTGCCCGCGCCGCCGAGAAGCACCAGGCCGCTGAAGGTGTTGGAGAGCCCGAGCTGGCGGGCTGTCGGCTCGAGGGCGTGCGACAGGAGTTCGGTCATGACTCCCAGCAGCCCGCCTGCGATCACCAGGTTGAGAAGACTTCGCCACGCCGGCATGTCGGGATGCCGATCATCCATCGACTCTTCGGCTGGAAGACCCGTGCCGTGCCCGCCAGAGGCCATCGTTACGACCACGTTCATGCAGTACATCGCGATCAACACGAACGACATCTCGAGCGACAGGTCGCGGGTTCCCTCGGGCGTGCCGAGGTTGAACATGGCCGGCACGATGAAGCAGAACGCGCAGATCATCAACATCGATCCGCTCACGGCGAGCCGCCGCGGATCAAACTTCTGCTCGCCATAGCGCACGCCACCGGCGATGAGCGCCACCCCCATGCTTACGAGGAGGTTGGCGAGGATCGCACCGGTCAGCGACGCCTTCACCACGCTCGTGAGGCCATTGGACAGGGCGACGCCGCCGATGATCAGCTCCGGCAGGTTGTTGAGCGTCGAGTTGAGCAGTCCGCCGACCGTCGGCCCGAGCCGTGCCGCGAGGCTCTCCGTGGCCCCTCCCATCATTCCGACGAGCGGCACGATCGCGAAGAGTGCCGCCGAAAAGACGACGAGGGGCGGCGCCTCGTTCCATGCGAGCCCCAGGGCCAGCGAAACCGCCGCGAGCAGCCAGGGTCCGGTCATGGCCGACTCCCTTCCGAGGTCGGGTCGTGCGGTTCATCGAACGGCCCCTGAAGCACGGCATCGGGCTGATCGCGGCGACCCTCCGATCCGATCACGATCTTTGCCTGCCGCAGGATGGCCTCGGGTACCCGCCACCGCGAGTGGTCGTAGCCCGGCGCCCGGAGGTTGACCATGAGCCGGGGCGGGATGCTCTGCGATGTCTCGCCGATAGGAATGGCCGCGGGATCCGCGCCGGAGAGCAGGTCGCCCGCGGTGTGGCCCGCGAGCAGGCCCACCTCGTGAAAATCGAAGCCGACGTCGAACAGGGTGCCCCGGTCGGGTTTGCCCGGGATCACGGTGAACGTCGGCAGGTCCGCCTTGGCGGCGGTCGCCACCACCGACTCGATCACGCTGGCGATGGTCGTGTCGCCCGGCACGAAGATCACGTCGGCGCCCCGGGAGATCGTCGACTGGATCGCCTCGACGACGCCCGACGAGTTTTCCACGGCCGCTTCGAGGAGCACCAGGCCGCGCGCCTTGCAGACGCCGCGTGCGAGCTCCATGAAACGCCGCGAGTTACTCTCGGCCGGGTTGTGGGCCACGCCCACGCGGACCACCTGCGGGTTGATCGCGAGGAGAATCCGAAACGTGGCATCCACAGGAGCCAGACTGCCGTAGCCGACGAGGTGTCGGGGATGCGTCAGGGGCTCGCCGCGGACGAGCCCCACTCCGGCTGAAAAGGGATCGGCCACGGCGGCGAAGACGTGGAGGACGCGCCCCCGCTCATTGGCGTTGGCCAGCGCCTGCAGCGACGGCGTGCTCGAGGTGAGTGCGAGATCGAAGCCACCGCCGACGATCTCCCGCGCGATGGCATTGGCCTGCGCCAGATCGCCCTCGGCGTTGTAGCGGCGAACGGTGCAGGTGCGACCCTCGACGAAGCCCCTGTCGGCAAGGCCGTCGATCATCCCGCGCACCGCGTCATCGAGCAGCGTGGAACTCACCTGCTGGAGCACCGCCACTGCCGGAAGCGACCGCTGTGTCGAGGCCCGGTCGGTGAGAAGCAGGAGCCCCGACGCGGCCGACACCAGCGCGATCAGCGGCATCCAGCGGCGGACGACAGACACGGAAGTGGCATTCATCGGGGCAACGGCCATGGCTCAGACATAGGCCTCCGCAAGGGTCTGTGCGGCCGCGTCGTCGAGTTGATCATCGCGGCGAAGTCGGTCGAACCGGGCGGCCAGATCGTCCGCCGTGAGCCGCCGCTTGGCGGGCCCGTCCACATCGAGTTCTACGCGTCCGCGGTGGATGAGGATCAGCCGGTCACCGAGCGACGCCGCCTGAGCTAGCGAGTGGGTGACCATGAGCGCCGTGAGCCGCTCCTCGCGGATCAGCCGCGCGGTGGCCTGCACCACGCGGTCGGCGGCCGCCGGGTCGAGTGCGGCGGTGTGCTCATCGAGCAGCAACAGTTCGGGGCGGTGCCAGGTTGCCATCACCAGCGTGACGATCTGCCGCTGGCCTCCGGAGAGCGATCCGATCGGCTGATCGAGCCGGGCCTCGAGCCCGGGCACGATCCGCGCCAGCCGCGCGGCCGCCTCTGCGCGGAGCGCCGCGGTCGTCGCCCACCCCAGCCCGGCGGGCCGCCCGCGACAGGCGGCGACGGCGAGATTTTCGAGCACCGTCAGGCTTCCTGCCGTGCCCGCCCGTGGATCCTGAAACACGCGGCCGATCAAGGCCGCACGGGCATGCTGGGTCCAGGCCGTGATCTCGTGACCTGCAAGCCGGATACTTCCGCCGGTGAGCCGCACCGTGCCCGCGATCGATCCAAGCAGCGTACTCTTACCCGAGCCATTGGTACCGATCACCACCACGAACGTTCCCGCCGGAATCGTCAGCGAGACGTCGTCCACGGCCCGCACCCGCGGCCCTCCGGCCGCTGCAAACTCGACGCTGGCGTGGGTGAGTTCGAGCATCTCAGGTCGCCTGCCTCCGCGCGAGGAACCGGGGGGCGACGAGCGCCGCGAGCACGACGACTGCGGTCGCGGCCTTGAGCCAGTCGGGATCGAGGCCGGCACGCAGCGCCGAGGCGACGAGCAGCCGGAACGTGACACTCCCCGCCGCAGCGGCGATGAGGGCCGCCCCCAGCCGCACCGGCCCGACGAGCGCCGCGCCGAGAAACACGCTCGCCATCCCCCACACGACCATCCCGATGCCCATCTGCACGTCGGTGAAGCCCTGGTATTGGGCTACGAGCGCCCCCGAAGCGGCCGTCAGCGAGTTGGCGAGCGCCAATCCCGCCACGGTCATCAGCCCCGTGTTGCGGCCGAGGGCGCGGGCCATCGACGGGGTGTCGCCGCCAGCCCGCATCGCGGTGCCGAGCTGCGTGAGAAAAAAGAGGTAGAGCGCCATGATCGCCCCCGCGGCGAACACGACCACCAGCGCGAGCCGGGCCGCTTCGCCGGCGACGGCCTCCTCCATCCCCAGGCGGATGAAGGCGGGACCGCAGGCCGCCTCGGCCTTGTCGAAGAGCGTGGTCGTGCCGCTCAGCGGCACGTTACTGCGGCCCAGGCTGACGAGGCTCACGCTCGCCAGCGCCGTGCTCACGAGGATGCCCGAGAGCAGCCGCTCGACGCCGAGGAAGGCATGAAGGATCGCCGTCACGCTGCCGGCCGCCGCGCCCGCTCCCATGCCTGCGGCCGTGGCGACGAACGGGTCGACGCCCTTCGTGAGCAGCACGGCCGCGACCACCGCGCCGAGCGTGAACGACCCGTCGGTCGTGATGTCGGGGAAGGAAAACAGCTTGTAACTCACATACACGCCGAGCGCCACCAGCGCCAGCGCGATGCCGAAGGTCCACGTGGAGAGCAGCGTGATCATCGCGCTGCCTCTGCCGTGGCGAGATGGACGTCGAGCGGGGCGAACCAGGCGGCCCCGCGCACGAACTCCGAGCGGCCGCTGCCGAGCACCGGCTGCGGGTCGGCGACGAGGTGCATCACCGCCAGAGGCTCCGACGCGGCGAGATCGGCGACCGTCGTGCGGAGATCGACGGCACCGCGGCGGATCGGCCGGTAGGGGAAGACGACCGCATGAAAGTGGCCGGAGGCGTCGTGCCCTGGAATCGGGCGGACGAATGCCGCCAGTCTCCTGCCGGCTCCGCGACAGCAGACGCCCACGACCAGGGCCGTGTGCCGTGCGTAGACCGGCTCCCGCGAGAAGCTCAGCCACCGCACCGCCACGTCACGCCGACCAGCGAGCGGCGAGTCGCCACCGGCGACCTCCGCGAGCGGCCTGATGAGCTCGGCACCGACGAGTCCGTGCACCTCGGCCGCGACCACGACGGCGATCGCGTCGGCCTCCGTCTGGGAGAGCAGGCTGACCGCGAGGTCGTCGATGAGGATCGTCGGCTCGTCGGCCATCGGCTCGAAGCCGCAGCGACCGCCAGGGATGCCCTGCCAGACGAGCCCCGAGAGGATGTCGGCCTCGGCCTGGAGGTCACCGGTCGGGAGCACGAAATCGATCGCTGCATGGTGATGGGGTGGCCGATGAAAGACGGCGCCGTCGAGGGCGGCAAACTCGCCGGCGCGACGGGCCGGCGGAGCATCGTCGGCGATGCCGCCGAGGCCGAAGGCGAACGTGCTCCTTGGGAGCGTCCGCCGGGGATGTGCGGGAGCCCGCCCTGACACGGCCTCGACGGCCGCCCCGATCAGCTCAGCAGGCAACGGGCCGCGTGGCGGCTGCTCCAGGGCGACGAGCCTCACGCCACGGGCCTCGATGTCGGCGACCGGCCGCCGTAGCGCCGCCCGGCCAGTGGGCTGCTCGCCCCCGGCAGCCGCGCCCATGAGGATCGGCGTGAGCCGAGTGAGATCGAGCACTCGGCGAACCGTCGGGCTGGCCGTGCTGACGAGGCATGAGCCGCCGGCGGCCTTCACTGACCGCTGCACGTCGAAGAGCCCGCGAATACCCGCCGAGCTCAGAAAGGTCACGGCGTCGAGATCGAGTCGGATGGCGTGCATTCCACGGCGAAGCTCGCCGTCAACAGCGTGCTGCAAGTCATCGCAGGTTTCCGAGTCGAGCCGCCCGACGAGCACGAGATCGACCGCGTCGCCGTCTTCCGTTCGTGCGATGGTGAGATCCACGCGGTCATCCATGGGTTCATGGCGGCTGGTGCGTTCGCGCCGCCGCTGCGCCGCGTATTCTCGCGACCCTCCCCGGATTCCGTCCACTGCCCGGCTCGCTCGGGCTTAACGCTCCCGATTGGCTCGCGGCCATGTCGAGCCGATGATCAGCCATCCACCGGCAACTCCCCAGATCAGAATCAGCCACAGCGCAATCGATTCAGACACGGCTCAGGTCTCTCCAGGTGGGGCTCTCGCCTCGCTCTGGAAAACTTTAGGCCACGATTTCAAGTGCCGCTTATTCCGCCCGTGCCGGTCGTAGAGGGCTACGGCGGGTCGTGGGTGCCGAAGGTGTCGATGTAGACCAGGTCCGCCACCGAGCCCTCTTCGGTCCAGAACCGGGCCCGGATGGCGTATAGCCTGTTGCGCTCGACAATGCAGGCGAAGGGCTCGCGATACCGTACGCCGGGGTTCAGCTGGTAACGGCGACAGCGGAAGTCTTCATTCGAGGCGAGCAGGTTGCGTTTGACGAGAATCGCCTTGGGATCGCCGTCTCCGGCGGTCCAGTCGAACCACGGCACTCCCGGATCGGGTCCGGCAGCGCTCGCTGCCGCTGCCTGACCTCCGGTGCTGAGCGGCTCGATCTCCACGATCGAGATCTCGAGGCCCACGTCGCGGTCACCCTCGCTGGCAGGAAACCTCGGCGCGATCGCCACCTTGCCGATGTTCTGCAGGAATACGTCCACGTTGAGCAGCATCTGATCGTCGCGGAGCGGGTGTACGCTGGGGGCCACGCTCACCTCCATGGTCGGATCGTGGGTGCGCTCGACCGTGAAGTTGGTGTAGGTCCACCACGCGGCCACGACGAGCGCAATGCCGCCGATCACCTTGCTGAAGAGGTCGGCCCAGAGGTGGGCGGTCTGGAGTCGCTCGTGACGGATGTCGTGCATGGGGGCGATCCTCGCGTGGAACGGGCCTTCATTGTCGTGGCCACCGCGGGTCGGTGGCTAGTGCGCTATTCGGCTACACTCGACCAGTCCATCTTCGTCGTCCGCTGGAATCTCTTCGATGAACAGTACCGCCGGCTTCGTCCTTGCCATTCTCGCGTCGGTCCTGTGGGGCCTGACCTACTGTCTCGACGAGCGGGTGCTTGCAAGCCTCTCGGTGTGGAAACTCTATTTCCTCCACTGTGCGGTCGGAGCGGTGGTCGCGGGCCTGATTCTGCTGGCGCAGGGGCACTCGCCCGCTTCGCTCTTCAGGCTCAGCGCCTCGGAGGCCAGCCTGCCGCTGGTGGCGATCACGCTTGTCACCGCCACGGCGGCAGCGTTCTCGATCCTCGCGTCGATCCAACTCCTCGGCGCGGCGAAGTCGTCGGTCCTCGAGATCTCCTATCCGCTGTTCGTGGCGGTGTTCTCGTGCCTGTTTTTCGGCGGCCAGTTGCAGCTGCCGGTGGTGATCGGCGGCGGGTTCATCTTCGTGGGCGCCGCGATCATCGCGCTGGCGAAGTGAGGAGTGGTCCGATCGGCCGGGCCCCCGTTCGGTTCGGCATGTCCGACCCGAGCGCGGCAAAGGCGGCCGGTGCCGGCGGCAAGGGTCTTGGCCCCGTCGGCCCTTGCAACGGCTTTGGCGGCAACGGCTTCGCCGGCGGCGGCGCGAGCCCAAGGTTGATCTCGCGGAGGGCGCCGCCCCGGCTGATCACGACCGAGCGGCTGGTCACCGCGGCGCTACCAACGGGCGTGACGACGACCCGGAACGACCCGAGATCGAGGTGCGCAAACGTGAACTCGCCCCGCTGGTTTGTCCGTGTCGAGGCCACCGTCGTGCCCGCCGCGTTGACGAGCGTCACGGCGACGTTGGCCAGGCCCGCCTCGAGCGACTGCCGCTGCCCGTCACGGTTGCCGTCCGCAAACACGCTGCCGCTGATCGAGGCCTGAAACACGAACACCTTCGGCTGAAGGTTCGTGAGCTGCGTGTTGCGGCGGATGACGTCGGCCAGGGTCGTGGTCTGCACCCCGCGCAGCAGGTCGGCGGGGAGCGAGCTCTGATACCAGAAGCGGTCGCCGTCGCGGAGTCGTGTGAATTGATCGACGATAATCCGGGTGAACGTCGCCCCGAGACTGGAGCCGGGGAGGTGCGTTTCGGCGAGTCCACCCACCCAGGGGTCGATCGTGTCGACGCTGCCGTACGCCTGCTGGAGCGCCCGCTGCACCGTCACGTCGGTCGTGATCTCCGTAAACGACGTCACCTGCGGCAGCCCGTAGGCGAGTCGCACGGCGTTGTAGGTTCCGATTCCATGGTCGCGTCCACGCTGGATGTTGAGGGCCGCCAGGTCGAATCCCCCCTGCCCCGGCGCACCGAAGAGGAAGTTTCGCACGTCGTCGACGACCTTCGTGTCGATCTCCTGCCCGCGGACGCTGGCGAGGTATTTGAGGATCGGGTCGATGCCGACCTCCGAGAGCGGCGTCGGATTGAAGAAGGCGTCGCGGAGCGAGAGTGGGGCTCGGACGGCGGTGCCGTCGCCCGCCAGAAAATCGATGTCTTCGCCGAGCATGCTGTGGCCCACGCGAAACGCCACCGTGGAAAACTCGGTGGCGATCCCCGGATTCACGTCGGCCCGGTAGCCCCGATAGGCCGCGATCCCGTTGGCCCCGGCCTTGGGCGATCCGAGCAGCGCCGGCAGAAACTCGTCAAACGTGATCTTCTGCAGTTCCGCGATCACCAGCCGTCGGGCGTGCTGATAGAGCTGCTCGTCGGTGAGCGCGGGGTTTCTGCGGGCCGCCTCGTCAGCGAGCCGGTTGTGCTCCCGCACGAACAGCGTCTGCAGCGACAGGAGCTCGGGGTTTTCATTCGCCCGCACGTCGCCGGCCAGAAAGAGTTGCGAGTCGGCGACCCGATGGGCATCGTTGGCGTTGGCGAGGCCGGCGGTGTTGAAGGGAAGCAGGTTGCCGGCGCTCGTGGCAAGCCGCCCGCCGACGAACGTCCGTAGCGCCGCCGCCCGCTCGACATCGCTGCCATAGATCTGCGAGCCGTCGATGAAGGCGGTGATCTCGTTGGTCTGCTGCCGCGGGTTGGCGATGCTGGTGCCCGTGCCCGGAGCGGAGGCCGATCGCGACAACGAGATCGTCATCGTCCCCGTGCCGGCCGGGTCGAACCACGGATCGCCGACGGGCACAGTGATCGGAAATCGCTCCCGCGGAGAGGCCGTGTCGGTGAGGCCGATGTCGTGGTCGAGGAACTGCCCCCATGCGTAGACGAAGGCACTCCAGTCGCGGTCGTTGAAGACTCCGCCGGCAGGGTTTTGCGAGAGGAGGTTGCTCACGAGCCGGGCGCTGGGGCGATCGGCCCCCGAGGGCGCGGACACGCCATCGGCATAGGCGGCCGCGGAATGCCGCAGGAGTTGCTCGTCGGTGCTGCCCCATTCCGGGTGGAGGGCGTTGTTGCCCGTGCCGTCAAGCGAGCGAACCTCGATGGCGGTCGGTGCGGAGGGAGGCGGCAACGCTGGGGCGAGCGGCGCGGCGGTCATCAGCGACCGTGTCTCGAGCCGCTCGATGCCGGTGCGGCATTTTGCAACGCGCGACGCAGGATTGCACAGGCGACGGCGGGGGGCGCGGCGGCTCATGGGAACCTCCAAACGGCGGGAGTTTCAGTTCAATTCGTTCTCTCACGCTTCAACGGCGGAGCTGATCCGGAGTTGCGTGAGTCTGCAGGAGCAATCGCCATGCCATCGGGTGCTCAATGAGAACCACGGCATCCCGAAGCGGCGCCGCAGCGCCGATCGAGGTGGGAAACGTATACCCCGCGCTCGCGCTTGGGGCTTCCCGAGCCCGAACCGCTCACCATCTTCAGGAAGCCCGGAGCGCAAGCGACGGGTATACGCGCGGCATCCCAAAGCGGCTCCGCAGCGCCGATCGAGGTGGAGAACGTATTCCCCACGCTGACGCGGTCAGTCCCCCGGCGTCTCGATTGCGGCCGGGGATGCCGTGAGATCCTCCAGGCAGTAGAGCCGTCGGTCGGTCCGCACGAGCAGCCGGCCACCGGCGACCGCGGGTGAGGCCATGATCATGTCGTCTTCGGCGAGCAGGTTGCGGTGCACGAGTTCGAACTTCGGGCCCGCCCGGAGCACGAAGGTCTCGCCATATTCATTCGCACAGAAGACGAGTCCGTTATAGGCCCATGGGGAGGCGGTGAACGCGCGGCCCTCCGGCAGCCGCTCCTTGCGGTAATGCTGGCTTCCGGTGCGGGCGTCGTAGCAGGCCATGAGGCCGCGATCCGAGAGCACGTAGAGTTCGTCGCCGTAGACGAGCGTGCCCGGGTTGTAGGGGGCGGCATCGCCGCGGGTCCAGGCGATCGTGGCGGTGCTCGTCACGCCATCGTCGGGCGTGATGTCGCCCGAGCCGCCGGGGCGGATCGCCCAGATCGGCCGCGACCGGTCGAGCACAAACCCCGAACTGACATACAGCAGACCGTGCGCGGCATAGGGAGTGGCGATCGTGATCGCCGATGCACCGCCAAACTCGTAGAGCAGCCGCCCGCTGAGATCGTATGACCGCGTCTTGCCGGTTCCGGGCGTCACGATCTCGGTCCGCAGGCCGTTGTTCCAGACAAACGGCGTCGACCAGTTGCTCTTTTCCTCCCGAGGCACCCGCCACACCTCCGCCCCGGTGCGGCAGTCGAGCGCCACGAGCGACGAATCGTCCTCGTTGTCGTTGACGACGTAGAGCCGGTCGCCGTGCAGGGCGGGCGATGCCGCCGGGCCCCAGCCCGACCGCATCCCGCGCGGCAGCCGGCGGTGCTCCCAGACCCGATTGCCGGCGAAGTCGAGACAGAAAATCCCGAGGTTTCCGAAGGCGGCATAGACCCGCTCGCCATCGGTCACCGGCGTTTCAGAAGCGTAGCTGTTCTTCAGATGGATCGGCCCCGGCGGCTTGCCACGGGCCACCTGTGTCTCCCAGAGCGTCAGCCCCGTATTCACATCGAGGCAGGTCACGATCCAGCGGATCTCGGTCTCGGGCGGCTCTTCACGGTTGCCGCCGAAGTAGATGCCCTTCTGCGGGTCGTCGAGGGGCTCCGAGGTGATCGCCGACGTGAGGAAGACACGATTCCCCCAGACGATCGGCGACGACCAGCCGCGGCCCTCGAGGTCAGCCTTCCAGCGAACGTTTCTGGTGTCGCTCCACTCGGCCGGCAGCCGCGGATCGTCGGCGGCGACGCCCCGCGCACCCGGACCGCGGAGCCCGGGCCACTCGCCGTCGGCCCATGCGGTGGCGGCGGCCATGATGACGGCGGCGCAGGCAACCCGCTGAAGCAGCGTGGACATGGTGCACTCCCTTGCACGAATCGATCGACCGGAGATCACGATCAGGTATAGATTCTTCCCTCGGAAGCTGCCTACCGTACGCAGGCCCCGAGCGAGCCACCGTCACCGATGCCGCCGAAAACGCCACGATCGAAGAAGGGCTCGCCATCCGGGGCCTCGGCCCCGTGGACGGTCTACCTGCTGCGGTGCCGCGATGGCTCGCTCTACTGCGGCATCACCAACGATCTCGTGCGGCGGCTTGCGGCCCATGCCGCCGGAAAAGCCTCCCGGTACACGCGCAGCCGGCTGCCCGTGAAGCTCGCCTATACCGAGCCGCAGCCGACACGCTCAGCCGCTTTAAAGCGTGAAGCCGCGATCAAGCGGCTCCCGCGCCGGCAGAAGCAGGCGCAACTGATACGGGCCACACGTGAGCCTTGCGCGTGACCCATCGCGATGAGGAAGCCCGGAGCGCGAGCGACGGGTAGACGGGCGGCGACCTCGTTGGCGGCGCGGAACCGCTCGATACGGCGACCCGTATACCCCGCGCTCGCGCTTGGGGCTTCCTGACCGGAGGCATCGCAAAGGGGCATTACGTCACCGTCTCGAGGCAGTTCGTATTCCTCGTGCTCGCGCGAGTCTCAAGTGGGAGCCGTATGACTTCTCGGTATGAACTGCGAAACTGTCCTCGGGCTCGATCACGGCCGCAAGCCGGGTCGCGGCTCGCTGCAAGGCGTGACCGCGGATGATCGTGCGAGAGGCACGATCATGATCGAATGCATCCGGCCCATCGCCCATGCCGCCGCAGTCGCGCTGCTCGTCGTCAGGGCGTTGCCGCTTCATCCAGCGACTGGCGGCGAGCCGCCGTCACCGCCCGAGGCTCAGGCGAGGGCCCAAGCCGAGTTCGAGGAGCGGTCGCGAAAGGTTACGTTGTTCGCCAGCGATCGGTGGCGTCGGGCCGTGTTCGAGCTCGACGAATGGCTCGCGGTGCAGCCGGTCTACACGCCGGCGCAGGTCGCGGCCATCAGGAACGACTTCGCCGCACGGGTTGCGGCGATGTCGTCGTACGAACTCGACTACCTCCTCGACACCCTGGAGTTCAAGCTGAAGGTGCTCGACACTCCCGAGGCCATCGAGGCTCGTGAGTGGCTGGGCCGCTATCTCTCGGTGATGGCTGATCGTAAACGGGCTGCGGTGCTCGCGGACCTGCCCAATGTCGTTGACATGTCCTCCGGCGAAATGATCGAGGCTTTGCGAGAGTTGGAGGCGAGGCGGTCGGCCGTCGAGAAGCGGGCTCGCGACACGCTCCGCAGCCGCCGGGAGTTTGCCGCGTTTCAGGAGCGATCGCGCCGGGCGGACGAGCGGCTCCGGGCCAGCCTCCGCCGCATACGCCGGGGAGACGTGTCGTTTTCTCCCTACCGGGGTCAGCCCGTCGGCGACCCGCCGTTCGCCGATGCCCAAGACAGTCCGACGGTCATCGGCGTCGGACCGTGGGGCACGTTCATCGGCACGGCCATCGGCGCGTTTTGACCGCGGCGCGGAGCGGATGGAGGAGGCGTCCCGGTTTCGCTCGCCCTGCGGCGGTGCCTCAGGGAAGCCCGGAGCGCGAGCGACGGGTATACGGGCCGCCACCGAGCCAGCGCCGAACATCGGATGAGGTGGCTTCGACATGCCTGCTCCCAGACCCGAGCCAACCACCCCCCCCCCGACGCCTCCACGTCGGCCTGACCCGTTGGTCACGCTCGACTGGCTCTCCATGGGGATTCTCCGGCTGCTGTCCAAGCTCCGCAGTCGAAACGGAATCGTGCTGCGGGAGACCCGCGGCATCAACGGCCTCACCCGATTGGGCCTTCGTCCGTCGGTCGCGTCGCGTTGTAGAGGGTGGCCAGCCGTACGAGCTCCGCGCCGACGGCGGCCAACTTCGATACGATCGACTTGCGATGGCTGTTGACCGTGTGGACCGTGATTCCGAGCGACTCGGCGATCTGCCGCGTGGTCATTCCTCTGCCGATCTGCTTGAAGACCTCGAGTTCCCGCGGCCGCAGCAAGCGTGCAGGATCCAGCGTTGCCCGTGACATCTCGCCGCCCAGCCGCCGTCGCACGACGCCCTCGACCTCGCGCCTGAGCGTGTCGAGCGGCTCGGATTTATCGATCAGGGCGACGACCCGCCGCGACAATTCCTGGGGGCAGACAAACTCGTCTGCCGCACTCGACAGCACGATGCAGACGGCCTCGGGATGCCAGGCGGCGACCGCCTCGAGCACGGTCCGGCCGTTCCCGTCGGGAAGCATGAGATCGAGGATCACGAGATCGAGATCGCGTTCAGCCGCTTCAGCCACTCCCTCGGCGACCGTTGATGCCAGGATCACACTCCCGATGCCTGGAACCGCCCGCAGGGCCCCTGCGAGGAGTTGCGCGATGAGCGTGTGGTCCTCGACAAGGAGACAGGCGAGCTGCCGCGGGGGCGGGTCGATCGCGGCGGTTTCTGCTGGAAGAAGCTTCGCCATCATTCAGACCTTCCTGTTCTCTGACGAGGCAGAATCAGCCGGACCTCGGCGCCGCCCAGCGGTGAGCGGCCGACCGAGACCGACCCGCCGTGGTTTTCCATGCAGGTACGCACGAGGTAGAGGCCGAGCCCCGTGCCGTCGGGCTTCGACGAGGCGAGCGGTCCTGCGGCGAGTTTCTCGGCCGACATTCCCGGGCCGGCGTCGCCTACGATGATCTCGGCCCGATCGTCGCCCGACACGACTTCGACCGAGATCAGACGCCGGTCCGCCGGCTCTTCGGCGAGGGCCTCGGCCGCGTTGCGGATCAGGTTGATGACGGCCGTCTGCAGTTGCACGCCGTCGCCAAGGATTTCGAGGTTCTGGTCGAGGCCTCTTTCGCGGAGCGTGATCTCGTGCCGGGTGAGGAGCGCCCTGGAGAAGAGGATCGCGCTCGCCACCACCTCGGGGAGTGCGACGATGGAATGCGTCGACTGCACGTTTCGTAGCAGCGACCTCATGCGGCCGAGCATGTCGACCACATGCCGCGACTCCGTAAGCATGTCCTCGAGGTATCTTCCCACGTCCGCGGGCTCGAACGACCGCTCACGCAGCCGCTCGAGGGCCACCTGGGTCTCCAGGAGGATGCGGCTGAGCGGCTGCTTGATCTCGTGGGCCGCGGCCGCGGCAGTGAGGCTCGTCTTGAGTTTCTCCTCGAGGTCGCGGCGATGGGCCTCCTCGTGCCGACGCTCCTGCTCGCGGACCTCCGCAACCGCCGCCCGCAGTTCCTTCTCCGCACGCCTCCGCTCGGAGACATCGATGAGCGTCACCATCAGAAACTCGTCGGCCACGACGGCGCTGATGACGACATCCCGAATGGTGCCGTCACGACACGAGACCCGCAACTCCATCGACTCCACCCGCCCCGTCTCGGCTTGCGCCTTGGCGACGGCAGCCCCCCAGACGGCAAGCGTCTCCCGGCGGTAGGTCTCGTCCGGATAGGCCTTCTTGGCCCAGTCACCGACCGTGGGGATGTCGTCGACCGTGTACCCGAACGTCTGCACGAAAGCTTCGTTCACGAGCAGGATGCGCGGTGACTCGTGCAGCGTATTCAACACCGTCGGGAGCGGCAGCCGCTCGACGAGCTGCCGCAGGTCGTGATTGATGGTCGAGGACGTGGGGGCGCGAAGCATGGTCGGGCGGGATCGGTGAGAGGATGAAGGGTCGCCGGCCACCGGGATCCAACAGTCGTAGTATCCGGATTTTCTCGCCGGCTGACTGCAAATAGGCACTCGGCCTGTGGTTAAGCGCGGGCCTTTGGCCCGGGTCACCACCACAAACGGTGAAGTGATTCGCCCCGCCATCACTAGCACTAGTGATCCGGATTGCCCCGCGATCACTAGGCTTCGTGATTCAGTTCGCCCCAGCGATGCGGCCCGAAGGCGCGCATCCCCTCCCCCCACGGCGGTAGGTCTGCGCCGATGGCTTTTGCGGATTCTGCCGGCGGTTCTCAAGGAAACGGTGAACCCTCAAAAGAATCCCAGGTGCTCGGGTGAGCTTTTGGCACGCGACGTGCACTCTTCTCCAACTGGTCGCTGTGCAGATGCAGTGACCGCCGCATCGGATCGGAGTGCCAAGTCCGTTGGCAGTTCGTCCGTCTGCGCAGTGAGCGACAGATGAACTCCCGCCCAACGGAGGCTGACGGCCTTGCGCCGCAACTTGGTCATGAACGACTCAACCGCGTTGCTCCCGCCCGAGATGGCCTTGGGCGGGCGGCCGATAGCGCCGCCTGATCGCGCCCTCGCGGAGGGACGTCGGGCTATTCCCCACATCGTAATCGTCGATACCGACTTTACGCGGCATGACTGCCTCATCAGGGCGGCGGAGGAGGGCCGGATCAGGCTGCAGGTCTGTCTCGACGGCCGGGCTGCCGTGCGGCTGGCGAGGCGGCACGAAGCCGATGCCTGGTTCGTCGCCTCCGACCTCGCTGACATTGCCGGGCTGGATCTCGTCGGCATGCTCGTCGCGCGACGCGGGGGCGATGGCCGTCGCCGTCAGGGGGTGTATCTCGTGACCCGCCGGTATCGCCTGGAGGAAGAACAAGACGCACTCGCAGCGGGTGTCACCGGCTATCTCGTCCAGCCCGACGGCGCGGAACTGGCGATCGAGAGCCTCTTGAGCCGGCCTGTGTGACTCCGGATTTCGCTGAAGAACCAATGAACGGATTCTGCTGAAGACCCACCTCGATAGGATCTCCTCTGCCCATGAACACCTCGTTCACTCCGCACCCTCAGGGTGCAGGAAGCCGCTTTGCAGGCTTCTTCTCCGCGCTCACGCATATGTCTGGTGTGTACGAGCACAAGGTTCGGGAGGCTTCGCATGCGCAGCGTCGAAGAAGCAGCAATGCGTGGGCAGGGATCTTCGCGGCGCTGCTGTTCGCCGTGGGTGCCACATCGATGGCGTCTGCGGAGATTATCGAGAGCGGCTCGGCTTTCAGTGGCTCGATCGCTGCCAATGAGGTGATCAACCTCATCGGTCCCGACGGTTCGATCGACGGCGACGTTATCAACGATGGAGAGTTGTGGTTCAACAATCCCGACATCGCTAGCCAAACAGTGGCTTCGTCGATCTCGGGAAGTGGTCTGGTCGTCGTATGGCAGCCGGTAACGGTCACGTTTTCTGGAACGAATACCTACGCGGGCGGCACGATTCTCTATGACGGAACGACAGCGATCGCCAGCGGTGGATCGATCTCGCACTCCTCCGCCAACTTCGACATCGATGGCGTGGCTGGCACGCTGTTGACCATCAACGGTTCCTTGTCGAACTTTGACGCAAATCTGGGCGTTTCTGCCAGGTTTTTCGGCGACGCCATCGTTGGGCCCGGCGCCTCGTGGACCACCGCTAGAACTCTCTATGCCGGCGTGAGTGGCACGTCAGTCGTCACGATCACCGGCGGCACGACCTCCGCCAACCAGGTCTATTTTGGCTACAACGGCGGAAGTTCTGGCACATTGTCATTGAGCGATGGGACGCTTGTTTCCACTGACAGCATGTTCTTTGGCTATTTCGGTGACGCTTCTTTCCAGGTGACCGGCGGCAGCCTGGCCTCGGCGAATGATCTCTTCGTGGGATACGGCCCAGGTTCAGCGAGCGGCAGTGTTACCAGTGGCACGCTCTCCGCAGCCAAAACTCTCACGGTCGGCAATAGCACGAGCGGCACCGGGACCTTGCTGATCAACGGTGGCTACGTCACGGGCAGCACCGTACTCCTCGGCCAGAGCAGTGGTGGTGTTGGTACGGTCACCGTCACGACCGGCACTCTCGCGGCGATCAGTGACCTTCAGGTCGGATCAACGACCAACGGCGTGGGCACACTGAACCTGAACGGGGGCGTGGTCACAAGTCCGGTCGCCTATATCGGTAATCTCGGTGGATCGAGGGGCACGGTCAATGTATCCGCCGGTTCGTTGACACTCTCGAGCACCATCCCCGACGGCAATCTCCAGGTCGGGTATTCGGGCAACGGCTTTCTCAACGTCACGGGTGGAACCGTCTTCGCCATTGGCGGCAACATAGGCTGGAGTTCCAGCGGCAGCGGAACGGCCTCCGTGTCGGGAGGCAGCCTGACGATCACCGACCTGCTCAACATCGGCAAATCCGGTAACGGCACGCTGCTGGTCAGCAGCGGCACGCTCACGACCGGCCAGGTCATCCTGGGCGATGGAAATCACCTCGGAATCGTCGGCAGCGGGTCCGCGCAAATCACCGGAGGCCGGTGGAGCAACTCCCTGAGTCTGACGGTCGGGAATCTGGGCAATGGCACCATGAATGTCTCCGGCGGATATGTGACGGCCGCCAACGGTTTCGTCGGCTCATCCGACACGCTCGCGACGGCAGGCGTCGGCAGTCTCACCGTCACGGGAGGCACGGTGGCGTTTGCCGGCAACCTGACCGTTGGCAATGACCGTGCCGGCAGCACGGGTGCCGGAACGCTCACGGTCTCAGGCAGCAGCGGCCTGGTCACGGTCAACGACACACTGAGCCGTGCCGCCAACGGCGCCATCAACCTCAACGCGGGCGGAACGCTCTCCATCGGGACGGGCGGCCCGACGGGCTCGCTCACCACCGGCCTCGTCAATAACGGGCTGCTCATTTTCAACCGCTCCACCAACTACACCTACGGGTCTGTGATCAGCGGTTCGGGAAGCTTCATCAAGCGGGGAGCAGCCGCGCTGACGCTCACGGGAACGAGCACGTATTCGAGTACCACGACCGTCGAAGCCGGCACGCTCGTGCTCGCCGGGGCGCTCGGCCTCACCGAGATGACCGTTCAATCGGGAGCCACGTTGGCCGGTGGCGGCTCGAGCCTCGGAGGCGTATCTATCCTCGACGGAGGCTTGATCACGCCGGGAGCGAATACCATCGCCACGCTGACGCTCGGAAGCCTGAGCCTGAGCGGCAGCGGCGCGACGAGTGCCATGCAGATCACGGGCAGTTCCCTGGGTGGATACGATCAGATCCTCGCCCAGAGCGGCAGTTCTTCGTCCCTGTCCTGGGGCACCAGCACGATCCAGATCAGCATGTCCACGACCCCGTCGTATGACGAGGGGACGCTCTTCTATCTCTATCAGGGCTTCTCGCAATACACGGGCAATCTGTCGGGGATCACCCTCAATGCCGTGGGCACCGACTTCGCCGGCCTGACATTCGTCGATACGCTCGGCAACGGCATCTGGCAGACGGGCCGAAATGCGAGCAACCTGGGTCTGAAGTTCGATACGACGACGGGAATCCTGGCCGTGGTTCCCGAACCGTCGACCCTGGTGCTCTGCTTCGCGGGCCTGGGAGTCGTCGGATTCCTGCGGCATCGCCAACGCCGCAGGGCCAAAGCCGCCTCTCAGTCGATGAGAATCGGATCCCTGCCCGGCTGCCGCGACAGCTCATCGTGATGAGCCAACAGGTGGTCGACGGCCCTCACGAAGGCGGGCACGTGTTCGTGACTCAACACCGTCGTTGACAGATCGGCGATCTTGAGCCGTCGCACCATCCGGTCGCGGAACGCGACGTCATCGATCATCCGCACGCCCAGTTCGATGTACTCCTCCGCGTTGGCCGCGATGAGTTCATCGAGTCCGACTCGCCGGAGCAGATAGGCCGTCGAGCGGTTGTAGAACCTGTTGCCCTCGAGCGTCACGATCGGCTTCCTCAGCGTCAGGAGGTCGACCGCCGTGTTGTATCCGCCGAACGGGTGTGCATCGAGCGCGAAGTGGGCCTGCTCCAGCTCCGTCATGTAGGTTTCGTAGCCGATGCTGCCGAACACCTGCACCCGATGGGCTCCCAGCACGGCCTCGATCGACTTCTTGAGGGGGAGGTAGCGGTTTTCCAGGATCGAACCGCCGGGGAAAAACTTGAATCGCACCGGCGTTCGTACCCGGCGCACCATCTCGGCCAGCCGCCGCAGGTGATCGTCGTTGATTTTCTGCCCCGCCCAGGAGCAGTCGATCAGGACGGGCGTGTCCGGCAGCTGCGGATAGGAGAGCGGATGCGTGATCGGTACGGGAGCCTGCGCGCACCCCGGGATCAACACCAGCCGTTCCGAGTAATGGTCCCGCGCCCGGTCGGGATCCTCGGTGTCGCGGCCCCCGATCCAATAATCGATCTTCGCGCCGAATGTGCTCACGGGATGGCCATAGTTGCTCACCTGGATGGGCGCGATCCGCATGTTGGCCAGGATCAGGCTCTCGATGCTCATGCCGATGTCGGGAAAATACGCCATCGCGAAGTCATTCGGATCGATCGCGGAGAGGTCGCTGGCGTTGGCTGAAGCGCTGTAGTGCCGCACCTCCGAGAACACGCTGGTGTCGAGGTCAGGCCTCTTGTGGCCGAGATGCACGAGCACGAGCTCGTGCGTCTTCGCGAGATGATTGATGAACGGCTGCTGGGACCGGTAGACCGACTGGCCGGGCCACCACATCGAGGTCAGGACCGCGATTTTCCCAGCCTTGGGCCGGTTGACGATCTGCCGTCGCGAGATCGGTGTCGATTGGAAGAGGCGATTGATCCGCTGTTTCACGAGGTAATCGTGCTCGTGGTCGATGTACGTGGCGCCGAAGTAGGTGTGATGACTCGCGCCGAGCTCACCGCTCATGCGGTCGTCTTCATACCGAATGTGACGCCGCAACTTCTCCAGCGTTGCCTGGTCAGCGCAGTCTGATCGATAGTTTTCGACGCATGCGAAATACCACTTCGTCGCCAGCGTGCTGTTGGTGTTGAACAGAGCGCGCGGCTCCACGTGCAGCCGATTGCGCGGTGAGTAGATGGCCAGGAGTTTGAGGAAGTTGCGGCTCTGGCCCAGGAGGATCTGCACGAACGGGTCGGTCGAGCCAAACTCGGTCATCGCTGCGAGGTTCGCGATCACGGCGTTGCGGGCGATGAAGTGCTCCAGGTGGGCATCGCTGGGACTGAAGTCTTCCTGCGTGAAAAAGTAGAAGAAGTGCTTGGCGAAGGCGTTGAGCGCGTGCACCGTCTTGGCGTCGAGGCCCTGGAAGGTCGTGTCGCGCAGGTAGTCGAGCACGGCGAGCAGTTGCTTCGACATGGCGTCGTAGTCGCGTTGCTGATACGACGCGAAGAGGTCTTGGGCTGAAAAATCGAGCAAGACGCTCATTGGATTCGCGGCGGGGGCATCGGGCATGGCGTGGACTCTGTCGGGTGAGTGGGAGTTGTTCTGCCGGGGCCTGATGCCCGACATGGCAGGAGATATGCAAAACAATCGGCTCGGATAAAGAAGCGTGCACGGACGTCCGGCAGTTTAGCAATCCCCCGTTCCAGGAGCCGATCTACGGCATCGGGACCCGTGAACGCAGGTGTCCAACCTCTTCACCATTCCAGTTCCGCAGGACCGGATTGGAAAACTCCTCGAGCATGCTGCGGGCTGAGGCCTGGCCTTCGAGCCAATCGGTGGCAAGCCTTATCAGGAGGGATGCCATCGCGGCTGTCGCAGCCCGGCCCGCCCCGTCGTCGATCTTGACGGCGATTCCCAACCCGAGAGCCGGGATTGCCGCACATGCCACTCCCTCGGCCCCGGATTTCACGAGGATCGCCTCCCCGCACTCCTCGGCCACGCGGGTGTCGAATCTGCCGGCTCCCGCCAGCATGACTGGCTGAGCCGCGATGGCCGAACGGATTCGGACGGTGGCGGCCTTCAGCGAGTCGGGCAAGCCCACCGCCGTTCCAATGCGGGCGAAGCCGAGCGCAAGAGACTCCAGTGGCATGGCGAAGGCCGGGATCGAGCAGCCGTCCGTCGCCGCGGCGGCCGGGTCCAAATCAGCGCCTGTGACCGCGGCCAGGGCAGCCGTCACTTCCCTCATGGCCGGGTGGTCTGGACGGGTGTAGCCCGTCGGGCTGTGTCCGAGAAAGCAGCTCGAGCAGATGATGCCAGCGTGTTTGCCGGAGCAGTTGTTATGGAGGGCAGATGGGCTTTCGTGACGAGCGGCCAACGCTCTGGCCTCAGCTTCGTCAAACGGCCAGTGGGCGCCGCATTCGAGGCAGCCGCTCGTCTGCCCCGCCCTGCGGAGTAGCGACTCGGCTGTCGCGGCATGCAGCGGGCTCCCCACATGCGATCCGCAGGCGAGGGCGATCTCCGCATCCGTCGCCCCAATCGCATCGGCCGCCCCGCTGGCAACGAGCGGCAGGGCTTGGATCGGCTTCACCGCTGACCGAGGGTAAACCAGGGCTTTGGTGTCGCCGACCAAGAAGACCGCCGCTCCGCGGCAATCCACGACAGCCACGCTCCCGCGGTGGATTGACTCGACCCGTTGTCCGCGGGTCACTTCGACGATGAGTGGATGCGGTGACATGCATTCATGATAAGTTCCCGGCATCCGTCGCGTCGTCACTCGTCAGGAAGCCCCAATCGTGAGCGCAGGGAATCCGCTACTACCCGCAAAATAGAGAAGGGTCCAATGGCATCTCATCCCCGACTCACGTCAAACCGTTCCAAGTGTGCGGGCAGGGGCAACTCCGCGATCGCCGCATCGGGCGTATGCCGCACGGGCTGAACCGAACCACGCCAGGCCACGCCCATAATTTGCGATGTCAGGTACACCATAGTGTTCCAACCATCGTCCTGAAGTCGCACGAGGCCCTTGGCAACGTCCGGACTGATGAGGTCATGGAAAAGAAATACGCAGTCTTGAGCTGCGTGTTCCATGCACGCCAACGTGTCGTTGAGAACGGCATCACCTTCAGGATCGCCGTCGATGAAGAAAAAAGGCCACTTTTCACCAATCGCATTTGCGACACCCCGGACTGCTGACGGGCTGGAAAGTGCGTAAAGGGAAACAGTCTCCCAGACGCCAGCCTTTTTCAGGCTCTGTTCGATCGTCGGGCGAAAGGAGGTGTGCGCCAAGATCGGATCAATCACGTCGAGTTGCAAGCCGGCGCTGGCGATGTGACAGGCAGACCACCCCTGCCAACACCCGATCTCGAGGCCCCGCATTCCTTTAAAAGGAAGCGCCGAGCTGTAAAGGATGGCGCTTTCGTCACGACTCACGAAGCCGATCGTGGGAAAGCGGCGGTCAACATACCATCGGTGTGGGCTCGTTCGACGAAGAAAAGGCCACTGGCAGTCGGCCGGATTCCCCTCGATCATGTGCGGAAAGGCCTTATCCGGCCATATCGTCACCAACCCAGGTGATACATAATCGTATGCTTGCACCGGTGCTCGGCGATGCGAGGTCGTTCGTCTTGTAGCATCGGCCGGGAACGCGCAACGCGCTATCGAGTTCGCCTCAGTGCGATCTGATCGAAATAGGCTGGCGACGACATTGCCGCCTTCGGTCGTCTCCAGTCGGCACTGCTTGTAGAACTGCTTACCATTCGCCATCGGGGGCACCCTACGACTGCGTCGCTCATGGGCATGCGGTAGCGCGGCCACTTCCCCTCCCCATGGGTTTGTCAGGTGGAGGATACCGATGGGAGCGTGGGGCGAGTAGGGCTCGACGAATTGTTTTCGCCTCTCGTCGAATGCGGGAAGCGCGAGATGGCACGCCCAGTTACATGAGAAAGGCAACAAATCGATCGCCGTTTCGAGACCGCCTGAGCGAAGGCCAACATTGAGAGCGATCTGATCGATCAGCCCAAACACGGCAGTCATTTGTTCAGTCGATGGCGATCTCGCAAGAAAATGATCGATTGCGGAATGCAGCGATGTTTTCCATAGGCTCCAGACATGGGAGTCGCGATGGCCGCAAAATACACCCGCGTTCATATTCACAAAATGAAAGTTCTGCGCCTCCGGCAACGAGCCATACACCTGACCGTAAAGATTTTTCATGCACTCCAGATAAAACTCGAGCCCCCCGTTCATAAACTTACTGGACCGCTCCAGTTCCGGAACAATCCCCCAGCCTCGAGAAATCGCGGCGTTCAAAAAAAGATCAATCGCGCTCGGGTCCTGCACCCAAGCATCGGCATCAATCCAGAAAAATAACTCGTGATCGGGAAAGTACTCCGGCAGGAATGGACGGGAGATTTGACCCTTCCGGCACTCAATCGCTGGGATTGTATTGCGAATGCCGAACTCCCATCCCGCGTGATGGATGCGACAGCCGAGATGTTCCATCGTTCGGCATTCAGAAGCGGAACACCCGAGGTCGAAAAACGCTATGTCATGCGGGATATGTGACGCGCATTCCCGTAGAGAGTCGATGCAATCGACGGCCAGCGAAAACTGGTTGGAATCGGACCCGGTGATGAATAGAAGGCGAGTCATGGAACTATTGGACGATAGCATCGTCTCGATGAAATTCGCAAGAATCTTGAGGCATGGCCCTTCTTTGCCCATGCACGCTGCGGCGGCGCCACGCAGGGGCTTCTCACCCGCTACACTTCTCGGCTGTTGCCACCGACGATCGACCGGTAGTCTTTGGACTCGATTGCCATGTCAGAAGAATCTCATTCGAATGCGGGCGATCAGCCACTGGAGCGAGTCTCTGCCTCGGACCTCACCGCCCGAGTGCCGGAAGGCGTCGGGCACGGGGTTTTCGCGACGGGCGTGATCGTGCTCCACAGCCCGACCGAGGTCACGATCGACTTCGTCCAGGCCGTGGCCAATCCGCGGCGGTTGGTGGCTCGCGTGGTCATGTCGCCGGTCATCGCTCTCCAGTTCCTCGACGCACTCGAAACGAATCTGGGTCGGTACACGGAAACGTTCGGTACGGAGCCTCGAGAGCCTGCGCCGAACGCTGGGCTGGGATCCTCAAAGGAGGGTTCGTCGCCCGCGGCGTCGCCTGCACCTGCCCCGCCCATTTCAGATGCATACGACCAGATCAAGGTGCCGGATGACGTTCTGTGCGGCTCATATGCCAATACCGTGTCGATCATGCACACCGGCAGCGAGTTCACCTTCGATTTCATCCACCGTGGCTTTCCCAGATCGGTGGTGACCTGCCGGGTCTGCATGGCCGCGCCGCGAGCGCCGGGATTGCGCGAATCGTTAAGCCGCTCACTGCGAATTGGCTGAACTCTGGCAATCGTGGCCAGGTTCACTAGCAGTAGTGAGGCAGTTACTGGGGCTTTGCGATAGATTCTTCTCAGCGAAATCCGGAAACGGCTCTCGCTCGGCATCCCACTCGTTGACCACACCGAATCCTTTTTAATTCGGACGTACCGTTCAGAATCAAGGGCTCTCAATCGAGGAAACGGTTGAGGTGTATTCGGCAGGGATTCGCGGTTCACCAAAGCGCACAGAGAGGAACTCTTGAAAAGCATGGACTCAGCTGAAGGTTACGTGACGGATGTTTCCTACATCGCCGGCTTCTATCCCAACATGGCGCCGCTGGCGATGCGATACGTCGCCGCACTGAACAAGGTCACGCCGCCGCAGGTCGGGAAGGGGTTCCGCTACCTCGAACTTGGATGCGGTCTCGGCCGCTCGCTGACCACCCTCGCAGCCGCCAATCCCCACGGCGACTTCGTCGGTGTCGATGTCAACCCGCTGCACACGGCCGCGATCGAGAAAGACGTCGCCGCCGGCAAGCTGAAGAACGTCCGGGTGGTGAACGCGGACTTCGCCCACGTGCCGCGCGACATCGGCAAGTTCGACTTCATCACCATCCATGGTGTGCTCAGTTGGGTCACCGCGAACGTGCGTGAGCAGGTGCTGCAGGTCGCCAAGAAGCACATCGCTCCGGGTGGGCTGCTGCTGGTGAGCTACAACGCGATGCCGGGCTGGGCCCATCTGCAGCCGATTCGAGCGATCCTTCGGCAGTATGCACAGCTGCGACAGGGCGCCAGCCCCCAACGGCTCCGCGAGGCGCTGGCCTACCTCGTCTTCATTCGCGACAAGCAGGCCAAGTATTTCGAGGACAACCCTCGGGCTGCCGCCTACGTCGACTCGCTCCTGCAGCAGGACGTCAACTACCTCGTCCATGAATACCTGCACGAGGACTGGAAGTGCTTCTACGTCGCGGAGGTCGCCGAGATGATGTCGGCGTCGGCCAATCTCGGGTTCGTCGGCAGCCTACCGGTCTTCACAAACTTCTGGGATCTCTGTGTTCGGCCCGAGTTCCACGAACTGTTCCGCACCACGTCCAATCGGCTCGTCACCGAGTCGCACAAAGACTTCTGCGCCAACACGGCCTTCCGCTGGGATATTTACGGCAACAACCCGAAGCCGATGGTCACGCTTGCCGAGCGGCTGAAGGAGGTCGATGATTTCCACTACCGGGTGGCTCGCAAGGGGATCACGCTCCCCTATCAGGCAAACCTGGGCGTGGTCACATCGACCGTCCAGGGCGCACTCTATCAGGCGTTGCTCGGCGTGCTCGGCGACAGGAGCATGCGGCTCTCCGAAATCATCGCGTCTGACGAGATGAAGGGCACTCCCGCCGAAGAGGTGATGCGGGCAGTCGATGCGGGCGTGGCGATGGCGATGTTCGACGTCACCAGCGGCCCGGTGGCGACGGCTACCGCGGTGCCGGCGAAAGTGCAGGTCTCCAACGCCTTCAATCGGGCGCTGATGGCGACCGAATCGCTCGGCGGCAGGGCGGTGTCGCTGGCGAGCGAAGCGACGGGCACGGGCCACGCGCTGAGCGACTTCGACGCGGCGATCCTGCATGAGTTGGTCGAACGTGGCCGCGACGGGCTGGCAGACCGGGTTGAAACCCGCCTGTCTGGCAGCGGCCGATCGCTGCTGCAAAACGGCCAGCCGGTCGTCGATGCGGCAGCCCGCAAGGAGATCGTGGCGAAGGCGGTAGACGCTTTCCTCACCACCACACTCCCACTGCTCGGGCAGTTGGGAATCGTGACCCAGGCATGACGAACGAGGGCCGGCCACGGTCCTCGCACGCGACAACTTCAGTACAAGACTCTTGAATCACCAGCGACCTTCCTTGTTGCAAGTACGGAGAGACCCCTGATGGTCTGGACTATTTTTTCACGGACGTGGCTTCGTCGTCGGCCGGCCTTGCGGGCACTCCGCAAGCAGCGGGCCCAGCGGAGAAGCGATCGCTGGACGCGGTTTTTCGGCAGTGAGCCGCTGGAACTTCGCCGGCTGATGGCGGCGTTCACCTACGACTCGGTCAACGACCGGCTCTCGATCGATCTCAACACGTCGAGTGAGCAGCTCACGCTCACGAGTTCGGGCGACGGTAACTACGTCTTCACTTCGTCGGGCACGTTCACGGGCACGAATGAGAGCGGACTTTCGGGCGCTGGCACCAACACGCTGACGATCACGAGTTCGCTGGCCCTCACGGACGTGGCGATCGGTGATTCTGCCGCCGGTACGAAAGTCACCTTCGGCTCAAATACTGGCAGCTACGTCGACAACTTCGAGATCACGCTCGACGCGACGGCAGCGGCAGCGTCCCTCGCGCTCTCCGCTGACACCTCGTTCTCGACGGCTTCCTTGACGGCCACCGTGGACTACGGCATCAGCCTCACGGCCAATCTCTCGGCCACGTCCGGTTCGCTCTCGCTCACATCGACTGCAGGGGCCATCACGCTGTCGGCGTCAAAGTCCATCACCACGACCACGGCGGGCGACATCACGCTCTCCGCGAGTGGCGCCATCACCAACATCGCTTCCGTGACTTCCATCACGGCGGCCGGCAACGTGTCGATCGACGCGACGGGCGCGCTCAACCTCCCGGCGATCACGTCGGGAGGCACGCTCGAGGTGCAGGCCACCGGCGGCCTGACGCAGGCCGCAGCGATCAACGCCGGCGGCGACTCGTTCTTCGGCGGGGCGTCGGTCACGCTCTCCAACGCTACGAATAACTTCCAGGGCGCCGTATCGGCCCAATCGTCGTCGTCCGGCAACATCACGCTCGTCGATTCCGGTGATCTGCAACTTGGCGCGATCTCGCAGGCGTCGAACCGTGCTGGCAGCCTCAACGTCACAGCCGGTGGCAGCATTACCCAGGCCGCGAGTACGACGATCGTGACTGGCACGGGCGCCATCACGTTCACGGCCGGCAGTGGCAAGAACATCCTCATCGGCAACACGGGCAATCAGCTCAGTAACGCCACCACCACGTTCAAGGCCTCGAGCGGCAACCTCGCCGATCTCACGATCACCGACATCACCGCCTTCACGATCCAGCCGGATCTCGCCATCACCGGCGATCTGGCGATCACGGCGGGCGGGGCGATCACCGACGCGGGCAACGTGGCAGTAGGCGGCGCGGCGGCGTTCACCACCACGGCTGCGAATGGCGCGATCACGCTCGACGGTACCAGCACCTACGGCGGCGCCCTGAGCGTATCGACGCATGGCACCGGCAACGCCACGGTCACCAACGTCGTCGGCGACCTCGACCTGGGCGCCAGCACGGTGGGCGGCAGGTTCGTCGCGTCGGTGGCCGGCAACATCACCGACTCCGGCCCCGTCGCCGTCACGGGAACGACCGCCATTACCACGACGGCCAACAATGGCTCGGTGGTCCTCAATGAGCCGGGCTCCAAGTTCACCGGCGCCGTCAACGTCACCACCAACGGCAGCGGTAGCACGACGCTCACCGGGCTGCAGACGGCGATCAATCTCGGCAACGTCACCACCAACAACCTCACGATCTCCGCTACTGGGGCAATCACCGACTCCGGCGTGCTCAACGTGTCGGGCGCCTCCTCCTTCACCACCACGGCCCTCGGCTCGTCGATCACGATCAACAATCCCGGCAGTTCGTTCGTGGGCCCGATCAAGGCGGCTGCCGACGGCGCGGGCAGCGTCACGATCTCCGGCTTCACGAACGACATCGCGTTGGGTCAGGTGACCTTCGGCACCAGCCTGACGGTGTCGACGACAGGCAACATCTCCGTGACGCCGTCGTCCAATCTCACGTCCACCGGGTTCGGCTTGGGCTCGATCGCGCTGACATCGACGGCCGGCAACATCACACTCAACTCGACGCTCGCCACGTCGGGCGGCGGTCTGACGCTCACTGCTGCGACGGGCATCGCGGGTGATGCCAATGGCATCCTCTCTTCCGTCGCCCCGATCAATACCGGCCTCGCCTCGGGCGGCATCGTGCTGAACGTCACCGGCACCGGAAACGTCTCGATCGGCGGCCACATCAACGCCCGCGGCGCGAACAGCAACATGTCGCAGGGCGGTCAGGGCGGTGCCGTGCAGATCACCACGAGCGATGGCACGATCGCCGTGATGGCGATCGACACGTTCGGCGGTGACGCCACCCCCGGTGCCGGCAAGGTCAACGGTGGCAACGGCGGCCTGATCAGCATCGACGCCAACACGGGCGTGAGCCCAACGTCGGCCGGTACCATCTCGATCGGCGGCGACTTCAACAGCGCAGGCGGTACGGGCAACGACGGGAATCCGCAGGGTCCCGGCGGCAACATCCTGATCTACGACAACGTCATCCTCACCAATAGCGTCACGCTGGCCACCGGGGCGACCACCGGCAACATCTTCTTCAACAAGCGGATCGACTCCGACGCCACGCCCCGCGCGCTGACGCTCGTGGCCGGCGAGGGCGGCATGGAGATGAACGGAGCCGCCGGCGACTCTCAGCCACTCCTGAGCCTTACCTCCACGAGCACTGGCGGCATCATTCGGCAAAACATCGCCACGGTCGGCTCGGGTGGCATCTCGGTGTCGGCCGGTGCCGGCCTCACGATCGGCGGCCAGGGCACCACGGTGAATTTCAATACGATCGCCAACGGCACGCCGGCCCAAAACGGCCCCGTCTACCTGAGCGCCACGACCACGACGGTGGACGACGACTTCGTGATCACCCGCGGCAACGGTGCCGTGACGTTCACGAAGTATCTGACCGGCGTCGGCACGCCGAACCTCACGATCACGACCAACGGCACGGTGGCCCCGAACCGCTACGGCGACGTCAACTTCGGCGACAGCGCCACGGGGCTCGGCAACATCACGATGACGAATGTCGACGACCTCACGGCAAGCTCGTCCGGCGGCGCCTCGGGCACGTCGATTTCGGCACAAAGCCTGGTCTATACGAATCGCGGCACGGGCAACGTGAGTTTCACGGGATCCCAGTCCTACAGTGCGGTGGGCGGCGTCAACGTCGAGACCTATGGCTCGGTGTCGATCGGCAGCTCCGTCACGACTTCGGCGACCGGGGCCCCGATCAAGTTTTTCGCCGAAACCCTGCCGCTGACGATCGCCGGCACCTACGGCAACATCAACACAGTGAACGGCGTCGTCGAACTGACCGGCAAGGGCGTAAATCAGGGCAGCCAGATCAGCGTCAACGCCGGCAATGAGACGATTCTGCTCGATGGGCAGGGCACGACGATCGTGCTCTCCGGCACGCTCACCACGTCGAGCGCCTCGAACACGGCGATTCTCATCCGCGACGCGTCGACGGTGTCGCTGCGGGGCACGAACGTTCCCAACGGCCAGCTCCAGATCGGCACTCCGGGAATTTCGCCAGCCGACGTCACGGGTGACGTGTCGCAGAGCAATGAATACGGCGTCGGTGTCATCGCCAAGTACGTGTCGGCAAACACGGGCGGCAACATCACCATCTACTCGGCTTACAACCAAATCGAGAATCTGCGCACGTTCAAGCTCGGCGGCGCCCTGGCCATCAATGACTCATCGGGCGGCCTGAACGTCCTCGAGGACCTCACGGCCACGTCGATTGACCTCGCCACGAATGGCGGCGCGCTCAACATCAGCACGAGCAACATCACTTCCACGGCGGGCAACATCATCCTCCGCGGCGCAGGGGTCACGCAGGCGACCGGCTCCAACGTCAGCTCCGGCTCCGGCACCATCTTCCTGTCCGGCGCGCCCTATAACGGCGGCAGCGGCAACGTGTCGCTGGCGGGCACGCTCCACTCGACCAACAACAACACGTGCTCGGCCATCGACATCCGGAACGCCTGGCCGCTGCAGCTCGGCGACATTCGGGTGTTGGACGGCGGAATCTCAATCCAGCCCATCGAGGGCTGGCTCGCACCAGTGGGGCCGGTCACCCAGGCCGCCGGCACCGTGATCAAGGCCAGAAATCTCTCAGTCCGAGCGGCCGGCTCGGTCACGCTGACTAACGACAACGAGATCGATTTCGTGGGCAGCACCTGCCTCGACACCTTGGCGGACGGCACGATCAACATCAGGGACGTGACCGGGAATCTGACGCTCGCTCGCGACGTCACGACGGCAAACTACGGATCCTCGATCACGCTCAATGCCACCGGCGGCACGCTCGACCTGGCCGGCTACAACGTCCGCGGAACCGGTGTTTCTCTCTTGGGCGTCGGCGTCAAGAGCACGGGCGGCACGATCGGCATCTATGGCAACATCCTCGTCGATGCCAACGACGGCGCCATCGACCTGACAGGATCCTCGATCACCACGACAAGTACATCCTCGACCGCCGTGCAGTTGATCGACTCGGCTTTCAGCGTGGTGCTCGGCAGCATCACGACTGGCACCGGCGGCACGCTCGTCCTCGGCGGCAGCGGCGGCGACGTGCTGGGCGGCAATGTCTCGCAGGGCTCGGGGTCGATCAACGTCGGCACGGTCACGGGCAACGCCAACGGCTCGGTGATCCTCGACAAGACCGGCAATGTCGTCACGACGCTGTCGAATCTCACCGCCGGTGGCGCGATCACGCTCTATGACAGCGATGCCGGCCTCGCGGTAACTGGCGTTGTTACGAACGGCGACAAGGGGCTGATAAACCTCACCACACAGACGACGCTCTCGCTGACCGGCAGCCTGAACGGCTCGGGTGCTACACTCCGGGCACTCGATCTAGGGTTAGGCCAAGTGACGCTGGCCGGTGACGTCACGGCCAACACCGGCAACGTGACGCTGGTCGCCGCCGCCAAGACGGTGACCCAGACGGCCGGCATCATCTCCACCACCGGGTCGGTCACGGGTTCCGCCTACTCCGGGCTCACGCTCAACCAGAACAACACGATCGGTGGCCTGGGGCCCTACACGGTCGATGTGACCGGCAACATTTCCGTGAACGACGTTTCCGGGGGTCTGAATCTCACCGGTGACGTCAAGGTGGTCGCCAGCGGCACTGTCACCATCACCACGGCAGGTGGGCCTTTGAACCTCTCCACCTACGACGTGACGACGTCCGGCAACGTGACGCTCACGGGTGTCGGCATCAACCAATCCGCCGGCTCGCTCGTGGATGCGACGGGCAGCCTGATCGCGATCGACGCCAACGGCGGGCCGATCGCCATGACGGGCAACCTCACGACAACGAGCCCGCTGGCCACGGCCCTCGTGATCCGGGACGCAACAACGGCAGCGCTCGGCAACATCAGCGTGACGTCGGGCACCGTCACGATCGGCGTGTCGAAGGACATCACCGGCGCAGTCACGCAGTCTGTGGGCACGACGATCGCCGCGCAAAATCTCACGATCTCGGCCAACGATTCCGTCACGCTCGACAGTGCTGGTAACGCCATCGACAACCTTCTCGCAGTCTCGACGGGTGGAAACTTCACGCTCGTCGACGGGTCCGGGGGTCTGATCTTCAAAGGCAACACGACGTCCGGCGGGGGCGTCACGATCACGACCGCCGAGCAGGCGCTGTCGCTGGGCATCTACGACATCGCGGCCTCCGGCGACGTCAGCCTCACCGGCTTCGGGATCATTCAGGGTACATCGGCGTCCGACATCGACGCCGGCGGCGGCAACATCACGCTGACTGGTCTAGGCGACCAGTTCGTGCTTCCCGGAACGATCAAGACGACGAGCAACTCTTCGCTGGCCGTTCTCATCCAAAACGGCACGAATCTGCAGTTCAACAGCATCGTCACCGGAGCGAACGGCACCACGACGTTTGGTGGAGCGGGCGCCAACGGGCTGGACGGAACCGTGACCCAAACGCTGAAGAGTTCGATCCTCCAGACCGGCACGCTTGTCGGCAACTCGGGCCAGGTCGCGCTCTCCAACGCCAATAACACCCTGGCGTTTCTCGGCCCGTACACGAGCAGCGATGCCTTCGCCCTCAACGACAGCACCGGCGGGATCACCTTCTCGGGTGATGTGACCACCGGAGGCACGACGACGATCACCACCCCCGGCAATCTGTCGATGGGCATCTACGATCTGCTCGCCACCGGCTCGCAGGTCACGCTCACCGGCGTGAATGTCACGCAGGACTCGACGTTCGGCCGCGTCCTCGCCGCCACGACGCTCGTCGCCGCGGGCTCGGGCATCATCGACCTCGCCAGCGCTGCGAACGACTTCACTGGCCGCGTCACGCTCATGGCCACCGGCGCCTACGCGTCGATCCGCGACGCCAACAACCTCCTGCTCGATAACCTGAGCGGCAACATCGGGCCCAACACGTCCATCAAGGCCGTCGCCGGCGGCACGCTGTCGCTGGCGACCGAGCCGCTCAACACCGGCACCGGTTACATCTGGCTCGAGTCGCAGGGGGGCAATCTGCAGCCCACGGGCTCGCTGACCACCTCGACGGGCAACATCGACCTGCGGGCCCGCGACAACCTGCAGGTGTATTTCGCCGTGGAGTCGACGTCGGCGGGCAACATCACGCTCGTCGGCGGCAGCATCGACCAGACCGGCAACGCCGACCTCACGACCACCGGCGCGGGCACGATCAGCGTGACCGCCGATGGCACCGGCTCCCGGGGCAACATCACGATGGTGCCGGGCACCGTCTACTCGACCGGCTCGGGCGATATCACGCTCTCCGCCGCCACGTTCATCGACGTGGGCAAAGTGGTGACTACTGGCAACATCACCGCCACGGCGACCTCCGGCGCGATCACCGACGTCTGGACGGGTGACGAGGCGAATTTCAACGGCAGCGTCGTGGCCCTGTCGGCCGGTAGCGGCATTGGCACGTCGGGCGACCCGATCGAGACCGATTCGAACGTGCTCCGCGCCACGACCGGCACCGGCGGCATCTTCATCAACGAGCTCGGCG
>JAIOPD010000020.1 GCA_021414115.1 Planctomycetia bacterium
CCCGCTCCTCCGTCCAGTCGAACCGCGACTGGTCGCCGAGCACGCTCGGCCCGCTGTTCGACACCACGCCACCGCGGGTCGTGGCAGCGCGATACTGGGTGGCGGGCTTCGATGGCTTGACGGGCCGCACCTGCGCGAGCCACTCGAGCCGCCGCCGCGCCTCCTCGATGGCCCGCGTCTCGGCGTCGGCCAGCACAGGATCACGGGGCGGATAGGTGAGCGTCCACTCCTCGTCGATGAACTGATAGCCAAACTCGCTGCCCCACGACTGGATCGACTCGCGGGCGGCGTAGTAGGCCATCACGCCACTCGGCCGCACGAGCAGAAGCGGATACGGCTGGATGTTGGGATCGCCCGACTCACCCGGCGATCGCGCGATGTGCTCGCGGGCGGCCCGCAGGGCACTGGCCAGCGGATTGCCGGGCCCGGGCGGACCTTCGAAGTCGGCCGGGCCAAGCCTGATCCCTTCGGGTTGCAGAAACACGCCGTCGATGCAGCACTCGATATAGAGCGGCCGCCGGTGCGTGGCGTTCTTTCCCTCGAAAGGCACCACCGCATAGGCCGGAGGCTTCTCGGCGAGCGCGTCCTTCGCCTCGTCGAGAGCCTTCTTCGCTGCGGCGAGCCGGCGCTCGAGTTCGAGGATCGCCTCCTCGGCAGCGTCGTCGGCCGAGTCCTTTTCGAGGGCCTCCGCGGTCTGGCCGAGGGCATCGAGCTCGTCGGCGAGCTTCCGCGCGTCTTCCTCGGTGCCGGCCAGTTGCATGCGGGCCTTCGCCAGTTCGGCGGCAGTGCGGTCCCGCACCTCGCGAAGCTGCTCGATCCGCCAGCCCAGTTCCTCGCGAGCGAGCTCGAGCTCCTCCCGTTCGGCCGCCTGCTCGACCGCCGCTTGCGCGCGGGCCTCCTCCGCGGCAGCCTGCCCGGCCTGTTTCGCGGAGCGGCTGAAGATGACGAGCACGACGAGGAGCGCGCCCATCGTGCACAGCAGCACGGCGAGGAACGGAAACAGGGAGATGGTGGGGCCCGACTGGCCGCGAGCTCGACTCATGCGGCCTTTCCGGTACGGCGGATGGCGTCGGCATCGCCACGTCGCTGATCGGCGGCACGGACGGCGAGCAGTTGCACGGCGGCGGCGAGGGACGTGAGCGTCTCCTCGAACCGGCCCGTGGCGGCGAGCGTGGAGAGGTTGGCGTCGAGCGTCCGCTCGAGCGACGCGATGTCGCGGGTCGCCGCCACCACGCCCTCGATGGCCACGGTCTGCCGCTCGATCGACTCGTGTCGGGCCTCGAGGCCGCGCACGGCCGTCGCCAGGGCGGCCGCGGCGTCCGTCCAACGATCGTCACGCCGGGCGGCGAGCTCGTCCTGCGTGCGGGCGAACGACTCCGACCAGCGCGACAGGCTTTCATCGAGCGCCGCGGCCAGCGCGGTCTTGATCGTGCCGCCGCTCTCGTCGAGAAGCTGCCTCACGCCGACGGCTGCGGTGCGCTCGAGCGACGACCAGGCCTGCTCCTGCGCCTCCAGGAGCCGCGCCGACCCGCGACTGAGCGTCTCGCCGAGACGGGCCACCGCCAGTGCCGCGCCGTCGCCTCCGCCCAGCGACTGAAACCTTCCGGCCAGCGTCGTCCAGGCCGCATCGTCCACCTTCGCGAGCAGCTGCTGCTCGTAGCGATCGATGACGAACTGCAGGAACATGAGCACCATCGAGAGGGCCAGCGCGGTCGCGGTCGTGTCGAACGCCGTGCCGAGGCCGGCAACGACGCCCGAGATGTTGTCGAGCTGCGTCGGCGAGAGGCACGCGATGGCCTCCGTAATCCCGATGACCGTGCCCAAAAAGCCCATGATCGGAATCGCCCAGATCACGAACCGCACGAGGCCGTAGCCCTGCGATGCCCGGGCGGCGTCGAGGTCGGAAAGGTATTTGAGATGGTTCTCCATGTCGTCGGCGGAGCCCGTGCGAACGACGAGGTCGAGCGCCTCGCGGAGCCGTCGCGGCAGATAGCCGGACGCGGTCTCAGGCAGCGCGGCGATCAGTGCGGCCGCGCTCGCGGGATCGATTCCCCCTTCCACCGCCGGCTCGAGAAGCGGCGTGTCGATCTTCCGCCGCTGCCGCACGATGTCTCCGAAGTGCAGGACCAGAAAGGCGAGCCCCACGCAAAACATCGCCGTCTCGACATACTCCACCCAATGGCCGGCGAGATATCGGATCACGTTCGCGTTGGTGATGATGCCCCCGTGGATCAGGGCAAAGAACGCGAACGCCAACGATCCGCCCCAAAGCAGAGGGGAACGCAGCAGCAGGGCGGAGAAGCGGTTGAGATACGACACCGGTGGTGCCTCCCGAACGGATGGACGCTGGATACGGTCGCGGAGCGGCGCGCCCCGACGACCCCTTTCATCGTCATGTCTTGCGCAGGCGATTGAACCGAAACATCACGCATCACGAAACGCCGATTACAACAGGCAGGTGGCGCAAGACGGGCGACTCAGGCAGCGCGCGGCCGCCGTCGCGGCCATGGCATTCAGCCTTGCCGTGACCCCCGGCCTTCCCTAATCTCCGCCCGGCCGAATGATGCCCAGACTCGGCCGCTTGGAGACGCCCCATGAACCAAGACTGCGACCACGCGTCCGTCCAGCCCCGCTCCGACCACCGCCCGCCGCCGCTGCGGCACGGCCGCCGCTGGCTCCCCTGGGCTGGCGCGTGCTGCCTCGGTGCAGCCGGCCTCGCGCTCGTTGACGTGCGGGAACTCGCCGCCCAGCGCACCGGGAGGCCCATGGACGACGCCGGGGCCCTCTGGGTATCCGACTCCGCCCTCGACGACTCCCGGCGACTGCTGCTCGTGGTCGATCCCGGCAGCCGGCACGCCGCTGTCTATCACGTCGACACGGCGACCGGGGCGCTCGTGCTGCGGAGCACCCGCAATCTGAGCTGGGACCTCATGGTCGACGACTTCAACGCCCAGGAGCCCCGGCCTGCGGCGCTCAAGCGGATGCTCCAGACGGGGCCGGCCCCGACGTCGGAGCCCGCGCCGCCGCCGAGGTGAGCGTCGCAAATCGACCCCGGACCGCCCCGGCAGGCTCTGTCGGTGGGAGCGGTTCTGCCGCGAGTGGCGGTTGGCGGTAGAATGCGGTTGGTGATTCCGTCGACAACGAGACGAAGTGCAGGGGCGTCGTCCATCCTGCTGGGATCCGGGGCAGCCATGGCTGGAAAGTTTCTCTCGCTGGAAGAAGCGGCCCGCCATCTGGGCGTGACCGTCGAAGACATCAACCGGCTAATCGACCGCAAGAAGCTGTTTCCCATGCGGGACGGCGCGACGGTCAAGTTCAAGCTCGAAGACATCGAACGCGTGGCTGCGGAACTCCACGACGAGAGCTCGGGCTCGGGCGAACTCTCGCTCGAACTGGAACTGTCGTCCCCGGGGATCGGTGGGCCTGCCGGCGG
>JAIOPD010000023.1 GCA_021414115.1 Planctomycetia bacterium
AAGCGACAGCGCCATAAAGGGCATGTTGAACGTGTGGCATGCCATGTCGCCGAGCGCGCCCGAGCCAAAATCCCAAAACGCCCGCCAGGCGAAAGGGTGATAGCCAGAGGCGAAAGGCCGGTAGGGCGCCGGGCCGAGCCAACAATCCCAATCCAGCGTGGCGGGGACCGGTGTTTCCTGCGGCCGACCGCCCCCCTGAGGCCACACAGGGCGATTCGTCCAGACATGCACTTTGTTGACCGTGCCGATGCCGCCTGACTGGATGTAGGCCGCCGCCCGCCGCAGTCCATCATTGGCCGTGCCCTGATTGCCCATCTGCGTGGCAACCTTCTGCGACCGGGCCAGTTCACCAAGGATCCGGGCCTCGGCGATCGCCCGCGTGAGCGGCTTCTGGCAGAAGCAATGCTTCCCCATGTGCATCGCCATCGCGGCGGCCGTGATGTGGGTGTGGTCGGGCGTGCTGATGGTGACGGCGTCGAACTCCTTGCCCATCTCGTCGAGCATCTTGCGGAAGTCGGCGTAGGGCTTCGCACCTGCGAGCACCTTCTCCGTGCGCTTGAGCTGATTGGAATCGACGTCGGCCACGGCCACCACCTTGCCAGCCCGGGCAGCGCCAATAGCCGCCAGCGACAACGGACGAAGTGGCAATGAAACCGCGCCGCGTGGAATTCGCGATGGGGCGAGACGCGGCAGGCTGATAACGGGACATGACAGACGACTCCTTGAGATACGTGACTCGTTCCGATGTGCAACGACGGGGAACGTCTTCTTAACAGGTTTGATGGAGGCCTCATACGCTCTCTCGGGTAACCGATATCACAAATGAGTTTGCATTTCGGTCACGCGCCGGCCATTGCGGACCCGTTGCCCGGCACGGGGCTTCCCGGGTTTGACTTCCAGTGTCGCCAGTTTGTAATAAGGCAGCATGCGGCAGCCGTCTTCCTCCATGCCCGAAGCCGAACAGGCGCTCGCGCTCTTCGACGCCTTGCCCGACGTCGTGCTCTTTCTCAAGGATCGCCGCAGCCTGTTTACGCGGGTGAACCAGGCATTTCTGACCATGCACGGATGCCGCTCACAGGGGGATGTCATCGGGCGAAACGATCACGACTTCCACCCGCCCGCGCTCGCATCGCAGTACATCGCCGAAGATGACCGCGTGATGCGGTCGGGCAGGCCGATGCGGGACCAGGCCTGGCTCGTGCCCGATCACACCGGCCTCCCCGCTTGGTATCGATGCACCAAGCTGCCGCTGGTCGATGCGGCGGGACGCGTGTCGGGGCTCGCCGGTGTTCTCCGGCCATTCGCGCACGCCGGCAGCGTGCCCGATGAATACTGTCGCCTCACGCCCGCGCTGCAGATGGTGGCCGCCGACTACCACCGGCCGCTCCGAGTCTCGCAGCTGGCGCGGGCCTGCGGCCTCTCCCTCAGCCACCTGCAGCGTGAGTTTCGGCGGCTCTTTGGCATGAGCCCCAGCGACTACGTGCTCCGCACGCGACTGCTGCTCGCACGCCGCATGCTCGACCAGTCGAGCACGCCGGTCGGGGAGGTGGCCGTGGCCTGCGGCTTCTACGACCAGAGCCATTTCACGAAGGCCTTCAAGTCGCATACCGGACTGCCGCCGCAGGCCTATCGGCAGCGTGCGCGGGCCGGGCATGCGTGATCCGCACAACAGTCCGCGGTGTTTATACAAGGCGGCCACAATCGGGAGGCGTATCGTGATGCAGTGCTGCGTGTGCACCATGCCGAGGCCGCGATGGCGACTGTTCCACTCGATCACCTGCCGCCGCTGCCGGCCGACCGCTCGGTCGGCATCGGCTGTATCGGCGCCGGGTTCATCATGGCGGATTGCCATCTTGTGGCCTACCGCGCCGCGGGCCTAAACCCCGTCGCGATCGCCGCCCGCCGGCCCGACGCTGCCACCGAGGTTGCCGCACGCCACTCGATCCCGCGGGCCTACGACGACTACCGTCGCCTGCTCGACGATCCCGCCGTGGAGGTCGTCGACATCGCCGTGCCGCCCGACGTCCAGCCGGCGGTGATCGAGGAGGCACTTGAGCGAGGCGATCACATTCGGGGCATCCTCGCCCAGAAGCCGCTGGCCACGAACTACGCGGAGGCGTCGCGGATCGTGGAGCGGTGCCGCGCGGCGGGTGTGCGGCTCGTCGTCAACCAGAACATGCGCTACGACCATGCGGTCCGGGGCTGCAGCAGCCTCCTGCAGCAGGGCGTGCTCGGCGACCCCGTGCTGGCCACGATCGAGATGCGGGCGGTGCCGCATTGGATGCCGTGGCAGGAGCGGCTGGGCTGGGTGACGCTCCGCATCATGTCGATCCATCATCTCGACACGTTTCGCCACTGGTTCGGCACGCCGCGGCGG
>JAIOPD010000032.1 GCA_021414115.1 Planctomycetia bacterium
GAAGGCCATGGCGGCGGTGCGGGCCGTGACCATGCAGAGGAGGATGCCCGCCGTGCCGCGGGCGAGTCCGAGGGGGGACTTGAGCGACAGCCCCTCGTCGCCCCCCCAGCGGATCGCGATCAAGGCCGCGATGATCGCGAAGGGCAGGGCGAAGATCGTGTGGCTGAACCGCACGAGTTCGAGGAAGGTGCGAAGCCGCGGTGCGCGGGGCTCGGACACGGCGGTGGCCATCAGGTCGTCTCGCCCCAGCGGCGGATGAGGGCGTTCGCCACCCCCAGCTGATCGCAGATCCGGGCCACGATGAAGTCGACGAGATCGGCCACGGTGGCCGCACCGTGATAGAAGCCCGGCGCCGCTGGCAGCACGACCGCGCCCGCCTCGTGGATCGCCTGCATGTTCTTGAGCTGCGGCAGCGAGAGCGGCGTTTCGCGGGGCACCACCACGAGCTTGCGACGCTCCTTCAAGTGGACCTCCGCGGCCCGATGGATCAGGTTCTCGCCCATCGAATGGGCGATGGCCGAGAGCGTGCTGCCGCTGCACGGGCAGATGACCATCGCCGAGGTCAGGAACGACCCGCTGGCGATCGGTGCCATCAGGTTTTTGTGGTGGTGGTAGTGGACGATGCCGGTCTTGGGGGCGGGCCGGCCGAGCAGGGCGGTCAGGTCGAATCGGTCGAGGTCGATCTGCCGGCCGAGCTCCTCGGCGATCACGGCCTGGCCCGATGGGCTGATCGCGAGGTGGACCTCGCGGTCCGCCTCCAAGAGCACCTCGAGCAGCCGCGCGGCGTAGGGTGCGCCGGAGGCGCCAGTGATGCCCACGACGAGTGGAGGAACGGCAGCCATCACGTCAGGCCCCCCGCGTGGCGACGGAGAGCGTGGCGATGCCGAACGTCAGCGGGATCTGCTCGACGCGGTCGAAGCCCGCCGTCTTCACGAGGGCCGCGAGCGCGCCGCCCGACGGAAACTCCTCGACGCTCTTATTGAGGTAGCTGTAGGCGTCGGACTTGTTTCGTGCGACCGCATTGCCGAGCCACGGCAGCACGTTGCGGAAGTACCAGAGATAGAACGTGCGCACGACCACATTCCTCGGCAGAGAGAACTCGAGGATCGCAAGGGTGCCACCGGGCTTGCAGACGCGGGCCATCTCGGCGAGCCCCCGGGCGGTGTCGGCGATGTTCCGCAGACCGAAGGCGACGGTCACGACGTCGAACGCCGCGGTCGGGAAGGGGAGGGCCATCGCGTCGGCCTCCACCCATTCCACGGGCACCCCGCTCTTCGCCGACTTCTCCACGCCGCGGTCGAGCATGGGGCGGCAGAAGTCGCTGCCTACGACTCGAACCCCCGGCCCGCCCTTTCGCGCATAGACCAGTGCAAGATCCCCCGTGCCGGTGCAGACGTCGAGGACGGCGCCGGAAGCCGGGGGCGGAACGCGGTTCACGGTGACGTACCGCCACCAGACGTCGATGCCCCCGGACAACATCCGGTTGACGAGGTCGTAGCGGGGCGCGATCTCGGCAAACATGCCCTGCACGCGGGAGCCGCTCTTGTCGACGCCCGAGGCCGTCACTTTGTCGGCGGGCTGCGGTTGCCCTATCGTGGTGGTCGCGTCGGGAATCGCTTCTGACGTCACGAACGGTTTTCTCGCGGGGCACACATGCTGCACTGGCATTGTCACGATTATTTCCATGGTATGCCGGTGGGGGCGACTGCGGGAGGGATCGCGGTGGTGATCGACGTTCTGCGGGCCTCGACGACGATCGCCACGGCCTTGGCCCACGGGGCGGCCGCCGTGCGTCCCGTGGCCGATCTTGCGGAGGCGCGGGCTCTGGCGGCGACTCTGGCCGCGGGCACGCTGCTCGGCGGGGAGCGGGGGGGCGTGAGGATCGAGGGCTTCGATCTGGGCAACTCTCCTCGGGAATACACCCCCGACCGCGTGGCGGGGAAGACGATCGTGATCACCACGACCAATGGCACCGCGGCGCTCGAGGCCTGCCGCGACGCGCGGGTGATCCTCGTGGGGGCGATCGTGAACCGCACCGCCGTGGCCGACGCCGTGCGCCGCCTGACGCTGGTCGGCGGGCGGGATGACGTCCACCTTGTCTGCGCCGGCACCGACGGCGTGGTGTCGGCCGAGGACGTGCTCGCCGCGGGGGCGATTCTCGACGCGGCTTCCGCAGCCGGGGCAGCGGACGTCCTCGACGACGTGGCTCTCGCGGCGCTTGCCTTCTACCGTCGCGCGGCTGCGGCGCCTGTTCCGCAGGAATCGCTCGTCGCCGAGTTTCGCCGCTCGCCGGGGGGCTCGAACCTCGTCGATCTCGGCATGGAGGCCGATCTCCCCGTCGCCGCCGCCATCGACTCCCTCACCGTCGTGCCGCGACTCGACCCCGCATCCGGCCGCCTCATTTGAAATGGTGCGTGGCACCGAATCTGGGTAAGGTACGGCTCTCCCGGCATGCGGCCCCGACGTGGCCCCCGGCACCGTGTACGTAGGGAATCATGGAAAAGCAGAACGACCAGTCGCGGATGGATCGGATCGTGTCGCTTGCGAAGCGGCGGGGCTTCATCTTTCAGTCGAGCGAGATCTACGGCGGCCTCAACGGCTTCTGGGACTACGGCCCGCTGGGCGTCGCCCTCAAGCGCAACCTCAAAGACTGCTGGTGGCGCGACATGGTCGCCGGCCACGATGAACTCGCGACGATCCAGGGCGCTCCCTCGCCCTACGAGATGGCGGGCCTCGACTGCACGATCATCATGCATCCGCAGGTCTGGAAGTGCTCCGGCCACTTCGACCTCTTTCACGACTGGATGATCGACTGCCGCGAGTCGAAGCGGCGCTACCGCTACGACCATCTCAACGGCCGCTGGGCCGCGCACCGCGGCAAGAAGATTTTTGTGACCACCGACCAGTCGGGGGACGAGGCACCCCCGAGCATCGCCGCCAAGGCCCAGAAGTTCTTCGGCCTGCGGGCCAAGCAGGTGGACGAGATCGAGTGGACGGGCGACCTCGGATCGCTCGCCGCCGCCGTGTCCGCCGGCACGCTCACGCTCGCCGACGCGCTCGGCCCCGATGCCGCCGCCCCGGGCACGCTCACGGAGCCCCGCGAGTTCAACCTCATGTTCGAGACACGGATCGGGGCCCTGGCGGGCAACGACGACGACCGCGCCTTCCTCCGGCCGGAGACGGCTCAGGGAATCTTCGTCAACTTCAAGAACGTCGTCGACACCTCGCGGGTGCGGGTGCCGTTCGGGATCGGTCAGATCGGCAAGAGTTTTCGCAACGAGATCACGCCGCGCAACTTCACGTTTCGCTCCCGCGAGTTCGAGCAGATGGAGATCGAATTCTTTTGCAAGCCGTCCGAGTCCGCAGAGTGGTATCGCTACTGGCGGGATCGCCGCTGGAGGTGGTATCTCGACCTTGGCCTCACCGAGGGCAAGCTCCAGCTCCGCGAGCATGACAAGGACGAGCTCTCGCACTACTCCGTCGGCACGGCCGACATCGAATACGCGTTTCCCTTCCTGGCCGCCGGTGAGTTTGGCGAGCTCGAGGGGATCGCCCACCGCGGCGACTTCGACCTCCGCAGCCACATGGAGGGCAAGCTCGTCCGCAAGGACGGCGAACTCGTGGTGGAGACGGGCGACGACGGCAAGCCGCGGCACCGGGGGAGCGGCAAGGACCTCTCCTACTTCGACGACATCTCGCGGGAACGGTATGTGCCCCACGTGATCGAGCCGTCGGCCGGGGCCGACCGCGCGGTGCTCGCCTTCCTCTGCGACGCCTACCATGAGGACGAGGTGCCTGACGAAGACGGCAAGCCCCGCAGCCGCACCGTGATGAAGCTCCACCCGCGGCTCGCCCCGGTGAAGGCCGCCATCCTCCCGCTGGTGAAGAAGGACGGTATGCCGGAGGTCGCGATCGATCTCTACCGGGCGCTCAAGCCCCACATGGCCTGCCAATACGACGAGAAGGGCTCGGTCGGCCGGCGGTATGCCCGGCAGGACGAGGCGGGCACTCCCTGGTGCCTGACGATCGACGGCCAGACGCTCACCGACAAGACCGTCACGCTCCGCGACCGCGACACGCTCGTGCAGACCCGCGTGCCGATCGACGAGGTGGTGAGCATGCTCCGCGATCGGCTGGCATGACGAGCATGCGGCCTGCAATCTCCACCGTCTGTTCGCTCGACGCTTCGCTCGGCACGATTCTCGAGGACTATGCGGCCGGCCACGTCGATGCGATCGACCTCTGGCTCGGCCACGCCGACGCCTTCCTGAAGGAACACGGCGTCGCGGCGCTGAAGGATCGCCTTGCCGCGCAGGGTATCGCGGCCGTCGCGGCGAGTTTTCAGGGCGGACTGCTCACGAGCCAGGGCGATGCCCGCCGCGAGCACTGGAGCCACTTCGATGCCCGGCTCGCGCTCTGCCGCGACCTCGCGATCCCGGTGCTCGTGGTCGCGGGCGACGCCTTCGGCCCGCTCACCTCCGAGGATCTCGGCCGGCTGTCGCTGAGCCTCCGCGAGGCGGCAGCCCGGGCGGCCGACGCGGGCGTTCGACTCGCGCTCGAGTTCGACTCGCGGGCGAGTTTTCCCAACAACCTGCAGTCGGCGGTGGCCGTGGTGGAGGAGGTGGGTTCGCCGGCACTCGGCATCTGCCTCGACTGGTTTCACTTTACCGTCGGACCGAGCAAGCCGCTCGACCTGTGGCTGCTCTCGAACGACAACCTCGCCCACGTGCAGCTCTCCGACATCGCCGACGTGCCGCGGGAGATGGCGGCCGACACCGACCGCATCCTGCCCGGCGAGGGCTCGTCGCCACCGGACGACCTCGTGGCCCGACTCAAGGAGATCGGCTACTCGGGTGCGGTCGCGGTCGAACTCACAAACCCGATGCTCTGGCGGGTACCACCGCGGCAGTTCGGTGAGATCGCGATGACGTCGCTGCGGAAGCTGCTCGGGCTGGCTGAGATGTGACGCTCGGGGCTGCCCGTGCCCCGAGAGCCGGACGTTCGCGTCGGGCATCCATGCCCGCCGCTCACTCGGATGCCGCCGGCGCTTCGCCATCCTGGCTGCGCTTGGCGGCATACGCCGGCTTCGTGGCACGGGCAGCCCCGAGCCGAGTGCTCGGCCGCAGGAGGACGAGGGCGGCCGGCTGATACGGCTCCCAATTGAGCCTCGCGCGAGCGCGGGGAATACGGACTGCCTCGAGTCGGCGCCGTAATGCCCATCGGCGCTGCCTCCGAGTTGGGAAGCCCCAAGCGCGAGCGCGGGGTATAGTGCGATCGTGAGTGTGTTGAACCAGCAGGGTGGAAGTCCCTGTCGGGGCCCGGCTTGGGTTCCGTAACTGAACGGAACTGCGTCCCTGCAAGGGGAGGTGGAGAGCACCGGGAGGTGAACGGCCAGTCCGTAGGATGACGAACTCGATTCGGCCTGTCGTCGTGGCGAGCCTGCTTTACCAAGGCGAAGCCCAACAGACGTCGGCGTTGCCCTGCCAGAGTGGGTGGGACGGACCATACGGTCGTCTCGACGGTACGTTCGGCTGCGAAAACAAGCCAAGCAGTCGGAGCGACGGGGGGTGGTTGGAGACGGAATGGTCGGAAGATTCGACGCATGAAGCGATGAGACCTGCCGGAGACCGGACAAGAGCCCGGCAGGAGTCAGAGGAGCCATACGTAGCGACGAAGCCGGGTAATGCCGGCGGAGCGAAGGGCTCCAGGGAGATGGATGTTGAATGGACGGACGAGCGGAAAACGAATCGGCGTCAGTGCCCGGCGGTTCCCGCCGGGCTACGCAAGCCGAAGAGATCCGATCGCGTTGGCGATGGGTCGAACCGGCCGTCTGGACCGTTCGCATGTTGACGGCTCTCGAACAGGGAGTGAAAGGAGGCAAATGGTTCACGCTGCATGACAAGGTCTTCGCGGACCGGAATCTCACTGCGGCGTTCCAACGAGTGGCGAGCAAGAAGGGGGCATCTGGGGTAGATCACGAGACGGTGCGAGCATTCGCGGATCGGCTTCCTGGAGTGATCCAGGAACTGTCGGCGGCGCTTGAGACCGGTCGGTATGCCCCTCAGGCGATTCGTCGCGTCCACATTCCGAAGCTCGGCACGTCCGAAACCAGACCGTTGGGCATCCCTACGGTGCGGGATCGGGTCGTGCAGGCCGCAGTGGTGAACGTGATCGAGCCCATCTTCGAGCGAGACTTCGCGGAACAAAGCTACGGATTCCGGCCCGGACGAGGTTGCAAGGACGCTTTGCGGCGGGTGAGTCAGCTGCTCGATCAGGGATACGTCCACGTCGTGGATGCGGACCTGAAGGGCTACTTCGACTCGATCCCGCACGACCGGCTAATGACCCGCGTGGAGGAAAAGATCGCCGACGGCCGGGTACTCCGGCTGATCACCGACTTCCTGCAGGCGGACATCCTGGACGATGCGAAGCACTGGACGCCCGAGGCAGGCGCCCCACAGGGGGCGGTCCTCAGTCCACTCCTGAGCAACGTGTATCTCGACCCGCTCGACCATCTGCTGGTCAAGCACGGTATCGAGATGGTTCGGTACGCCGACGACTTCGTGATCCTGTGCAAGACGGCGGAAGACGCTGCTCGGGCACTGGCACTGATCCAGCAGTGGGTGGCCGACAACGGCCTCACGCTGCACCCGGAGAAGACACGGATCGTCGACGTCCGCATGGATCACTTCGACTTCCTGGGCTACAGCTTCCGCGGCAAGCATCACTGGCCACGGAAGAAGAGCATCCAGAAACTGCGCGATGCGATCCGACAGAAGACTCCCCGCACGACCGGTCGTAGTCTGGAATGCACGATTACCGATGTGAACCGGACCCTCCGGGGCTGGTTCGGGTACTTCAAGCACAGCAGCTACAAGACGGTGTTCCGCGAGCAGGATACCTGGGTGCGGATGCGGCTGAGGAGCATGCTCCGTCACTGCACGAAGCGCCCGGGACGAGCACGCGGCCGGGACATGCGACAGTGGCCGAATGCCTTCTTTGTCGAGCACGGGCTATTCAGTCTGGTAGCCGCCCGTGCTGCGGCCGTTCAATCCTCACGGAGGTAAGACCATCGACCGGAGAGCCGTGTGCGGGAGATCCGCCAGCACGGTTCGGAGGGAGGGGGGCCCGAACCCAATCGGGCCTCCCTACCCCTATCGGGTTGCCTCAAGACGGTGCCGTAATGCCCCTCGGCGCTGCCTCCGAGTTGGAAAGCCCCAAGCGCGAGCGCGGGGTATACGGGTTGCCGTATCGTGCGGTTCCGCGCTGCCAACGAGGTCGCCGCCCGTCTACCCGTCGCTTGCGCTCCGGGCTTCCCGAGCGCGACGGGGTCACGCGAGAGGCTCGCGTGTGACCCGTATGAGATCAGTTCGCGACCCCTTGGAGCGCGTCGAGTTCCTTGGCCACGGCGTCGGCCTCGGCCTGGCGGGCGGTGATCAGCCCCTTCTTCTCCTCGGCGGCCTTCGCCGAGTCGGCGAGCGCCTTCGCGGCGGCCTCCGCCTCGGCGGTGGCGGCCGGCAGGCCGGCCTGGAGCTTCGCGATTTCGGTTTTCTGCTGTTCGATCTTCGCCGCGAGTTCCTTCGCCTGTTGCTCGGCCTGCGCGGCGGCTGCCGCGAGGTCGGCGGCCTGCTTCTGAAGACCGTCTCGCTTGGTGGCGGCCCCCTGCGCGGCCTGCTCGTCGGTGCGTCGCTTGGCTTCGACCATACCCCACTCCGACTCGGCGGCGCCGGAGGGCGGCGACGGCTTCGTCGAGTTTCGCCTTGCGATCGGAGAGTCCGCGTTCGGCGACGGCCACTCGTTCGGCGAGCGCCGGTGGGTTTGGATCGAGGCCGCCGACTCGCGCGCCGTCGGCCGCGTTGTAGATCCGAATCTCGCCGGTCCAGTCACCGACGACGAGCCGGTTGGTCTCGTCGCAGGAGGCCGCCGCGAGGCCGACGTCTGCCCCCGCCTCGAAGGCACGCTCCTGCGAGCCATCCGGCTTCCAGAGTTTGGGTGTCTTGTCGCGGCCCACCGACACGAGCCGGCCGTCTCGTGTGAAGTCGATGGCGGCGACACCTCCGCCGTGGGCCGGCCAGGCCTTCACGAGCGTGCCGTTCTCGGGTTCCCAGAGCCGGATTTGGCCGTCGTCGCAGCCGGTGGCGAGGAGCTTCGAATCGCCGCGCCAGGCCAGGCTGGTGACCGCGGAAGGATGCGCAGCCGGCGTGACGGAGTCGCGGCCGGTCGCGGCCTGCCACACGATCACGTTGCCCGCCCGGTCGGCAGAGGCGAGCAGCTTGCCATCGGGGCTGAAGGCCGTGGCCAGGATCCAGTCGGTGTGCTTGGGCAGATCGTGGAGCTTTTCGCCGGTCTCGAGCGAGTGCAGCCGCACCACCTTCTGCGGCCCCCCAAACGCCACGAGCCGCTGATCGGGACTCACATCGGCGGCAAGCACCACATCGAGTTCGTCCCCGAGCGTCCGGATACGGCGTCCGCTTTTCACGTTCCAGACCACGACCTTGCCGCTCTGGGCCCCGACTCCGCCGCCGGCGATCACGAGGCCGCCACCGCCGCTGAACCGGACCACGTGCGGCCGTCCTTCTGGGAACGGAAGCACGCCGGCGAGGTCGAGCGTGTCGGTGCGGTAGAGCAGGATCTGCTTCTGGCCACAGACGGCGACCAGCGGTGACCAGGGGCTCGCCGCGAGCGACGCGCAGGCATCGATGGCCTGGGTGTGCACGACCGGCTCGAGCGGCAGCCTCGCGGGCATCGGCGACACGGCCGGTCGTTCCGTCGCCGGGGCCGACATGGCGACCTCGACCTTCTTGGCAGCGACGGCCACGCTCCCCTTGGTCTCGAGCACACCGCCGTTGATCCAGTTCCGGAGCACCTGCCGCTCCGCCTCGGGGATCGGCGGCGCATCGGGGGGCATCGTCGGCTCGTCGTCGTGGTTGGCGACGCGAAAGAGATGGCTGGCCGCGGCGTCGCCCGGCGCGATCACCTCGCCCGAGCCGCCGCCCCGCATGATCGCGGCGTAGCTCGTGATATCGAGGCCGCCGGTCTTCTTGTCGGGGTTGTGGCAGCTGCCGCACCGCTGCCTGAGCACGGGCAGGGCATTGTCGATGAACGTGACCTTCTCCTCGGCCGCCGCAGACAGCGTGGCGATCAACGACACCGCGCTTGCGACGACGATCAACGAGCACGACACGCGGGCGAGGGGTCTGCGGGAGTGAAGCAGCATGGGCACGGTCGGGACGATCAGTGGTTGAACACGAACTCGCGGGAGTTGAGGATCGCCCAGAATCCATCCTCGAGCGTCTCGCGAAGCCCCGCCGGCTTCTCCGCTGCGGGCTCTTTTTCGATGATATCCAGAAGTCCCCGCGTTTCCTTGTCGGTCGGCTTGCGGGTCAGCGTCCGTAAATAAAGCTCCTCGATCACCTGCTCGGGCGTCATTCCTTTGTCGAGCAGCTGCTTGACGACGCCCCCCTGGCGAATCTTCTGCTGGATCGTGTCGCCATTGAGGAGATGCAGGGCCTGCGAGAGGTTGGGCTCCATCTTCACTTCGCACGAGCAGGCGGTCGCCCGGGTGGCCCGGCCGAACGTGGTGAGAAAATAGGTGCTGGTGTTGCCGTCGGCGATCTGGACGGCCCGTGCGCCGAGCGGCAGTCCCTTGAACTTGTTCTGCGTACCGGTCGCCGCGGTCATGATGTCGAGCAGCACTTCGGCCCGGATCCGCCGCAGCTGCGATTTCGAGAAGTTCCGCTCGTCCTCGGCGTTGGTGTCGTTGGGCCGGGTTGAACGCTGGTAGGTCGCCGACGTGCAGATCTCGCGGACGAGTTTCTTGAAGTCATACTTCGACTCGACCAGTCCCTTCGCGAGGGCATCGAGGAGAGCCTCGTTTGCCGGCGGATTGCTCACCCGCACGTCGTCCACCTCCTCGACGATGCCGCGTCCGAAGAAGTGGGCCCAGACAATGTTGGCGAGGTTGCGGCCGAAGTGCGGGTTGTCGGGGGAGGCGAGCCACGCCGCGAGCACCTCGCGGCGATCCTTGCCGTCGTATTCGGGGCTCTTGAAGTCGGGGGTCGCACCGCCGAGAAAGGTCGGCGGCACGACCCTCCCGCCCACCGGGTGTTTCACGTCGCCACCGCCGGAGTTGAAGACGATCGTCTCCCGCGGGTCTTCCCCCTGTTTACGGCCGATCTGGGCGAAGAAGTTGGCGAAGCCGTAGTAGTCGTCCATCGTCCAGCGGTCGAAGGGATGGTTGTGGCACTGGGCACACTGGATCCGCATCCCCATGAAGACCTGCGCCACGTTCTCCGCCGTCTTGAGCGTGTCCCGCTCGTGCTGGAAGTAGTTGGTGGCGGGGTTCGTGAACGTGCCCCCCTTGGCGGCGAGGAGCTCGCGAACGAGCACGTCGATCGGCGTGTTGGCCTCGATCCGGTCCTGAAGCCAACCGGAGTAGAGGAGCATCGCCTTGTAGCTGACCTGATTCTGGACGGTGCGGATCATCATCAGCTCGGACCACTTCATC
>JAIOPD010000058.1 GCA_021414115.1 Planctomycetia bacterium
TGCACCTTCTGCTGCTCGTCCACCGCCGGCGGCATGAACAGCTTCTGCTGCCAGAGCATGAGGCCGATGGTGACCAGCGGGAAGAGGTTGAGGAACGGGCCGAGCCAGCCCTCGGGGGCCGTCAGGAATGCCGGCAGCACTTTCGACCAGTCCCAGAGCATGTCGGGAGCGGCGAGATTGGAGCACCAGCGGATCGCCGAACTGAACAGTGGGGCCTGCCGCAGCTCGACGTCGGTAGCGAGCGAGCGGTAGAGCCCCATGAAGATCGGCACCTGGATGAACACCAGCAGGCAGCCGCCCATGGGGTTGTAGTTGTGCTTCCGCCAGAGTTCCTGTGTGGCCTGCGTCTTTTTGGTCGGATCGTCCTTGAACTTCTCGTTGATCGCCTTCATCTCGGGCTGGAGTTCCTGCATCTTCTGCGAGGAGATCGCCTGCTTGCGGCTCACCGGAAACATCGCGGCGCGAACGAACACGGTGAGGAGCAGGACAGCCAGCCCGTAGTTGCCGATCACCGAGTGGAGCGCGTGGAGAATGGCGATCATCGGGCGGGCGACCCAGCCGAACCAGCCGTAATAGACGAGGTCGTCCATCGCGGAGCCGGGCACCCCATACCGTGCCAGCAACTCAGGCCGCTTGGGGCCGGCGAAGATCCCGTAGCGATGCGTGACGGCGCCGCCTGCGGGAATCACAAGGTCGCGAGACACGAGACGACTCGTGACGTCGATCAACTTCTTGCGGGCCGCGGTCGGCACGTCGCCCACCGCGAGCGGCCGCACCTCGGCGAGGGCGGGGGCGTCGGGGCCTTCCCGCGCCGGAATCAGGGCCGCGGCGAAATAGAGCGCATCGACACCGGCGAACGACAGCGGCGTGCCGTCGCCGACCGCCGACGCGGGGAAGTCGAGTTTGCCGTCGGCCACCTTCAGGCCGCTGACGATCGCACTCTGCTTGCCCACGAATCGCAGGGCCACGTCGCGGACCGCCAGCGACCCCCAGTCGCGAGCCACCCGCTGCGTATACCACCAGCCCTCGGTGGGCAGACCGGTCGGCCCGTCGAGGGCATACGACACGGCCGCATCCTTGCCCGCCGCCCGCAGTTCCACGGTGAGTTCGAGCCCGTAGCCGCCGTCGGGCCCCGACTCGTCGGTCGTGGTGGCGAGGCGATATTCCTTCACGGCCGTCAGGCCGCCGGGCAGCGTGCGGGTGAAGCGAACCCGCGTCGGGTCGGCATCGGCGTCTTCCTCGATCGTCCAATCAACGTCGGCGAGTTCGCACCCGGGAATCTCGGCGAGCGGCTCCGCCGGCCGATTGCGGCCCTCACGGGACTCCAGCGACAGCCGGAATGACAGCGGATCATGCGGGTTGCCGTCGGGGTCTTCGACCGGCGTGGTGCGATACTCCGGCCGGACAACCTCGAGCGGCCGACGCTCCAGAGCTACGTCGAGCGTGGAGGTCGCCCCGTCGCGGAGCACCTCCACCACGGTCTTCGCGCCCGGCTTCGTGGCCCCGAGCGCCTTCGCGAGGGCCGCCGCATCCGGGGTGGCCGTGCCGCCCACGCTCGCGATCACGTCCCCGGGCTTCAGCCCCGCGCGGGCTGCTGGGGTTCCGGCACCGGCGACGCCCACGCGGCAGCCGCCGTCGACCTCTTCCACCGCGAGATGGCCGAGATAGCCCGAGCGATCATCCTGATCGTGAAACTTCTCGTCGGCCAGTTCGATCCGCTCGACCGCGGCGCCGCGGCTCGTGAGGGTGACGAGCATCCGGGCCGCTTTGGGATCGAGCGAGCCGAGCGTTCGCCGCATCCGCTTGGCCGGCGCAGACGCCCCAGCGGCGACGGCGGCATCGGCGGTGTCGACATCCGCGGCGCGGGCGACGGCGTCATTCTTCCGGTCGGCCTTGCCCTCGGCCGCCACCGTGACCGCCGGACCGTCCGTGGCGAGGGCCTCGACAGCCGGCTGCGGCGGCCGGGGGAAGAGCCACGTCTGGAGCAACTGGCTGGCGACGACGATCGCCAGCGAAATGGCGAAAAACTGGATGTAGCGACGGTCCACGAAAGAGTTCCAGGGGGGCGGGAGGGATGCGGGGGAGACTCGCGAACGGCCGGTCAGCGGCCCTGGCCGAGGCGGTCGCCGAGGAAGTTGTCGAGGTCTGCGATGCCGTGAATCTTCCGACTCGTCGTCTCGTGTGGGTAGGCGATCCTGCGGAACCGCACCCGACGATCGTCCTCGACGACCGCATAACAGGCCCGCGGATCGTTGTCGCGGGGCTGCCCCACCGAGCCGACGTTCACCATCGCCTTGCTGGCTGGCAGGTCGAGCGCTACCTCCGTTTCGCCTCGTGGCACGCCCGGCGAAATGAACTCCGGCGACACCGTGAAGATGCCGGGGATATGGGTGTGCCCTTGAAAGCAGTAGCGGCGGACGAGCTCGAAGATGTGCTCCATCTTGAGCGGATTGTAGATGTCTTCCGGAAACACGTATTCGTCGAGCGGACGTCGGGCCGACCCGTGCACGAACAGAAAATCACCGTCGGCGTGGGTGCGGGGGAGTTCGCCGAGGAAGTCGGTCAGCCGGTTCGCGGAGTTGCGCGGCATCCGGTCGTGCGCCTCGAGCTGGTTGCGGGTCCAGCGGATCGCCCGCTCCGCCCCCGAGTTGAACCCGTCTGGATCAAACAAGGCTCCCTGATCGTGGTTCCCGAGGATCACGACACCGCAGCGTTCCTGAACGAGTTTCACGCACTCGCAGGGATTGGGGCCGTAGCCAACCACGTCGCCGAGGCAGATAATCGTGTCAACCCGCTCACGGTCGATATCCTCGAGAACGGCATGCAGCGCCTCGAGGTTGCCGTGGACGTCGCTGATAATGGCCCGCTTCACGTACGCTCCAACCTTCGCGAGCCGCGATTTGGCTGGCTTTCCGCGAAATTTGAGAGTACGGCCCCCTTCCGGCGCGGTCAAGGACACGTCCTGTCGCCGCCCCCCAGCGACCTATGAAAATCCTCGCTTTCGACACGAGCTTCGGTTCCGGGTCCGTGGCGGCGGCCGATGACGGCGGCGTGGAGGAACGTCCGCTGGGAGCCGCCGGCGAGCATGCGAGGCTCCTGACCGCGGCCGCACTTGATGTCGCAGGTCGCCGCGGCTGGGGAAGCGGCAGCGAGCCGCTCGCCTGCCTCGGACCGGATGACGTCGTGGCGGTGGTGCGCGGCCCGGGGTCGTTCACAGGACTGCGGGTCGGCGTGACGGCCGCGAAGGCTCTCGCCTGGACGAGCGGCTCGCAACTCGTCGGCGTTTCCGGTTTCATGGTCATTGCCCGGCGGATGGCTCGGCTGGAGAACTGGACGGACGCGCCGGTGGCGATTGCCTACGACGCCGGTCGCGGCGAGGTCTTCGCCGCCTGGGCCGAGCCCGCTGCGACCGACGCCCTTGGCTGGCGGCTGGCGCCGCCCGGCCTGATCACGTTCGACGACTGGCTCGCGTCGCTGCCGCCGGGATCGCGTGTCGGCGGCCCGGCGGTCGATGTCCATCGGGAACGGATTGCCGCGCACGGAGGCATCGTGTGCGCATCGCACGACGCGTGCCAATCGTCGGCCGGCGATGCAGCGGCCATTGCCAGGCTCAAGGCGGTCGCGGGCGAGTTCGACGACCCACACACCCTGGTGCCTGACTACCTGCGGCCAAGTTACGCGGAGGAAAAAAACCAGTGGCCCGTGGTTCAGGAAGCCCCACGCCGTAAGGCGTAGGGTGCGTATCCCCCAAATAGCTCGGCCGGCTCCGGGACGGCACGCGATTCCTCGCGGGAGTGAAGCGTCGGGTGCTCGGGAAGCCCGGAGCGCGAGCGACGGGTAGACGGGTGGCGACTTCGCTGGCGGCGCGGAGCGAGTTGAGGTGGCAGGCGTATTCCCCGCGCTCGCGCTTGGGGCTTCCTGGGAGGCTGCGGTAGCAAGCCCGCGCGGCCCCGGTACATTGGTGCCTCGAGCCCCTCGTTTTCGCGCCTCGGCACCCGAAAGATCCCATGCGACCGATCACCAAACTCCTCGTTGCCAATCGCAGTGAAATCGCGATCCGCGTGTTCCGCTCGGCGCACGAACTGGGCATCCGCACGGTGGCCATTTATGCGCACGAAGACCGCTTCGCGCTCCATCGCTTCAAGGCCGACGAGGCCTATCTCATCGGTAAGCCGGGCGAGCCGATCCGCTCGTATCTCGACATCGACGGCATCGTCGCGCTCGCCAAGGCCCATGGCGTCGACGGCATTCATCCCGGCTACGGATTCCTCTCCGAGAACCCCGAGTTTGCGGCGGCCTGCGGCAAGGCCGGGATCACGTTCGTGGGCCCGCGGGTCGAACTCCTCCACACGCTCGGCGACAAGACGGCTGCCCGCGACCTGGCACACAAGGCCGGCGTGCCGATCCTCGCGGGCAGCTCGAAGCCCGTCGCCAGCCTTGCCGACGCGCTCTCGATCGCCAAGGGGCTCGGCTGGCCGGTGATCCTCAAGGCGGCCCACGGCGGCGGCGGTCGTGGCATGCGGGTCGTCCGTGGGGAGGACGAGCTCGCGGTGGCGCTCGAAAGCGCGCAGCGTGAGAGCAAGACAGCCTTCGGCTCGTCAAGCGTGTTCGTCGAGAAGTTCATCCAACGGGCGCGGCACATCGAGGTGCAGCTGCTCGGCGATCACCACGGCAACCTTGTGCACCTCTTCGAACGCGACTGCTCCGTGCAGCGGCGGCATCAGAAGGTGGTCGAAATGGCCCCCGCGCCCAACCTCGAGGCAAAGACCCGCGACGCGATCTGCGAGGCCGCCCTCGCCATCGGCCGCACGGCCCGCTACGAGAACGCCGGTACGGTCGAGTTTCTCGTCGACGCCGACACGGGGAAGTTCTTCTTCATCGAGGTGAATCCGCGGATTCAGGTGGAACACACGGTCACCGAGGAGATCACCGGCATCGACATCGTGCGGCGTCAGCTGCTCGTGGCCCAGGGCCACAAGCTCTCCGACCCGCAGGTCGGGCTCGGCGACCAAAAGGCGATCCGTTCGATGGGCGCGGCGCTCCAGTGTCGGGTCACGACCGAGGATCCCGAGAATCGCTTCCTGCCCGACTACGGCCGAATGACGGCGTATCGGTCGGCCAGCGGCATGGGCATCCGCCTCGACGCCGGCACCGCCTTCTCGGGCGCCGTCGTCACGCCCTACTTCGACTCGCTCCTGGTGAAAGTCACCGCCCGCGGCCTGACCCACCAGGAGGCCGCCGGCCACATCGAGCGCTGCCTGCAGGAGTTTCGGATTCGCGGCGTGAAGACCAACATCCCCTTCCTCATCAACCTCGTCACCCACGCCGAGTTTCTTGCCGGCAACTGCACCACACGGTTCATCGACGAGACCCCGGCCCTCTTCGACTTCCCGATCCGCCGCGACCGGGCCACGCGGGTGCTCGAATACCTCGCCGACGTGATCGTGAACGGCAATCCGCTCGTGAAGGGCCGCCCGGCCGCGGCACGCCGTCAACCGGCGCCGCTGCCGGAGTTCGACCGCTTCGCGCCGCCGCCCGCCGGCACACGCACCAAGCTCAAGGAACTCGGGGCCACGAAGTTTGCCACCTGGGTCCGCGATCAGAAGCAACTCTTCATCACCGACACCACGATGCGCGACGCGCATCAGTCGCTCCTCGCCACGCGGATGCGGACGCACGACATGCTGGCGGTGGCCGACGCCTACGCCCGGGAGTGCGCCGGCTTCTTCTCGCTGGAGATGTGGGGCGGAGCGACGTTCGACACCTCGATGCGGTTCTTGAAGGAGTGCCCGTGGGACCGGCTGCTGACGCTACGGGAGCGGATCCCCAACATCCTCTTCCAGATGCTGCTGCGGGCGAGCAACGCCGTCGGCTACACCAACTACCCCGACAACGTCGTGCAGGCGTTCGTGAGGGAGTCGGCGGCCTCGGGGATCGACGTGTTCCGCGTATTCGATCCGCTCAACTGGGTGCCGAACATGCGGGTGGCGATCGACGCCGTGGTCGAAAGCGGCGCGATCTGCGAGGCGGCCGTCTGTTACACCGGCGATGTGCTCGATCCGAAGCGGTCGAAGTATTCGCTCGATTACTACGTGAAGCTCGCCAAGGAGCTGGAGAAGGCGGGCGCCCACATGCTCGCCATCAAAGACATGGCGGGCCTCTGCAAGCCGTTCGCCGCCGGCAAACTCGTGTCGGCGCTGCGGGCTGAAGTCGGGATCCCCATCCACTTCCACACCCACGACACCTCGGCGGCATCGCTGGCCAGCGCCCTCGAGGCGGCCAAGAGCGGCGCCAGCGTGGTCGACGCCGCCTTCGCTTCGTTCGCCGGCCTCACGAGCCAGCCCAACCTCAATGCGCTCGTCGATGCCGTCCGCCACACGCCGCTCGACACCGGCCTCGACCCGGAGCCGCTGCGGCACTTTTCCCACTACTGGGCCGCCGTCCGCGAGCATTACACCGCGTTCGAATGCGGCATGAAGGCGCCCGACGCCGATCTCTACCTCCACGAGATGCCGGGCGGCCAGTTCACCAACCTCCTCGAGCAGGCCAAGGCGCTCGGCCTCGGCGAGCGGTGGGAGGAGGTCTGCCGCGCCTACGCCGACGTCAACCAGCTGGTCGGCGACATCGTGAAGGTCACGCCCACGAGCAAGTCGGTGGGCGACCTCGCGCTCTTGCTCGTGACCAACAACATGCACGCCTCCGACCTGCTCACCGATTCCCGCGAACTCGCGTTTCCAGAGTCGGTGATCGATCTGCTGGCGGGCCGCATGGGGCAGCCGCCGGGCGGCTTTCCGCCAGACGTCGTGAAGCGGATCGTTCGCAAGGCCGACATCGTCACCGGCCGCCCCGGCGAGTCGCTCCCGCCGGCCGATTTCGCGGCCGCTGGCAAGAAGGTGAGCGAAATCGTGGGCCGCACCGCCTCGCCCCGTGAGGTGCTCTCGTGGCTTCTCTACCCCCGCGTGTTCGCCGACTTCGCGGCCCACCGCGGCAAGCACGGTGATGTGAGCGTGCTCCCCACGCCGGCCTTCCTGGAAGGACCAAAGCCGGGCGAGGAGCTCTCCGTCGACATCGAGCCGGGCAAAACGCTGCTGATTCGCCTGCTGACGGTGGGCGAGCCGCACGCCGACGGCACGCGGACAGTGTTCTTCGAACTGAACGGCCAGCCCCGCAGCGTGTCGGTGGCCGACAAGAGCCTGGAAGCGAAGGTGCAGCGACGGCCGAAGGCGGTGGTGGGCGACGCCCGCGAGGTCGGCGCCCCGATGCCGGGGCTGATCGTGACGGTGGCCGTGAAGCCCGGCGACGCGGTGACGAAGGGCCAGAAGCTGCTCTCGCTCGAGGCGATGAAGATGGAGACGACGGTCTACGCCGAGCGCGACGGCAAGCTCGCAGAAGTGCTCGTCGCTCCGGGCACACCGGTCGAAGCGGGCGAGCTTGTTGCACGTTACGCTGACGCGTAACGGCACGGCTGCAACGCCATCCATGGCCGTTGCAGCCTTTTGGCCCGGCGATGGCGAAGCCGAGGTTCGCTCATGCCGGGCGTCGGCCATCGTGGCCGACAGCACGTTACGCTGACGCGTAACGGCACGGCTGCAACGCAAGGAAGCCCCAAGCGCAAGCGCGGGGAATACGCCCTCCACCCCAACTCGCTCCGCGGCACCACCGCATACGCCACCCGTCTACCCGTCGCTCGCGCTCCGGGCTTCCCGATGCAACCGATGCTGCGCCCTCCGCCAGGAAGCCCCAAGCGCAAGCGCGGGGAATACGCCCTCCACCCCAACTCGCTCCGCGGCACCACCGCATACGCCACCCGTCTACCCGTCACTCGCGCTCCGGGCTTCCCGAGCACCCGAAGCGACATCGCCCGTCATGAAGCCCCAAGCGGGCCTCGAGGCGGTGCCGGATGGCTTCGCCGACGGTGGCATGTTCCACGCGTCTCGCTGGACGAGGCGGAGGGATCGGCGTGAGCGTGACGAGCGTTGAGGATTTCGCTCGCAGGAGCGCATACCCTCGCCTGGCGCCGAGCGAAATACTCCCGCGAGGAACCTCATGCCGTCCCGCAGCCGGCCGCAGCCGGCCGAGGCCGTACGGCGTGGGCCGCTCCGCTCACCTCGCCCCGTCGAGCGCCTGCCTGATCGCGGCCAATTCCACGGTCGCATCGTCTCTCGCCCGGTCGACCTTTCCGCAGCGGCGATACCAATACCTCGCGTTGCCCCCGTCGCCCTCGATCTTGTGGAGCACAGCGTGCAGCCAATCGGCTGCCGCGTCGCCCTCGTGCCGCTGGGCGATCTCGTGGGCCTCGTCCCACGAGCCGGCAAGGGCGAGATCGACGGCGGCGGCAAGCTCCTCTCTCGTCGTCACTTCACCAAATCCTTGAACACCTTGCGGACCTTCTCGACCTTCGGGGCTGCGACCGCCTGGCAGTAGGACTGGGTCGGATTGTTGGCGAAATAATCCTGGTGATACGCCTCCGCGGGATAGAAGACGGTCTCCTTCGTCACCTCCGTGACGATCTTTCCCGGAAACACCTTGGCTTCGTCGAGCCGCTTGATCACTTCCTCAGCGATCCGCTTTTGCTCGTCATCATGATAGAAGACGCCCGAGCGATACTGCGTGCCGACGTCGGCGCCCTGCCGGTTCTTCGTGGTCGGGTCGTGCGTGGCGAAGAACACTTCGAGCAACTTCTCGAACGACACGACCGCGGGATCGTATTCGATTTCGATCGCCTCGGCATGGCCGGTGAGTCCGGTGCAGACGTCCTTATACGTGGGATTCGGCACCTGGCCCCCGATGTAGCCGCTGGTCACGGCCTTCACGCCCTTGAGCTCTGCGTAGACGGCTTCCGTACACCAGAAGCAGCCGCCGGCGAACGTCGCCTTCGCCAGTTTCGGCGTCTCGACTCCCGCAGCCCCCGTTGCTCCGACACTCATGATGATCGCTCCTGCGACGAGAAATCCTGTCAGGCTGAAAAGATGATGGTTCATGGCTGAGGTCTCCCTTGGCTCGTGATTGTAGGAAGGCGTGCCGGATCGACGACAAACCGGAGCGGTTTTTCCGCCCACTCCCCGGCATAGCCCACGCCGATCCGGGGTGTTCGTTCGATCAGCCGCGGCGGCACTCGGCCTTCGCGTGGCTCGAACCAGAGTCCGACCGCCCGGCTGGCGGGCCGCCCGTCGAACGAGCGGTCGATGCCAAGGGCCTTCGTGACGCGCCCCGGGCCGATGTGCTCGCCGACACTCCGGATCAACACGGCCGCCGGCGCTCCCTCGGCGCCGGTCACGATATTCAGCATCCAGTGCATGCCGTAGCAGAGGTAGACATACCACCGGCCCGCCGGGCCGAACATGGTGGCGTTTCGCGGCGTGATCCCTTTCGACCCGTGGCAGGCGCGGTCGTGGGCCCCGAGGTAGGCCTCGGTCTCGAAGACGACGTGCCGCCACAGTCTGCCATCGGCACCGCGCACCACGAGCCGCGCCCCGAGCAGCTCGCGCGCGACCGTGTCGGCCCGCCGGTCGAAGAAGTCAGTGGGCAGCGGACACAGCCGCCGGGGATGGGCTTGGGGAGGCATATCGGGCATCATACCGCGATTCGCCCATCACCCCGCCCCGGAGCCCCGCCACTCATCATGGAAGCAGGCATCGTCGGACTGCCCAACGTCGGCAAGAGCACCCTCTTCAACGCGCTGACCATGTCGAAGGCCGCGCAGAGCGCGAACTATCCCTTCTGCACGATCGAACCCAACGAGGGAATGGTGAGCGTGCCGGACAGCCGGCTCCAGCGGATCACGAAGTTCATTCCACCGCAGAAGGTGATCCCGGCCGCCCTCAAACTCGTCGACATCGCGGGCATCGTGAAGGGGGCGAGCGAAGGCCAGGGGCTCGGCAACAAGTTCCTCTCCCACATCCGCGAGGTCGACGCGATTCTCCAGGTGGTCCGCTGCTTCGAGGATCCCGACGTGATCCACGTGGCCGGCAAGGTCGATCCGCTCTCCGACATGGAGACGATCGAGATCGAACTGATGCTCGCCGACATCCAACACCTCGACAACCTGCTGCCCAAGGCCGAGCGGGCCGCGAAGAGCAGCGACAAGGAGGCAAAGCTCAAGGTCGAGGTGATGAAGAACTGTCTCGCCCATCTCGGCGAGCAGAAGCCGTTGCGGACGCTTCCGCTCGACGAGGCGGAGAAGAAGGCCGTCAAGGAGTTCGGCCTGCTCACTGCCAAGCCGATTCTCTACGTGGCCAACGTCGACGAGAACGATGTCGAGGGGAAAAGCCCGCTCGTGCAGGCCGTCCGCGACGCGGCCGCGAAGGCGGGAGCCGAGGTCGTGCCCGTGTGCGCGAAACTGGAGGCGGAGATCGCCGAACTCGATGACGAGGGCCGGGCCGAGATGCTCGCGGGAGCGGGGCTCGAGGAACCGGCGCTCGCTGTTCTTGCCCGAGCGGCGTATCGGACGCTTGGCCTGCAGAGCTACTTCACTGCCGGCGAGAAGGAGGTCCGTGCCTGGACGGTGCCCGTCGGGGCCACCGCCCCCCAGGCCGCGGGCGTGATCCATACCGACTTCGAGAAGGGATTCATCCGCGCGGAGATCTACGCGCTCGACGATCTCGAGCACTACAAGGGCGAAAAGGAGATCCGCGCCGCCGGCAAACTCCGCGTCGAGGGCAAGGAATACGTGATGCGCGACGGCGACATCTGCCACTTTCTGATCAATAAATAGCCCGCCAGACTGTCTCGGGGTCGAGACGTGGCCGCGGCCGCGCCGCCCCCCGGGCCGTGAGCCGCGTGACGAAAACACATCATGCTCCGTTGGTTCCGGAGACAAGAGACACGTGCCGCCCGGGTCGCCGCGGAAGATCGGCGGGCCGCCGCGGTATGCACCGGTCGCCGCTTCGAGACAGGCACTCGTCCCGTCATCCGCTGGATCAAGGGCGACGGACTCGACGACCAAGTCACGCGAGCCGCCATCGCACAGGCCACTCGGCTCTTCGGCTCCGCCGTGGATTACTGCCTGTGCACCCAGGGCATCGCCGCGCCGCGGGCCCGCGAGATACTCTCGTGGTCCGCGCAACCGGTGGAATGGTGGCCGGTCACGGAACACGACAATCCCGTGCTCGCACGCCTGCTGCAGCAGGCCGGATGCCCTCCGGAGCATTTCGGGTATTGGTGGAAATGGTTCCCCGAGCGGGTGCGACCGGCCGGTCCGGAGTGGATCCTTGATGGCGACATGGTCGTCACGGGCAAGCCCGCATGGTTCGACCAGTGGCTTGGCGGCAAGGACCGGGTTCGCGTGTCCCAGGACGACCGGGCCACGCCCGCGATCTATGGACGCTACTCGGCCTCCGTCGATCCGGCGCTGCAGCTCTACTCGGGGCTCGTCTCGCTGCCATCAGACCTGCGATTCATGCGGCATTTTCAGAAGGTGCTCGCGGCGCAGCGGCTCGCGGCTCCGCATGATGGCCGCAGCGACATGTGCGAGCAGGGAGTCGTGGCCGCGGCCTTCCAGCGGCTCGATGCGGTGCCGATTCCGCTCCACGAGTTTCCCTTTGCCAGGGCCTTCGAGGACTTCATCGATTATGGGGTGGAGGGTGATCGCGGCCGTGCGTGGGGCTATCACTTCGGGCACGCGTTCCGGCGCGACAACCCGCACTTTCATCGGCTCGTCGCGGAGGGCGTCGTCTTTTCACAGCCGGAGCCCGACCTGCACGACCGTTTCGAGTGGCTCGGTGGCGTCGGGCAGTGGGGCATCCCGGGCTGGGCGATGCCCCCCGACAACACCCGCAATCTCGTCACCCGAGCAACGATATTCAGAGGCCGGGACGTGCTCGAAATCGGCACGTCCCGTGGCCGGGTGACCGCCCAACTCGCGACGCTCGGCTGCAACGTCACCTCTGTCGATCACCAGGATCGCGGCGCCAGCGGCAACCTCGCGGGCCTCGGCGTGGACGTCATCGTCGATGATGCCGTGCACTGGCTCACCACCAGCGGACGGAGTTTCGATCTCGTCGTCTGCGACGTGCACGGCAACTCGCCCGCGGAGTGGCGACGATTCGCGGAACCGTTGCAACGCGCCGTCAGGCCCGGGGGAACGATGATCATCAGCAACGCGGCCCTGGCCCGGATCCCTGAATGGCACGAGGAAACGGGCGTGCCCTGGTTCCTCGACAGCCTGCCGGCCGGCTGGACCTTCGAGGTCGATACGAGCACCGTGCCCGGCCTTGCGGTCGTCACGCGGCCTTGAGTACCGTCCCGGCCGAGCCCTGCCCTCCGACCGGACACCCTCATGCGCGGCGTCGAACTCATTCCTCTCGTCGGTCATGTCGACCAACGCGGCGTCCTGCATGCGTTCGAGTCGGGGTCTTCGCTGCCCTTTGAACTCGCGCGGATCTTCACCCTCCAAGGCTGCCCGCCCGACGCCGTGCGGGCCTGCCATGCCGTCACGGCCCATCAGGCGATCGTCGCCCTCACGGGCGGCGCGACCGCCGACATCGACAACGGCAGCGAACGGCAGACGGTGCGGCTCGAGCATGCCGCGGAGGCCCTGCTCCTCTGGCCGGGCGTGTGGCTCCGCCTGCGGCTGTTCTCCGCCGGCACCGTGCTCCTCGTGGCCTCGTCCCAGCGATTCGCCGATGTCCACTACTTCGACACGCCCCAGCCGCACCTCTTCGAACCGCTTCTCCCGAGAGCCGCCGCGTGATCCCCCAGGCCGACCCTTCGCGACGGATCGCCCGTCATCGCGACGCCGTCCTCGCGGCGATCACCGCCGTGGTGGATGGCCACGAATACATCCTCGGCAGCCACGTCGGGCGGTTCGAACAGGCGTTCGCCGGATCGCTCGGGGCCGCGCATTGCGTGGGGGTGAACTCCGGCACCGACGCGATCGCGCTGGCGCTGCGGGCCACGGGCATCGGCCGGGGCGATGAAGTCCTCGTGCCCGCGCTCACCGCGGCAGGCACGGCCGCCGCGGTGCTTCAGGCGGGCGCCACCCCCCGCTTCGTGGACGTGGAGCATTCCACCCGCTGCCTCGATCCCGTGGCAATCGAAGCCGCCATCGGCGGTCGCACCGCCGCGATCGTGGCCGTGCATCTTCACGGGCACCCGATCGACATGCCCCGGTTGCTCGAGATCGCCCGCCACCGCTCCCTCGTCGTGATCGAAGACTGCGCCCAGGCACACGGCGCATCGCTCGACGGCCGCACCGTCGGCACGTTCGGAAACGCGGCGGCCTTCTCCTTCTACCCCACGAAGAACCTCGGCTGCATCGGCGACGGCGGTGCGGTCGTCACGTCGGATCCTAACATCGCCAAGCGGGTGCGGGCGCTGCGGAACTACGGCTGGCAGGACGGCGAGCGGCTGAGCGCGACCGCCGGCGGCAACTCGCGACTCGATGAACTGCAGGCGGCGATTCTCCTCGCGCTGCTGCCGCACCTCGACGCGGGAAACGGCGAGCGTCGCCTACTCGCGCGGCGCTATCGGGAAACCCTCGCCGACTCCGCCGTCGGACTGCCAGCCTGCCACCCGGGCAGCGTGTATCACCAGTTCGCGATCACCGTCGACCGTCGTGACGAGATTCGCCGCGTCCTGCGGGAGAGCCATGGCATCGGCACCGGCGTCCATTACGACAGCCCTCTCCACCTCCAGCCTGCCTTCGCGGCGTTCGCCGATGAGCCGCTCCCGGTGAGCGAGCAGCTCGCCCGGGACATGATCAGCCTGCCCATCCAACCGGAGGTCGCGGCGCAGGCCGTCGACACGATCGCCGCCGCCCTTCGGTCGCTGGTCGGCCCGGCGGAGCGGAAGGCCGCGTAGCCCTGGCCCGAAGACCCGCTGCGACCACCTACGGGAGCGGCCGCCCGTCGCCAGGACGGGCGGCCGCATTCGCCGCATCGGCTCCTCGGAACCTCGTCCGTGAGACTAATACGTGTTCTTGTCCCCGAGGTGCTCGTTGCCGGCACGCGTGACCAGTGCCGAGAAGACGCGAATCGTCACGTCGCCGGTGATGAGCTTGACGCCGCCGTCACCGAAGACGACATGCGCCCCCCCCGGGTGAAAGGCATACACCTCCGAGCCGCCGTCGCTGCCGTAGTAGCCGGTGCCCCACGGCTGGTCGATGATGCTCTCGCCGTTCGTCGCATTCACCGCCTTGGTGGCGTTGCCAGCAGCACGGAAGGTCGTGCCAACGGCGTTGGAGCCGTCGATCGAGATGTCCGTCGCGGGCCTGGTCCAGCCGCCGCCGTTCACGCGAAGCTCCGGAAACGTCTTACCCGCCCCATCCTTCGTGATCTGGCTCCGCTTCCGGAAGACGAACGGCCGTCCGGCGCTCTCGGCCACGAGAATCGTGTTGGAGAGCCCGTCGAGGACGTCATTGAACTTCGGCTTGAACCCATCCCCGTAATCCTTGGAAAGGATGCCGTCGCCGGTGCTGGCGGTGGTGTTGCCGCTGGAGCCCGACGAGCTCTGCGTCGGAGCCTTCGCTGCCGCGACGTCGGCGAGGTTGTCGCTCGCCGTAGCCGTACCCGTGTTCGCCAGACCGAAGTCCACGTAGACCGTGGGACCGTAGTCGGACGGCGCTACGAAGCCGGGCGACGCGGACTTGTTGGAGAAGTCGGTTCCGGCTGCGTTGACGACCGCCTTCGCGTAACTCGCCGGCGCGGCATAGGGCTGGGTGGAGGGCTGCGGGTCGTAGTCGAACCGCAGGTCTGGATTCACGGCCGACGGGCACTCGAAGGCTTTGATTCGCGTCGCCCCCAGCACATAGTTGGGGATCGTATAGCCTGACGCAGCGGTGCCCGACGACCAGGTCTGCGTTGGGTCATACCGATCGAAGAGCGCGGTCTGCTCGAGAAACGGCAGGAGCCGGGTGTGAAACGAGAGCCGCACGCCCGTCCGCACGCTGTTGGGCAGCGTGCCACCCGTGCTGTCGGCGAAGACCTGCGTGGCCAGGCCAATCTGCTTGAGATTATTGGCGCATGACGACCTACGGGATGCCTCCCGGGCGGTCTGCACCGCCGGAAGAAGCAGGCCGATGAGCGTGGCGATGATCGCGATCACCACGAGGAGTTCCACGAGCGTGAAACCATGTAGGGGGCGAGGGCATGCGTTCGCATACCCTCTCATTGGTTGCTGAGACCGTTTCCCCCTGACATGGAGTTCACGATGATCGCTCGACCTGACGCGGCCTGTTTCGTTGGCATCGACCTTCACAAGGACACGCTGACCGCGTGCGTGCTCCGCGGAAGGGACCGCGAGGTCTCGTACGTGAAGCTCGCCTGCAAGTGCCGGGACCAGATCCGATCGTTCTTCGCCTCGCTGCCGCAGCCGAGCGCGATAGCGATCGAGACGGTTGGCTTCTACCGCTGGCTGTGGACGGAGCTCGAGCCGCTGGCCGGACAGCTCGTGCTCTGCGACGCCCGAGGTGCCCGGGCCCTTGCCGGCCGCCGGATCAAGACCGACCGTGAGGACGCGCTCAACGTGGCTCTCCTCCTGGCCGATGGCAGGCTGCCGCTGGCCTGGGCGCCCCCGGAGAACGTCCAGTTGCTCCGCAACTGGACCCGACATCGCAATGGCCTCACCAGGCAGCACGCCAAGGTGCTGCATCATGTGAAGTCCACCCTCAACCGGCTGAACTTCCCTGGGCCGGTCCGTCTCGACGCAGCTGCTCTGCAGCGGTATCTGTTGGCCGGCGTCGAGCGGTTCTCGACCGACGACCTCACGATGCTCTGGCAGCACCAGCGGAGACTCATCGAGATCGAGCAGGATCGGGCCCAGAGCGAGCGCCGACTCAGCGAGTTGATGCGTGCCCCGGAGTTCTCCCGCCTCCGAACGATCCTTGAGTCTGTTCCTGGAGTCGGGCTCGTGACCTCGGCCACGGTGATCGCTGAGATCGGCGACTTCAGTCGCTTCGCAGACTCCAAGGCGATCGGCCGCTACGCCGGGCTCGCGCCGACGGTCTACGCCTCCGGCAACTCCAGCCGGCTGGGCCACATCTCGAAGACCGGGGCTCCCGACCTTCGCTGGGTCTTGCAGCAGGCCGCCTGGACCGCCATCCGCTGCGACGCCGGCTTCAAGAAGACCTGGCTGCGGATCGCCAAGACCGCCGGCAAGAAGGCCGCCGCCGTGGCCATTGCCCGAAAGATCCTGGTCCTGATGTGGACCCTCGCACGAAAGGACGAACCGTACAAGAGCCGCGAACCAATCGCGGCCTGACGACTGAGTGATGACGGGACCTCGGGGTGAGACACGGGGCTCGGTAGCTCGACCGGCTTTCTGGGACACGACCTCAACGGTCAGATCCCGCGAATGTGAATGGGCACTGATCCTCCCGTACGCGATCTCATGGGACCGGAGCATGTCTCCGAGATCCCGAATAGCTGAATGGCCCCCACGAGGGCGCCTCGAGGTCAAAACCAACTTCAGACCACTGAGCGTTGACCCGCCGGCGGACTCGCTCCGCTCCGGCTGTAGAAGGGCCTGCGCTCCACGAGCCCGCCGGCTCCCGAGGAGGTGCGCAATGACCGAGTAAAGCGACGCGGGTTGACAAACCCCTACATAGCTGAACGCTGTGACGAAACGGACTTCGCGGCGCATCATTGACGAATCCTTGTCGCACCACGATGTGCGAAAAACTCGGCCGAAGTGCGAACATGAGACTCAGTATCGTTAC
>JAIOPD010000034.1 GCA_021414115.1 Planctomycetia bacterium
TGACAGCCCGCGTCACGGCCGTTCAATCCTCACCGAGGTAAGACCATCGACCGGAGAGCCGTGTGCGGGAGATCCGCCAGCACGGTTCGGAGGGAGGGGGGCCCGAACCCAATCGGGCCTCCCTACCCCTATCGGGTGGCTTCGCGTGATGGTGCCGCGGAACGAGGCGGGGTGGAGGGCGTATTCCCCGCTTCCCTACCGGAGGCATGCCGAACCCATGAAAATCCCCGATGGACCTCTTTCGTTGCAGCACGTGATCAGTCGTCGAGCCCGCCGGCGATGACCGTGCCTGCGCGGAGCGTGGCGACGACTCGGGTCGCAGGATCGAGCACGGCGTCGTGGGGATCGCGGTGGCGGGTCTCGGGCCTGAGGATGACGAGATCGGCTGGCCGGCCTGGGGCGAGCATGCCCGAGCAGCGCTCGAAGCCGAGAGCCCAGGCCCCCTGGATCGTGGCCATGCCGAGAGCCTCCGCGGGCGACACGAGCCCGGCATCGACGATGGTGCGACATTCAGCCAGGATCGAGAGATCGGGGTTCGATGCCCGGCTGTCGGTGCCGATGGCGACGCGAAGGCCCGCGTCGCGGAAGAGTCGCACCGGGGGAAGCGTCCCGGAAAGGGCGAGCGTGGTCCGCGGACAGACGGCGACACTCAGCCGATCGCGGTGGCGTGCCAGCCGGGCCATCGCCACCGGATCGCGGTCGAGATAGGTGCCGTGCACGACAATGCCCCGGGGACCGCGGGCGAGGCGGGAAATCCACTCGGCAGCTGGCAGGAGCCGAGGAGGATTCGTCGGGTCCCAGGCACCGAGCCCTTCGAGGAGTTCGCGAAACGGTCCGCTCCCGGAGGCGATCAGTTCCTCCTCGGCCAGGCTCTCGGCGACGTGCATGGCCAGCGGCAGCTTCCTCCGGATCGCCGCGGCGACGATCGCCGTGCCGAGCGGCGTGGCGACCGAATACGGCGCATGAGGTGACAGCCCGGTCGCCACGCCTTGTGCAGCGAGTCGATCGACGTCGCGGATGCACGATCGCAGCGCCGCGTGGCCCGCCTGGGGAGACAGCCCGAGCGCCTCGCGGAACACACGGACGCGAGGCCTGCTCACGGCGTAGGCGTCAGCCGGCGTCGAGGTGGCGATCTCACCGATCGCCGTGACGCCCGCGGCGGCACTCTCGGCGAGACCGGCACGGATGGCGGAGCAGATCTGATGGGCATGGCCTTCGTCGGCTGCCTGCGATCGCCGCAGCGCGACCACTCGGCGAATCCAGCCGGGCAGTCCGCCCGAGGCCTCGAGAGGGGCTGGTACGGCCGAGAACTCCAGGTGGGTGTGGGCGTTGACGAGCCCGGGCATCACGATCGCGTCGCCCGCATCGATCACTGGTGCGCCGCTCGAGACGATCCTCGCACCGCCTCCGAGGGCCACGATCTTCCCGCGTCGCACCCGCACCCAGCCGTTCTCCACGGCCGGTCCGTGCATGGGAAGCAGATGAGCACAGCGGATGATCAGATCGTCGGCGACGGGCCCGCTCACGGCGACATCGAGGCCGTCGGGATCGCCGTCGCCACAGGGAGTGGCACGGCCCGAACCCGTGACCGTTCAGGGTCGGCGACCGCGGCCGCCGGCTCCTCCTCGAACAGTTCGTAAAAGACGTTTCTGCGGCGCGGGACCCAGCCGAGCTCGGAAATCGCCGAACGCATCTCGTCGAGCGTGAGGTGGTGGACCGTGCCGGCCGCGCTGACGACATTTTCCTCGAGCATCAGGCTGCCCATGTCGTTGGCGCCAAAGAGGAGCGCGAGCTGGCCGATCTCCCGGCCCTGCGTGACCCAGCTCGACTGGATGTTGGCGAAATTGTCGAGGTAGAGGCGGGCCGCGGCCTGCGTCTTCAGGTATTCGAAGGCACCGGCGGGGGGAATGTCGTCCATCTCGGTGTTGTCGGGCTGGAAGGACCAGCAGATGAAGGCGGTGAATCCTCCGGTCTCGTCCTGCAGTTCCCTGAGCCGGTCGAGATGTTCCACTCGCTCCGCGAGCGTCTCGATGTGGCCGAACATCATGGTCGCGGTGCTGCGGCCGCCGAGCCGGTGCCACTGACGATGCACTTCGAGCCAGTCATCGGTCAGCACCTTGCCCCGGGTCATCGCCTCGCGGACGCGGTCGACGAGGATCTCGCCCCCGCCGCCGGGCAGCGATCCCAGCCCCGCTCGGGCGAGCCTTTCGAGCACCTCGCGCAGCGGACGCTTCGAGACCTTCGTGAAGTGGTGAATCTCCGGCGGCGAGAAGCCGTGAATGTTGACCTGGGGAAAATGACGCTTGATGTCGCGGAGCAGGTCCTCGTACCACTCGAGCGTGAGCGTGGGGTGCAGGCCTCCCTGCATGAGGATTTGATCGCCGCCGATCGCCACCGTCTCCTCGATCTTCTGGAGAATCACTTCGCGGTCGAGCACGTAGCCTTCGGGGTGCTTCGGGCCGCGGTAGAACGCGCAGAAATCGCAGACCGCCGTGCACACGTTCGTGTAGTTGATGTTGCGGTCGATGTTGTAAGTGCGGTACGGCTCGGGGTGGAGCCGTCGAGAGATGGCGTCAGCTGCCCGGCCAATCGCGGCCAGATCGTGGGATTCAAGCAGGGCGACGGCGTCGCGGGAATTCAGGCGGCCACCAGCAACGACCTCCTCGAGAATGGAGGCAACCCGGTCCGTAATCATCGAGCATCGCTCCTCTCGTGTCCGGTCGCGGCGATCCGGCCGGACCACGCCGCCGGCCTCTCTCCCCGCAGTGACTGACCTTCCGCTGGAGCGAGATTCAACCCGGCCGCATGCCGCTGGAAGAGGGCGAGCGCTTCCCGCTCGCCGGCCCCGAGATGGTAGTGCAGATTGTCACGGAGATAACTGAGGCATTGCGGCACCGTCAGTCCGTGCGCGCCGGCTTCCGCGGCCGCGATCGCCGCCAGATTGCAGACCCCGGAATCACGGGCCCGCGTGAGCTGTGGTTCGAGCGGGCCGGCATCGACTCCGGCCCGCGCCGCCCAGACGGCGAACACGAACGGCAGGCCGGTCCAGCGGCACCATTCGTCGCCGAGATCCCAGATCACCTGAAAGCAGCCGGCGGCACGGTCGGTGGAGCCGGTGGAGTCGATCGCCCTGTCGCCGATCAGAAGCACGGCGTCGGCGGCGGTGTCAGCGAGCCCCGAGCCGATCGGCAGATTCTCCACGACCGGAAAAACGCCGTGCCGCTCGGCCAGCAGGATGCGGGCGAGGGACGCGCTGGTCCGCGACCCTTCGTCCACGGCAAGTGTCACGACCTTTGCGGGAGCCGTCCGAAAAAAGAGCTTCACGCTCATCACCGGTCCCCGGCAGCCGATGCAGGCGTCGGAGACCACCGCGTGGCCGCCGCGAAAGACCTCGATCGACGGAATCAAGGCCACGTCGAGGTGCCCGCGGGCGAGTTGGTCGGCGAGCCGGCTCGGGAGGTCGTACCGCACATCGACGCCCGCCGCCGCGAGTCCGTGGACGAGTGGCCGGGTGTTCAGGTATTGAACAGCCCCTACGCGGAGCCGCTGGGGATCATTCCGGCGAGCGCGGTGCTGGGAGGGATGGTGAATCATGCGGGAGCCGAGGCCTGGATCTTCGTCGCGAACGAGCCGAAGATTCAACCGCATTTTCCGGCATCCGTTAACCGGCCCGTTCTAGGCCTCGAGGACGCGGAAGGCTCGGAGGCCGAGGAGCAGCGGAACGAACGTGGCAAGCAGTCCCACGGCCACGACCAGCGTGAGGCTCGTGGCGGTGCCCCAGGGGCCGCCGGCCCAGGCCAGCACGCCTGACGGGGCGCCGAGTCCCGGTCCGAGGGCGTGTGTCACCAGAAAGAGGTGGGTCGGCACCGCCGCCAGGACGACCACGACCATGATGAACAGCGAACTGATCACGAGGCTGAGCGTGCCGCCGAAGCCGGAGGAGATCTTCGCCGGAGACGACTCCCGGAGTTCCGGCATCCGGGCGCCGAGCCCCACGGCGATGCCCGAGAGTCCCATGCAGAGGACGACGCAGCAGAGTTCGTGCTGGGCGATGAGCCGCCAGGAAATTCCGAGCATGGAATCGCTGAGCAGCACGAGGCTGCAGCATGGGATCAGTCCACCCACGAAAGAAAAGATGAACTTCGACCAGACGATCTGATCGCGGTGCACGGGCAGCAGCCGCAGGATCCAGAATCGCCGCCCCTCCAGGCTGATCATCGGGTAGACGAACCGGGTCGTGAATGTCGAGAGGATGAGTCCTACGACGGCGAGATTGAGAAAGCCGATCATCGACGCGTAGGCGTTGTTGTAGTTGAAGGATCGGAGATTGAAGAAGTAGAGCCCGAGCAGGCCGAAGAAGATGACGAACTGCGACCACTGCGAAACATCGCGGCGGAAGAGCCGCAGGTCCTTGACGAGCAGAAGCCGTAGCGGTCTCCCGGCCGCGAAGCCTGCCGCCCCGAGGAACCCGTCGAACCATCCTTGCGGACGGCGGCGGCGGGCTGGCACTTCGCCGGAGAGCTGGCTGTAGCCCCGACGGTAGGCGACGCGGGCCAGCCAGCCCGCGAACATCTGCAGCAGCATCGCGTTGGCGACGAGCAGCGAGAGGAACTTGAGCGACTCGCCGAGGCCCCCGGCGGACATGCGGCCATCTCGATCGGTGCGGGCCGCTTCGATCAGACCGCTCGAGAGCCACCAGCTCGGCAGAAATTTCTGCTCGGTCACGGCGAGTCTGGCGAACGTGCGTTCGAACCACGCCGCCGACATGGTGTCGAGCTCGACCCGCGAGTACATCGACCAGCCCAGCCAGCCCGCCGCTACGCAGGCCGCGATCGCACCGGCCGAAAGAGCGTGCAGCCGCAGCCGCGGGAGCCACGCCACCAGCAGGATACAGCAGATACTGCCGACGGCCGCCGGGATCACCACGAACGAGATCATGAACGGCAGCACGAGCAGGAAGTACGGCCAGGCCGAGTGTCGCACCACTCCGTAGGCGGCAAGCATCGGACTCCCGAGGAGCACGAAGCCCCAGCTGGAGAACCAGATCGCCTCCCTGAACTTGTGGGCATGGATCATCTCCGCCCGCGCCGGCAGCGTGAGGAGCAGCCGAGCCTCCGTCGAGCAGTACATGCCGCCGTAGGCGAGGATGCCGGTCGAAAAGACGAGCATCACCAAGAGCGACGAGAAGAAGGCGTTGAACAGCAGGGAGATCACGTCGGCATGGAGATCGTCGAGAAAGGCGAACGCCTCGACGAACAGCCCGTACAGCGAGCCCCAGAACATGACGCTGAGCAGCACCACCAGCGTCAGCCGCAGCCGCGAATCGCGAACCATTGACCGGATCGTCTCCCAGGTCAGTGTCGCCCGCAGCCTGAGGAAGAGCCTCGATTCCGCCTCGAAGGGGAGCGGCCGCACGGTGTCGTGGCCCGGCTTTCGCCCCGTCATGGCTGGAGGCCTCGGGGCGAGGTGAGTTCGAGATACAGGTGTTCGAGCGTCGTCGCCTCCAGCGACATCTGCTCGCGAAGTTCGGCCACTGTGCCCAGGAACCGCAACTGACCGCGGACCATGATCCCCACCCGATCCGCCATCTCTTCCGCCATGGCAAGCGTGTGCGTCGACATGAAGACGGTCATGCCCTCCCGGGTTCGGGCGGCGAGCAGGTCCTTGACGATCCGCACGCTCCGGGGATCGAGCCCGACCATCGGCTCGTCGAGTACCAGCACGCTGGGATCGTGAAGGAATGACGCGGCGAACACCAGGCGCTGCTTCATGCCCAGCGAGTAACTTTCGGCGAGGTCGTCGGCGAATTCACCGAGTTCGAAGTGCTCGATTTCGCGGTCGATCCGTGAGGTCGCCTGGCGTCGCGACATGCCGAACATGTCGGCGATGAACCAGAGAAACTCGCGGCCGGTGAGTTTGTCGTAGAGGCAGGGTTCGTCGGGCACGTAGCCGAGATGGAGGTGTGCACCACGGGCATCCTTGACCAGATCGTGGCCGCACACGCGCACCGCGCCACGCGATGGTTGAAGCAGCCCCACCAGCATGCGGATCGTGGTGGTCTTCCCCGCGCCGTTTGGCCCCAAGAGCGCGAAGAGTTCACCCCGCGCGATCGCGAGCGTGAGATCGGAGACGGCCATCTTTGGTCCGAAGGAGCGGCTGACGTGGTCAAACTCGATCATGATGCCCCGGTCTCGGTCGTGAGGGTGTCGTCCGCCGGTGGGGCAGACGCCGCCGCCGTCTCCTCGGCCAGCAGGGCCGCCGCCTCGTCGGTACGGCGCACGAACAGCATTTGGGCACCGATGATCGCGGCCTCCTGCTTGAGCACCCGGCCCGAGAGATCGACCCACATCCGGCAGCGGGGCTCGCGGTCACTGGTGGGATCCTCGCGATAGGACACGACATGCACTCGGACCAGAGCGTTCTCCCAGTAGAGCGTCTCCTCGCTGCCGACCTCGGCGTGCAGGATTTCGATCGGCGCATGACTCGGTCGCAATGGGCTGTAGACGGGCACGGTCCAGCAGCGGCCCTCGGAGAGTCCGGGCAGGGTCGCCTGTGGGGAAAACTCGTCGCCGATCATCACATGGGAGGGGAGGTGCCTGTTCGCCTCGTACTGCATACCCCCCGCCTCGATCGTCACCACCACCTTGCCGTCGTCCACGGTACCATCGAGCTTGACCTCCTCAGCGGTTCCCGGGAGGTTGACCCGCGAGGAGAAGGATCGCAACGTGCCGAGGGAGTCGATGGCCAGTGTGCCGCGGGCATCGAATCCGACGGTCGTGCCGACCGGGTGCGCACGTTGCACCAACCGGCTCACCCAAGCGGGCAGCATCTCGTCGAGCGGCAGGTTCTCGACGTGCAGGTGCGTTTTGACCGCCAGGCTGCCCTCGGCGGCGCGGTTCGACGTCGCGAGTGCCCAGCCCACTGGCCGCTCGTTCAGAAAGACCGTCCACGCGACGGGGATCGGACGGTTGCCCGCCGTGTAGAGCGCCTGCTGGCCAGGGGGGGAACCAGGGTTGAGTGTCGGCAGGATCTTGGCGACGACCAGCCAGCCGCTGGTCACCAGCCAGAAACCGACGACGATCGGCGTCAGCAGCGGTCTTTGGAGCATGGCCCGTGCAACGTGCAGAATGACCGGTGCGGTTCTTCGTCCGCCCCACGACTCACTTCCTACGTGAGTGTAGCGGAGACGGGTGGTCGGGGAAACGTGCCGTCGGCCCGGGCATTTGCCGGGACTCATGCGAATCTCACGGCAGCCGCGATTGCCACCCTCTGGCGGTCCGCGTAAACTCCTCTCCCGAAGATGGTCCCGGGGAGGAAAAAGTCATGCCCGAACTCCACGACACATCGCGAGCCGTTTACTTTCACCAGGGTTGCCCGGTGTGTGGACGTCGTCTCCAGATCGACGTCAACCTGCTCGGCAGACGGGTGTACTGCCAGCACTGCGGTGGCGGATTCGTCGCCATGGACGACGCGATGATCGGCGGCCTCGCCTGCCCGAAGCCGATCGACGCGGCCAGCAGGGTCGACGTCCTTCTGCAGCGGGCGGCCATGGCTCTCGAGAGGGCGGGCGTGGACGCCGATGACTTCAGCGTCTGACGGCGTTCAGCGATCGCCTGGCCAGTCGATGCCGAAGCCGGCCAGTTTGCCGAGACGCTGCCAGTAATCGGGGAACGTCTTGCCGACGCATTCAGGATCCTGGATGAGCACGCCGGGTGTCCGCAGGCCCGCCAGCGCCAGGCTCATCGCCATTCGATGATCATCGTAGGTGCGGATACTCGCACCATGGAGCGGTCCTGGAACGACCGTCAGGCCGTCAGCGTGCTCGCGAGCATCCGCGCCGAGACGACGGAGTTCATGGACGAGGTTTCCGATTCGGTCGGTCTCCTTGTCGCGGATATGAGCCACATTTCGGATCGTGGTCGGCGACTGAGCGAACAAGGCGACGACGGCGAGGGTCGGCACCGTGTCGCTGATCGCGTTCATGTCGATGTCGATGCCGTTGGCGACGCGTCCCGTCACGGTGATCGAGTCGCCCCTCCCGGACGCATCGCCATCCTGCCACGCCACGTCGCATCCCATGCGGCCGAGCGCGTCGCAAAAGGCTACGTCCCCCTGCATGCTCCGCCTTGACAGGCCGTCGATCCGCACCGATCCGCCCGTGATGGCCGCCGCTGCGAAGAAGTAGCTCGCCGCCGAGGCGTCGGGCTCGATGGCATACTCGCGGCCGACGTAGCCCCCGGGCGGGATGCTCCACGTATGCTCGTCCTCGATCTCACAGCGGCCGCCAAAATCGGCGATCACCCGGCGGGTCATGTCGAGGTAGGGAAGCGAGACGAGCTCGCCGGTGAACCGGATGCGGATTCCCGACGTGGTGCAGGCCGCTGCGAGAGCCAGGCCGCTGGCGAACTGGCTCGACGCGCTGCCGCGGACCGAGGCCGTGCCCCCCGCGAGGCCGTGGGAATGGATCGTCACCGGAGGACACTCACCCGGGCTCCCTGCGTCGGCATCGACGCCGAGTTCGCGAAGCGCGGCGAGGAGATCACCAATGGGCCGCTGCCGCATCCGAGGCGTGCCATCGAGCCGGTAATGCCCGTGGCCGAGGGCACAGACCGCCGCGAGGAACCGCATCGTCGTGCCGCTCGCCGCGCAGTCGAGCGTCGCCTCGGTCGCCGGAATCGAGCCACCCGATCCCTCCACCAGGATCTCGCCCTTGGGCCAGTCGGCGTGAAGGCGAAAGCCCAGTGCAGTGAGCGCCGCCGCCATCACGCGGGTGTCCTGGCTGTCGAGCACGCCGGTCAGCCGGCTGGTGCCCTTGGCCAGCGAGGCGCAGACCAGCGCGCGATTGGTGATGCTTTTCGAACCCGGCGGGCGAAGGTGGCCCTCGATCGGCCCGGAGCAGACGGGGATGGAGAGGGAGGCGGCCATGGATGGGAATGCAGTTGCACGCCGCGACGCGGCGAGGGAAAACGGACGCGAGGGCACAAGGGTAGGTCACCGGCTGCCCGCGGTCCATGCCTCACGCCCCCCGTCGGCCACCATCGCCATGTCTGTTTCAACGCCGCCAGAGCCGACTGCCACCGCCGCCTACGATTTTGTCGCGCCCTCGACGATCCTGTTCGGCCCGGGGCGGCTGTCGGAACTGGGGACCGTGTCAGCACGCCTGGGTGGAACCGCCTGGATCGTCGCCGGTCGACGGAGCCTTGCCCGGTGTGGCGGCCGGAGCGTTGTCGAGAGCCTGCTCCGCGACGCGGGTCTCGAGGCGACGTGGATCGCGACCGCCGGCGGCGAGCCGACGGTGACCGACGTGGCCGATGCGCTCCGTGGGCTGCCTGCCCGAGGAGAGTTGGGGCCGGTTGTGATCGCGATCGGCGGCGGCGCCACGATCGACCTCGCCAAGGCTGTTGCCGCGCTGGCGACCAATGCCGATCCAGGAGCGGCCGACGTCGAGCAGGAGGTGATCAATCATCTCGAGGGGATGGGCCGCGGGCTGTCGATCCGCGTCGCGCCGCTGCCGGTGGTGGCCGTGCCGACGACGGCCGGCACGGGCGCCGAGGCCACCCGCAATGCCGTCATCTCCTGTCCCCGCCGCCGCTTCAAGAAGAGCATGCGGAGCCCGCTCATGGTGCCGCGAGCCGCCCTCGTCGATCCCGCGCTCACCGTTTCGTGTGACCGCGGCGTCACGGCGGCCTCGGGGCTCGACTGCGTGACGCAGTTGATTGAGTCGTTCATCTGCCGCTTCCGGGCGCCGCTGCCGCGGGCGCTGGTGCTCGACGCCCTGCCGCGGGCGCTTGCCTCGCTGCCGCGGGTGCTCGCATTCCCCGCCGATCTCGATGCACGCGCGGCGATGAGCCACGCGGCCCTCGTGTCGGGCATGGCCCTCACCAACTCCGGGTTGGGCATGGCCCACGGCGTAGCGGCGGCGCTCGGCGTGGAATGCGGCACACCGCACGGCCTTGCCTGCGCCCTCATGCTGCCCGTGGCACTGCGTGTCAATCGCCCGGCCTGCCGCGACGACCTCGCCCTGCTCGAACGCGCGGTCGATTCCGGCGCATCCTCGAGTGCGGAAGAGGCGGCCGATGCCTTCATCGCCCGGATCGAGACACTCTGCGATCTCGCGGGCACACCCCGCCGGCTGGCGGACGTCGGCCTCGATCGTGACCGGATCGGATGGCTCGCCGAGAACTCGGGAGGGGCGAGCATGCGAGGCAACCCTGTAGACCTCTCGCCGAACGCGCTCTGTGAGATCCTGGCACGGGCCTGGTGATGGTCACCGCAGTCCGGTCAGGATCGGGTCATCGAGCAGGGGCATGATTGACTTTGTTGCCGGTTCGCCGGCGAGGGCGATTTCCCACTGGGCCCGGACCTTGTCCAGGTCCGGCTCGTCGTCCAGGAGGTGATGCACGCCGAGAAAGATATGGTTCGCGGCACGCTTGCCGCCATCGAACCACTGCGCCAGGATCGCCCGCTCGATGGGCCTCGGCAGGCTTGCTCGTGAGCCGCGTCTGGTTTGGCCGGCTTCCTTGTAGGAGAAGGTTTTGGGAGTGATTTCGATGATGGCGATGGTGCGGTTCCCGATCTTGTACTCGCGGCCCTCGTTTGCCGAAGCGATTGCTTCTTGCTGAAACTCTTCCAGTTGCGCGGCGTAGTCGACCAGCAGCGTCCAACGGTCGGCACGTGTCACCAGATCGCCATGTTCCCCGGCCGCCTTCACCGCCTCTTGAAGCGACCGTCGGGCGGCCTCTTCGTCGTGCCTTCTGAGGGCCGCATAGGCGTCGCCAAGGCCGCGGTCCACGGCTGACTGAGCCTTGACCAGATCGTCGGCTTCGAGCCGACGGGCCTCCGCCTCGCGTGCCTCCTCCTCGTCTTCGTCCCGTTTTCTCTGCAGGGCCGCCAAGCGTTCGCGTTCGCGCGACTCTTGCTTCTGCAGTTCTTCCTGCTTTTCACGTCGACTTCTCGCCTCCTCGGCAAGGGCCGCTTCCCGCCGCGCAGCTTCGTCGCGATCTCGCTGGAGTTGCCGCTCATCTTCCGTGCTGACCGTTCGTTTCGGCGGCGATTCCGCCGGAGTGGTTGGGGTCGTTGAAGGGGGCCTGGTGGCGGCCTTGCGAGGGGGCTTGCCAACCAGTTCGTTCCAGAATGCGTAGGTTCCCGCGGCGACTGACACGGCCACGATGATCGACAACGCTGCGAACACGCCGCCAGAACCCGATTTTTGCTTCGGCACGACCGACCGCAGCACCGCGCTTTCGCTGCGGGCGTGGTCGTGATCCGCCGCAGTGCCAAAGCCGGGAAATGGCTGCGGCGATACTGGAACGGGTGGCGGCACGGGCGATGCAGGCGGTGCCGTTTGGCCGACGTGCGATCGGGGAGGTGGGGGCGGGGCAAACCCTGCGGGGGCGGCCCGTCGAGGTCTTTCTGCAGCAACCGTCAGGTTCTGGAGCAGTTCGTCCCTGGCCTGGGCCACCCGGGCGACGATGGCGTTGTGTGCCTTTTCGAACGGACCGGGATCGATGGCCCGCAGCGTCGCGAGACGTGCGTCGGCGGCCCGCACGATCGCCAGAGGGTCGGCCTCATCCGCGCGGAGGCCGAGCACCTTGTGAGACGACACGAGATCGACAGCGTCGATACCGAGCCATTCGCGGCAGGGGTCGAAGGGCATGGGAATGCGGAGTGGTCGGGAGGACGATGCGTGCTTGGCCAGGCACCGCTGTCTTCAGCAAATCGTAGCAGACGGATCGTCGGACCGTCTCCAAATGGTCATTTCGGCGATCGTGTGCTGGTGCTTCCGCGCCGTTTCACGGATCACGAACGGCACATCCTGCCGGTGCGCGAGGGAAAACTGCCCTCCGAGGCAGCGAGACAGGCCTGCGAAGGTCGAGAGCGGCTCGCCGTGTTCCCGACGGCCGCCGAGCCACTTCGACTTCTGGGTGTATTCCTCGAGCCACGTGTAGGGGGACGTGATCACGAGGAGTCCGCCCGGCCTCAACCGTGATGCGATCCCTTGGAGAAAAAGCGCAGGATCGTAGAGCCGATCGATGAGGTTGCCGGCGAAGACGAGGTCGTAGTCGGAGTAGATCGCCTTGAGGTTGCAGGCGTCGCCCTGCATGAACAGCACCTGCTTGCCCGCATCGGTCAGACCGAGTGCGTCGAGCGAGACCATGCGGCCGGCGGTGAGTTCGCCCTCCGTCGGTACCTCGTAGAGCACCTCGTTTCCCTGTTGCAGCCGAACGCCCGCCTGAATGAACCGCGCGGAGAAGTCGATGGCGTCCACGTGCCGAAAGAAGCGAGCGAACTCGAAGGCCGACCGGCCCACGGAACAGCCGATGTCGAGGCAGCGTTCGCGGCGGTCGGCAGGCACGTGCGGCATGGTGGCATCGACGCAGGCCTTGGGGAAGTTGGGCACGCCGAGACGGGTCGCCGGCCCGCCGGAAGCGGCGTCAAACCCGCCAGCAGCGGCGTCGAATCCGCCGGAAGCGGCGTCCCAATAGTGGAAGTCGAGATACTGCGCGACGAGTTGGTCGGTCTCGTACAGTCGCGACCCGGCGGTGACAGCCTCGTTGCCCGGCTCCTCGATGATCGTGCGAAACCCGGCGTGCTGGAAGAAGTGTCGTCGGAAGGCATAGCGGGCGCTGGCGAGTGTTTCGTTTCCCGTCGAGATCCACGAACCGCCCTTGATGAGGTTGTGACGCCCGTCGAACGTCGGGACCGAGAAGTCGTCGTACAGCGGATGCACCTCGAAACCCTTGAAGGGCATGATCGGTGACCGTGTCCACTGCCAGACGTTGCCGACGACATCGCAGAAGTCACCCTGCGGGCACGCGTCGACCGGACAGCTCGAAGCGAATCGCTCGAGGTTGATGTTGCCCGGCGGTGATTTCCACGAGGGAAGGTCGCCGGGGACGCTGTTCCGGAGCACCTGCCAGTGCGCCTCGGTGGGCAGGAGGACGTTTTCATCCGTTTTTGCGGCCAGCCACGAGCAGTAGGCTTGGGCTTCGAGGCAGTTCACCTCCACGGGCCAGTTCAGCGGAAGCGGGATCTCTTCGAGCAGATTCCGCTGGAGGTAGTCGTTTCCCTGCTTGGTCCAGAATCGCGGGTGTTCGGCCCGCGTGTAATGGAGCCAGCCGCGGCCCTCCTCGGTCCACCACGCCGTCTCGCGGTAGCCGCCATCGGTCACGAATTCCAGAAAATCGGCGTTTGACACGAGCCGCTTTCCGGCACGGAACGCGGGCAGGTCGATCTCGTCGCTGCCGTATTCGTTGTCCCAGCCGTAGGTGCGGTCGTCGTCCCGCTTGCCCAGCCGCACGTGCGTTGCGGCGACCGGCAGCCATTCGTTGGACGGCGCCACACCGACCGCCCGGCACGCCCCCCAGAGCCGCCGCTCCTCCGCGGAGAGTTCGTCGCCGTGTCGCAACTCATCCAGCGGCATCTGCCGCATGATCACGCTCGACGTCTCGAGGTGGATCCGCTCGTGCTCGATGCCCATCAGGATCAGCCAGGCGGGCGAGTTCCACCGGATTGGCAGTTCCAGCGGCATCTTCTGGATGAATCCGTCGACCAATTGCCGCATCGCGGCTCGATACCGGCGGACAGCGGCCACCGACGGCCAGTCGTAGTGGGCCGTGTTGAGGTCGTCCCATGACATCTCGTCGACGCCCACGGCCATCATCGCCTCGAGAGCGGGGTCGAGACGTTCCGGCACGTAGCGGCCGGCGGTCAGTTTGTTGAGGTAGAAGACGGCCGGGTGGGCGAAGTAGAAGATCAGCGGGTGACGAAGCGGCTCATGCCGCTCGTACAGCGACGCGTCGTCGCGGATGAGCGCGAAGAGACGCTCGTAGAGTTCGCAGGTCTGGTGGAAATAACGGCGGATCTCGGCCCGCTTTGCGGCCACCGGATCGGTGGCGGCCGGGTCGGCGTCGAGCAGCACGGTGCGGGTCGGAACGACCGGGGTCGAGAGGCTGGCGAACACCTCGGTGGTCGGGGCCGACTCCTCACTGAACGATCCGGCGGACGGCTTCATGGACGGTCTCGGGGCGTGGTCTTACAAAGCCATAACTTTAGCACCGCTGGAGAGGCTGGCCAGCAGTGGGCCCGGGATGGCAGACGTCGCGCCGAGGAGCGATCCCACCACGGCGCCGCGGTGGCAGTTGTCGCCACCGCATTGGGCGTTGGCGAAGACGCCGCCCGCGAAATCGCCAGCATGCCGGTACGCCAGCGCCAGGGCCGCCGGAAACGCGTCGTCGATGTAGCAGGCCGAACTGAGCGTGCCACCCACGAGTTGGCGGTCGGAGAGGCCCGCCCAGTCGCGGATTTTCGCGGCCGAGATCCAGTCTCGGCCATGCAGGAGGATCGCCTCGCGGAGCCCGGCAGCCGCCTCGACGCCCGATGGCGGCGGCGCTTCCGGCCGCGGGATCACGTCCACGAGCATCCGCACGAGCGCATCGGCGGCCGCCAGAACGTCGTCGTCCTTGTGGGTGAGGTTCACGTGAAGGCGGACGATCCGCCGCAGGTCGGGATGACGGGGCCCTAATGCTGCCACCAGTGCGGGCACCGGCACGAGGCCGCCGATATGCACGTCGCGAACGCCGCAGTTGATCGGCTTGCGGCCCGCCGCGAGGTTCGTGAAGAAATGACGGTGATACTCCTCGACATAGGTGTCACGGTGGCTCCCCGGCTTCAGCATGAAGGCCACGTACGTGTCGAGCCAACGCTCGGGATCGTAGCCGCGGTTGCGGCGGACGAGGCCGTAGAGTTCGACCGCCAGTTGGAAGTTGAGGGTGTTTTCGCCGGCGGCGAGCAACTGGTGGTAATGGACTCCGCGTTTGCCCCAGAAGGCTGCCTGCTCGCGGAGAATGTCGAACCTCGCCGAGGGGGGCGTCCAGTTCGACCGCCAGAGGATGCTGTCGGGGTGCGGGTTTCGTGGGGCGAGGTAGCCTTCGAGCGTGCCGTAGTCTCGTTCGAGCGCCCGCTGGTCGTAGTACCAGTGGACGGGCATGGCCACCGCATCGGCGATCAGCGCGCCGAGAAAGGCCGACCGGGCGGCATCGACTGGCGGTTCGGTGGCGGATGTCATGCGTGGAGTGTCCTCTCGAGAAAGAGACGAATCCTCGGGTCGGTGCGGCGGTCGAAGAAGTCGGCGGTCGGACCGTGGGCTCCGACCCTGCCGTCGGCGATGAAGGCAATCTCGTCGGCGACTTTCCGAGCGAATCCCATTTCGTGCGTGACGAGCACGAACTGGGTGCCCAACGCTTTCAGTTCTCCGATCATCTCCAACACCTCGCCGGTCATCTCCGGATCGAGCGCCGACGTCGGTTCGTCGAGAAATAGCCGACTCGGCTGCACGACGAGGGCGCGGAGAATGGCGATCCGCTGCTTCTGGCCCCCGGAGAGCTCGGCCGGTCGCTTGTCGGCGTGGGCGGTGAGGCCGAATCGTTCGAGCGGCTCGCGGATCCGCTCGAGGGCCTGCGACTCGGTGAGCTTGTGGACGTGCACCAGCGGTAGCAGCAGGTTCTGCATCGCGGTGAGGTGCGGAAAGAGGTTGTAGGCCTGGAACACCGTCGCGACGGTCCGCCGGTAGGCGAGCAGGTCTCGTTCGTCGCGCGGCAGCGGCACGCCGTCGAAGGCCACCGTGCCCGATGTCGGCACGTCGAGCCCGGCGAGGATCCGTAGCAGTGTCGACTTGCCGCCACCGGAGGGGCCCACGAGCACGAGGGCCTGGATGTCACCGGTCGCGATGTTCAGGCCGTCGAGGACGGTGGTTGGCGGCCGTCTCCCGCCCGGATCGGTGAAGCGCTGCACGAGGCCGTTGATCGACAGGATCATGCGGCCTCGTAGCGAAAGCGGTGCTCGAGCCAGCGGGAGAGTCCTGACAGCGGCAGCGTCAGCGCGAGATAGCCGACCGCAAGGGGCAGATAGCTTTCGAGCGTCGAGTAGGTGGCGGAGTTGACGTTGCGAGCGCTGAACGTGAACTCCGCGATCGAGATCACCGACAGCAGCGACGAATCCTTGACGAGCGACACGAGTTGTCCCGCGACCGCGGGCAGCACGATCCGCACCGCCTGCGGCAGCACCACGAGCCAGAGCGACTGCCCGGGAGTCAAGCCGATGGCACGGGCGCTATCGAGTTGTGTTCGCGGAATCGCATCGAGCCCGCCGCGAAAAATCTCTGCCATGTAGGCGCCGCTGAAGAGCGAGAGCACGAGGATCCCGACGAGATACCGCTGGTCGGTGCCCATGTGAAGGGCCGCCGCGATCACGTACCAGCCGATCAGCAACTGGACGAGCAGCGGCGTACCCCGGATCAGCTCCACGTAGACGCGGGCGGCGGCCTGAGCGAGGGTAAACCGCGACCGGAGCATGACCGCCGCGACGATCCCGAACAGGCTGCTGGCCAGCAGCGACGCCACGCTGAGCGCGACCGTCATCCACCAGCCCCGCCAGAAGACTCCGCGGTATTCCCAGACGACGTCCCAGTTCCAGTTCATGTCGAGGCTCGCAAACGCCCACGCACCGCCGGCGGCGAGCAGGGCGAGGACGAGCGTGTAGGCGAACCAGCGGGGCATGCTGGAAGTGTATCCAGCCGTGGAGTGGCGAGGAGCGGGATGGAGTGGAGGGCGTATTCCCCGCGCTGGCACTTGGGGCTTCCCGAGGGAAGTGTCGCGACGGACCGATACGCGGGAGACGGCGTGGGCTCGCTTCGGGAAGCCCGGAGCGCGAGCGGCGGATATCCGGGTGGCGATGCGTGGAAAGAGTGCGGAGCGGGTTGGGGTGGGAGGCGTATTCCCCGCGCTGGCGCTTGGGGCTTCCCGAGGGAAGAAGCCGGGCGCACTAGAAGTAGAAGGGGATGCCGTGGGCTTTGAAATACGCCTTCTGCTCGGCGAGGAACTCGTCGCCGAGCTTCTCGAAGCCCCCCTGCTCGCGGAACGTCCGCAGAAACTCATTCACCTGCCGCCGCAACTCGTCGTCTCCCTGCCGCAGGCCCACGGCCCAGGCCTCCTCCCGGAAGGGAGCGAGCGCCGCCTGGGTCTTGTTCGGATGGCGGGTGTGGTTTTTGTAGACCGACATCGAGTCGTAGATGAACGCATCGGCCCGACCTTGGAGCACCTCGAGTACCGCCGCCGCCTCGCTGTCGAGCACCAGCAGCCTGGCCTTCGTGAGCGACTTGGCCGCCCACTGCTGGCCGGTCGTGCCCTGCTTGACGGCGATGAACCGGCCCGCGACGTCGAGATCGGCCGCCGACTGCACGGGTGAGTCCACTGCGATCAGGAGCGCGAGGCCGGTCTTGAGATACGGGTCCGAGAAGGCGATCGATTTCTCCCGTTCCGGGGTCGCGGTCATCGACGAGATCACGCAGTCGATCGTCCGCGACTTGAGCGCGGGGATCAGTCCGTCGAAGGCGATGTTCTCGATCACGAGCCGCCGCCCGAGGTGTGTGGCGAGCGCCTCGGCGAGCTTCACGCTCACCCCGGCTGGCCGGCCCTGTGGGTCGGTCATTTCGAAGGGCGGATACGACAGTTCCATGCCCACGCGGAGCGGCTCCGCGGCCTGGGCCGCCGCCGGTGTTCCCGCACCGACCACGGCCGCCACCACCACCATTCCGCCAATGAGTCGAGTGAGCCGCATGCAACGAACTCCTGAGCTGAAAAGGCAGCCCGACCGCGCCACGGTCTGCGGGTCGCGGGCCGACCGGCATGTGACGCTGGACCGCAGTTGTACGATGTTTCGACGTTCCGCGGGCAGCTTCCGCAGGCGAGGTGACGAGGCATGACAGATCGCCGCCGATTCCTCGTCGCCGCGATCCTCGTGGCCGCGGTCGCCGACACGGCGGCGGCTGCCGAGCGCGAGGTCCGGTGTGTGGTCGTCGAGGTGTTTGCCCGTGGCGGTGTCGAGGGCGACTCGCTGGTGCTCGCGGAGCTGGAACGGTACGCCACGACCCGCAAGGGGATCAGCGTCCTGCCGCGGTTCATCGATGTGTCAGTGGAAGACAGGGAGGCACTCGATGCCCTCGCTGCGAAGCAGGGCTTCGATCCCGGGGACCTGCCGGTCGTGCAGGCGTGCAACGCAACGATGCGAGGGGCCGGGGCGGCCGGTATCGCGGTCAAGCGGCTACAGGCGGCACTGCAGATCGAGGTCTATGTCCGCCAGGGCTGCGGCCACTGTGCCGCGGCCAAGGCGTGGCTCCCCACCCTGCAGGCGACGTATCCCGGGCTCGAGATCGCCATCTGCGACATCGCGGCGGATCGCACCGGACGCGAGGCCCTCGCCGAACTCGTCCGCGTGCACCGCACTGCCGCGGCGACCGTTCCCGTATTCCATCTCTGCAACCGGCTCGTGGTCGGGTTCGAGCGGCCCGAGACCTCGGGGCAGCGGGTCGAGCAGGTGCTTCTGCCGTGGACACGGCAGTGCCGCGTGCCGATCGGCATCGAGGCCGAGCCCGACGCCACCGCCGAGGCGGACGAGGCCGTCGACGTGCCGTGGCTGGGCCGTCTCGATCCCCAGCGTCTGGGGATGCCGCTGTTCACGCTCGCGATCGGACTCATCGATGGCTTCAATCCGTGTGCGATGTGGGTGCTGCTCCTGCTGCTCTCGATCCTCGTCAACCTCCAGAGCCGCTGGCGGATCCTCGCCGTGGCCGGCACCTTCGTGATGGTGAGCGGAGCCGCCTACTTTGCCTTCATGGCTGCGTGGCTCAACGTCTTCGAATGGGTGGGGATGCTGCGGCCGGTGCAGGTGTCGCTCGGCATGCTGGCCGTCGCGATCGGGATGGTTCACGTGAAGGACTGGTTCGCCCCGGGGCACGGGCCGTCGCTGTCGATCCCCGAGTCGGCAAAGCCCGGCATCTACGCCCGCATCAGGGCCATTGTGACCGCCGAGAACCTCCCGGCCGCCATGGTCGGAGTCTTCGTGCTCGCCGTGCTCGTCAATGTCGTGGAGTTGCTGTGCACGGCCGGGCTTCCCGCCCTCTACACGGAGGTACTGTCCCAGAGGGGCTATTCGGCAGCCGCCCGCTACGGCTATCTGGGGCTGTACATCGCCGCCTACATGTTTGACGACACAGTGATGGTGGCGGGCGTCGTCGCGACCCTGTCTCGGTGCAAGCTTCAGGAGACCGGTGGCCGCTGGTTGAAGCTCGTCAGCGGCCTCGTCATCCTGGCCCTGGGGCTCATGATGCTGCTGCGACCGGAATGGCTGGAGGGCTGACGCTGGGCCGCTGCCCTCGCGCAGCCTCAGCTGCGGCGGCTGGGGCCGAGGCCGAGTTGAATCCGCCGTTCCTCGACGGCCCGGCGGTATTCGGCCTTCTGCGCCCGTTGCTCGGGAGTCGTCCGGTCGATCTGCCGCTTTCCCCAGAGGTTACGGCTCTCTTCGGTGCCGCCCCCGCGTCGGCCGGAAGGAGTTCCGGTCGGCCCGGGCCCGCTGGCGTTGGCATTGCCGCCGGCGGCGTCACGCCGCTGCTGTTCACGACGGGCTCGTTCGGACTCCCAAGCCTTGCGACGGTCTTCGTCGGCCTTGATCCTGCGGTCGAGTTCGGCCTGCCGGCGTTCCGGAGGCAGGGCGAAATACGAGTCCATCTCGGCCTGATCCCGGGCCGCGAAGAACCGGCCAAACTCCCGGCCTGCCTGTTCCCGGTACTGCCGTGGAACCGCCCGCATCGTGTCCCTCATGTTCTGGTAGCCCGCGACCTGGTCAGGGGGCGTGCCGGTGCGAGCGGCCGTCTCGAGTTGCACAACCTGCTCGTCGACGAGCCGGCGGATCTCGGCGATCTCGCGTGGTGTGGAGAAGAATCCGAGAAGCCACATTGCCACGAAGGCGAGCAACGCGAGGATGGCGACGGCGAGGGCCACGCGTTTCCAGAGTCGGCCCGTCGCCCCTTGGCTGCCGCCGCGTTCCGCGGCCAGAGCCGCCAAGGCCTGCCGTCTATTCGCCATCGATGCCGTTGCCATCATTCCTCCTTCAGGCAGTCAAGGATATCGTCCGGGCCACCGCTGGCGAACCAATCCGGTACCGTCTCAGTGCGACCCGTATACCCCGCGCTCGCGCTTGGGGCTTCCCGACGGAGGGCATGGGCAATCCCGGACCCACCAAGTATGGCTGCCCCCGGCTTCAACGGCCGGCCGGCCGCCAGGTTTCGCCGGACGCGGTCAGAGCCCCTGAAAGGCGGCGTCGAGAACGTCGAGCATGAAGCCGGCGTCGGCTTCACTCAGGCACATTGGGGGCTTGATCCGCAGGACATTCCCGTGGAGCCCCCCCTTGCCGATCAGGAGCCCGAGGTCGCGGCAGGCCTCGAACACCCGCATGCAGGCCTCCTTGGCGGGCTCCTTGGTGCCGCGGTTTTTCACGAGCTCGATGCCGAGCATCAGGCCGAGGCCCCGCACGTCGCCGATCAGGTCGTGCTTCCGCGCCAGGGCCTCGAAGCCCGTCTTCAGTTTTCCGCCGATCCGCGCCGCATTGGCCTGGATGCCGTCCTCGTCGATCACCTGGAGCACCGCCCGGCCCTGCGTGCAGGTGACGGGATTGCCGCCGAACGTGTTGAAGTGGATTCGCGATGTGAGCGCCTGCGCAATCTCGGGCGTGGTGACAACGGCCGCAAGCGCCGCGCCGTTGCCGATGCCCTTTGCCATCGTGACGATGTCCGGGATCACGCCCTGCGTCTCGAAGCCCCAGAAATGGGAGCCCGTCCGCGCGAAGCCCGACTGCACCTCGTCGGCGATGCACAGGCCGCCGGCGGCGTGGACATGCTCGTAGGCCGCCTTCAGGTAGCCGTCGGGAAACACGACGGCGCCGCCGACCCCCTGGATCGACTCCGCGATGAAGGCCGCCACCTTGCCCGGCGTGCCGAACTCGATCAGGTTCTTCACGTCGGCGGCATACTTCACGCCGGCCGCTGGATCGTCGTAGCCGTACGGGCCGCGGAGCCGGTCGGGGAAGAGCGCGTGATGCACGCCGAAGCTGTGCGGCACGTTGAACTTCCAGGTGTGGTGGCTGGTGAGCCCCATCGTCTGCATGCTGCCGCCGTGGTAGCCGTTGCGGAGCGCGACCACGTCGAAGGAGCCGGTGTAGGCTCGGGCCATCAGGATCGCGAGGTCATTCGCCTCCGAGCCCGAGTTGACGAAGTAGCAGACCTTGAGATTGCCGGGCATCCGGGCGGCGAGATCCCGGGCGTATTCGGCGATGCAGGGGTTGAGATAGATCGTCGTGGTGTGCTGGAGGATCTCATTCTGCCGGTTGACGGCGGCCACGATCTTCGGATGGCAATGCCCCACGCTCACCGTCACGATCCCGCCGAAGCCGTCGAGGTAGCGGCGGCCCGTCTCGTCGTAGAGATACTGCATGTGCCCCTCGACGATCATCAGGGGCTTCGCGTAGTAGGTGAAGATCGTCGGGTTGACGAACTGCTTGCGGAGCGAGATCACCTCGTCCTTCGACGGGCCTGTGTAGGGCCGGGGCCGATGGCCGCAGGGGGGCAGCGTGGGAATGGCGGGGGCGGTGGTGGACATGGGGAAAGCCCTCTCGAGCGAGTTTGACTCGAGTGTATCGCCTGACGGGGGCCCGAGTGGTGGGTCGGGTCTGCCCGTACCCCGCGAGCCGGACGTTCGCTGCGGGCTCGGGTCTGCCCATGCCCCGAGAGCCGGACGTTCGTTCCGCCCATCCTGGGCTTCACTCACTCGATGCTGCCTGCGCTTCGACATCCTGCCTACGCTGGCCAGCAACGCCGGCTCTGGGGCATGGGCAGACCCTCGCGGGTTCTCGATTGTGTCTGCTGCTGAGGAAGCCCGGAGCGCGAGCGACGGGTGAACGGATGGCGAGGCGTGCCAGCGGCGGGGAGCCGGTTGAGGTTGACGACATGCGGTAAGTGCAAGCGGAACTTCAGACAGTTCCTCGGTCGCGTCACGGAAACAGAATGTCTCAACGGCTTTAGCAACCGCGGCTACCGCTCCACATCACTCGAATGCGATCTAGAGCGCATCCAGTCGAAGTGTAGCGTCGTGTTGGCAAGCCAGAACCGGTAGGCGACGGGAGGGTCGGCACACGCTCGACGAGCGTCGGCGATCCTGCCGCCGCAAGAATCCGAAAGACCGCGAAGCGGCGACTTTTGGCCCCCCGGGCCGGCAAAACACCAAAGTCGAATGCGCTCCACCGCTGAGCAGCGAGGGGACAGCGGGCGGCGCTTCGTGGACGTGACGCGGAGCGGGTTGGGGTGGAAAGCGTCTACCCGTCGCTCGCGCTCCGGGCTTCCCCGGCCTTCGAGTACCCGCGAGGGGCTGCCCGTGCCCCGAGAGCCGGCGTTGCTGGCCAGCGCAGGCAGGATGCCGAAGCGCAGG